>JBOHER010000396.1:0-13427 GCA_050701115.1 Haloechinothrix sp. | reverse complement strand
GGCACCGAAGGCCACCTTCAGCTCGCCTGCCAGGAGCCGACAGGGGTCACCAGGTGGCAGCCGACGGGCTTGGGGTTCGCCGGATCCAATGCGTTGAGTACATGACCTGCCGCGTTCTTGTCCACAGCGACCGCGGCGTGGTCGCTGTAATCACGCGAGCAGTCGTCCTGCAACACGATGTTGGTGATGTTGTCGCCTTCGGCGATGCCGCTGGTGTAGGGGACGACCACCTGGTCGTAGCGGGTCACGATGTTGGTGTAGGTCACCGCGGGGTCGAAGATCCCCTTCGCGTGCAGCTTCTTCAGATAGTCCGACCCGCGCAGGAACTGGGTGCACGAGCCGCACCAGGGTGCGAAGGCCCCGTCCACGATCGGCTTGAACCCGAATGCTTCCCCGTACCCGTACAGCGCGGCAAGGCCGAGCAGCGACGTGCCCTCCCACAGGGGCGTCAGGCTGACGTAGTTGTCCACAAACGATGCTCCGCCGAGGAACCGCACATAGTAGCTGGGCATCAGGGTGCCTTCGGAATGGCCGAGCAGATCCACCTCGGCCGCACCGGTCGCGGCCAGCACCATGTCCACGAACGCGGCGAGCTCCTCGGCGCTGTCCTCCATCGGCGTGAGCCCGCCCGGCTGGTACTGCGGGGTGCCGACGTTGTCCTTGGTGCCGTAGGTGAGGGTGAACACGCAGTAGCCCTCATTGGCCAGCAGCGGGGAGAAGGTCTGCCAGTTGACGGTCTGGTTGGCGGTGAACCCGTGCAGCAGGATCACCGGGTTGGGGTGGGCGCCGCTCGGGGAGCAGGACCAGTCGTTGGCGCCGGGCTGTCCGGGTCGGCGAGCTGGGCGGCGATAGCGGGGCCGAAGTGCCACGGCACCGGGTAGTCGTCCTCGCCCGCCGCCGTCGCGGGGCTGACCACCGCGAGCAGCAGCGCGAGAACGGCCGGAATCGCGAGCCTCGTCGCACGCATCCTTTACTCCTGAACCTGTTTCGAATTGTCTGAAGTTGCGTTGAGGTTAACTGGCCAGTAGGCGACGCTCAACACGGGCACGCCGCACCGTGGCTAGGCTGCGGGCTACAAGTGCCGAACGGATGAAACGAGGACGTGCATGAGCGCAACCAAGTGGGAGTACGCCACGGTTCCCCTGTTGATCCACGCGACCAAGCAGATCCTGGACCAGTGGGGCGCCGATGGCTGGGAGCTGGTGACCGTGCTGCCCAACCCGACCGGCGAGCAGCACGTGGCCTACCTCAAGCGGCCGAAGGACGCCTGATGGGCTGGAGTGAGCGACTTTCCGAACTCGGCATCGAGCTGCCCGCTGTGGTGCCGCCGGTCGCAGCCTACGTGCCGGCCGTACGCACCGGCTCGCTGGTCTACACCTCGGGTCAGCTGCCCATTGTGGACGGTGCGCTGGTCGGGTCCGGCAAGGTCGGCGACGCGGTCAGTCTGGAGGACGCCAAGGAGCATGCCCGCATCTGTGGCCTGAACGCGCTGGCCGCCGTGCACGCGCTGGTGGGCATCGACGCGGTCGTGCGGGTGGTCAAGGTGGTCGGATTCGTCGCGTCCGCCGAGAGCTTCGGTGGCCAGCCCGCCGTGGTCAACGGGGCATCGGAACTGTTCGGCGAGATCTTCGGCGATGCCGGGCAGCACGCCCGGTCCGCGGTGGGTGTCGCCGAGTTGCCGCTGGACGCGCCGGTCGAGGTTGAGTTGATCTGCGAGGTTGCCTGACCGTGGTCGACCTGCCGAAGGAGATCCGGCTACCGGAGGGATTCGTGCCCGCGCGGCTGCCCGACCCGCCCGTCCAGCCGCGCGATGCCGCCACGGTGATGCTGCTGCGGGATGGTGTGCGCGGTGTCGAGGTCTTCCTCCAGCGCCGGGTCGCCGCGATGACCTTCGCCCCCGGCATGACGGTTTTTCCCGGCGGCGGGGTGGACGAGCGGGACGCAGATATCGAGGTCGGCTGGGCGGGCCCGGACGCCGATCAGTGGGCAGACTGGTTCGGCTGCGAGCAGGGGCTCGCCCGCGCGCTGGTCTGCGCCGCGGTGCGGGAGACCTTCGAGGAGTCCGGGGTACTGCTCGCCGGTTCGGGCCCGGACAACGTGGTGGCGGACGCCGTGCCCTACCACGATGTGCGGGAGGCGCTCATCTCCCGGGACCTCTCGCTGGCCGCCTTCCTCGCCGCTGCTGGACTGATGCTTCGGGCAGACCTGCTGCGTCCGTGGGCGGCGTGGGTCACGCCCGAGGCCGAGCCCCGGCGCTATGACGCCCGGTTCTTCCTCGCCCTGCTGCCCGAAGGGCAGCACGCCGACGGTGCGACGACGGAGGCGGACACCTCCGGCTGGGTGCGCCCCGCCGACGCGCTGGCCAATGCCAGGGAAGGCCGCAGCACCATGCTCCCGCCGACGTTCGTGACGGTGTCCGAACTGGCGGAGTTCAGCACCGCGGCCGACGCGTTCGCGGCCGATCGGCCGGTGCCGCGGTATCTGCCCCGGGTGGTGGCCGACGACGCGGGAGCGCGGGTTGTGTTCGAAACGGAGAGCGATCGATGAGCGCGCTGACCCATCCGGCTTACGGTGAACTCAGGGGGGTCAGCCCGTTCGCGTCGGTGCTGCTGGAGAACAACCCGTCGTCGATGACCCTGGAAGGCACCAACAGCTGGGTGCTGCGCGCCCCCGGCGCGCCCGGCAGCGTGGTGGTCGACCCCGGCCACGACGATCGGGAGCATCTCGCCAAGCTGATCGCCGCCGCAGGCGAGGTCGCACTGGTCCTGGTCACCCATCACCACGGGGACCACGCCGACGGCGCACCCTGGTTCGCGCAGCAGGTGCAGGCGCCGGTCCGGGCCTTCGATCAGGCGCTGTGCCGGGACGCGCGCCCGCTCGAGCCCGACGAGGTTGTCGAGGCAGCGGATCTGCGTATCCGGGTCCTGCACACGCCTGGCCACACGGCGGATTCGGTGAGCCTGCTGCTCGACAACCTTGAGCGTCCGCAGGTGCTGACCGGTGACACCATTCTGGGCCGCGGCACCACCGTGCTGTCCGATCTCGGCGACTACCTGCGCTCGTTGCGCGCGCTGACCGACATTCCGGCAGGCACGCTCGGCCTACCGGGGCACGGACCCGAGATCCCGGACCTGCTCGGCACCGTCCGGGAGTACCTCGAGCACCGCGAACAGCGGCTCAACCAGGTGCGTGCGGCGCTTCGGCGATTAGGGCCGGACGCAAGCCCGCGCGAGATCGTCGAACTGGTCTACGCCGACGTCGACCCGGTGCTGTGGGGACCGGCCGAGTTCAGCGTGCGCGCCCAGCTGGACTACCTCCGTTCCCAGGAGTGACCGAGCAGAGGTTGCCACTGTCGCTTTGCGGGCGAGAACCAGCGCGGCCAACGCCATGCCGGACACAGCCGCGGCGATGAACGATATCGGTGGGCCGTAGGCTTCGACCAGATAACCGCTGATCGATTGGCCGAGCCCAACGCCGATCATGACCGCGGTGATGATCCAGCCGAAGGCTTCCGTCGCGGTGCCTCGTGGCGCGACCAGTTCGATCGCCGAGGAGTGCGCTGTGGCCTGGGGCGTGATCAAGGAGCCCGCGAAGATCATCGCGCCGGCCAGGATCAGCATCGACGACGGCGCGAGCGCGGTCGGCAGTGCCAGCAGCCCGACCAGCACGCCGAATGCCGCGAGCAGCACCGGCAGACGCAGTTGCATGGGCCGTGGCCACGGGCGCAGGCTGTAGAGCAAGCCGAAGATCACCGAGCTCAACGACCACACCGACAGCAGCAGACCGCCGGTGGTGTTGTGGCCTGCCGCTGTCGCGGTGGCGGGCACGGCGACCTCGACGAACCCGATCACGACTCCGAAGCCCAGCGCGGCCAGCGCCACCGTGCGCATGCCGTGGCTGGACAGCGCCCCCAGCAGCGGCAACGGCGCGCTGTCGCCGCGCGCACGCCAGGCCAGCACAGCAGGGCATAGGGCGAAGGCGCAGGAGCCGACGACCATGACAGCAGCGCCGATGACCACACCGGTTCCTGCCCAGGGTGCCGCCATCAGCAGGCCCGCGATGCCGGGGCCGAGGATGAAGAAGACCTCCATGCTGATCGCCTCATAGGCGTAGGCGGCATCCCTTGCTGATCCCTGCGGCAGCAGCCTGCTCCACAAGGAACGGGAGGCCGACGCGATCATCGGTTGGCTCAGTCCGGCGACTGCCGCCAAGCCGACGAGCAGCGCGGTGGGCGCGTCGGCCTCGATCGCGGTGACCAATGCGGCGATCGCGATGCCGAATGCCGCGGTCACGATCATGATCGGCCGGGTAGGGCCGAGCCGGTCGATGATCCTGCCTTGGGCCACCGAGCCGACCGCGACACCGAGCAGCATGCCCGCGGCCACCACGCCCGCGGTGGCGAACGAGCCGGTCACTCGCTGGACGTAGAGCAGCACGGAGAACCCGACCATGGCGATTGGCAGTCGTGCTGCCAGTGAAGCCAGCACGGGGCCGCGGGCGCCGGAGGCGGTAAGTGCGGTGCGATAGTCAGCGAAGGTCGTAGTCTGGGACACGTGTACCACTATGCCGCAAAGTGGTACGGCGGTACCACTCATTTTCGGGTCAGGTCGGTCACTGTCTGTCGAACCCATCGATCCGCTTGGTCTCGGTTGGGTAACATTCGGCGGGTTTTTGGCCATTCTCTGCAACAACTGGCCAGAAAGAACGTCCTTGAGGGTGAACTACCTTGAGTAAAGGGGTAGGGGTCGTGGATGGTTGACATAACCGCATAACCGCCACTTGCTCCCTCCGGCAACGGGTCGGGGCCTTCGACCGGAGGGCGGGGAGCGCGGGACGTCGGGGGATGGACCGCGCAACAGAATGGGGCCGGTGCGCCACGTCGGGGGTGGCGCCCGGCCCCTTTCTTATGCGGTGACCCCTACCTGGCCCGTCGGGCCAGGCGCTCGGGATCGAGGATCAGCACGCTCTTGCCTTCCAGCCGCAGCCAACCGCGCTGGGCGAAGTCGGCCAGCGCCTTGTTGACGGTCTCCCTTGATGCGCCCACGTACTGCGCGATCTCCTCTTGGGTGAGGTCGTGGGTCACCCTGAGTAGCCCGGCCTCCTGGCTACCGAAGCGCTGTGCCAACTGCAACAGGGCCTTGGCGACCCGGCCGGGAACGTCAGTGAAGATCAGTTCGGCGACCATGTTGTTGGTGCGCCGCAGCCTACGAGCGACCACCCGCAGCAGCTGCTCGGAAATCTCTGGACGCGTGGAGATCCACTGACGCAGCGCGGCTCGGTCCATCGTCACCGCGCGGACCTCGGTCACCGTCGTCGCACTGGACGTCCGCGGACCGGGGTCGAAAATCGAGAGCTCGCCGAACATGTCCGACGGACCGAAGATGCCGAGCAGGTTCTCCCTGCCATCCGGCGACTTGCGGCCGATCTTCACCTTGCCGGACTGGATGATGTACAGCTTGTCGCCGGGCTCGCCCTCGTTGAAGATCACGTGGCCACGGGGGAATTCCACGCTTTCCAGGGTCTGTACAAGCGCCTCTGCGGCAGCCGGCTCAACGCCCTGGAAAATGCCCGCGCGGGCCAGGGTCTCGTCCACCTCGTGCCTCCAACTCGACTCGCGACCGTCGCCCTCGGCTGAGGACGACGTGTCGCCGATCACTACCGTGCAGTGTAGGGGGTGCTGGTGAAAGCGCCCTTCGGCCCGCCGATGGCGCGTCGAAGAAACCCACACGAGTGAGCAGACGTCGACGTCAGCGGGGTACTGCCGGCTGATCAGCCTAGCTGTTCGTCCGGCGGGGGCGCAGCCTGGCTGCCCTTCCACCCAGCCTGCGGAGGCGGAACATTTCCAGCGCGCGGCCGATTCCCTGACCGTAGAGGGCGCCGACCTCGTTGGGCTGCGCCTGCTCCAGGAACTCCTCGACGTCGGTTTCCCGCACCGTGATGTTCCGCAGCCTGCTCTCGACGCGTTCCATGAACAGTGCGAAGAACAAGATTGCCAGCGGGACCATGATCACAAACCAAACAGTCATGCGTCAGCCCTCGCGGAATCGTCAATGGCCGGGGTCGAGCCTTCATGCACTGGTGTCATCCTCGCGTATGTCGTTTCGATGTCTACGTCAGGGGTCGCCGTTGGCGTGTCGGCGGGCGATAAATCGGGTCGGTCGACGGCCCGTAGGCTAACCGCGTGCCATCCGTAGTTGACAGCGCCTCGGAAACGGGCGAGGGAACCGGCCGTGCCAGAGCCGGTGCCCGTCGTCGCAAGTTCGACGGTGAGAGCAGGTTGTCACTGGTAAGACGCGCCCGGCGGATGCTGCGTTGCCTCGGCGAGGCGTATCCAGAAGCACACTGTGAGCTCGATTTCAGCACCCCGCTGGACCTGCTGGTGGCCGTGATCCTGTCCGCCCAGTGCACCGACAAGCGGGTCAATGAGGTCACCCCCGCCTTGTTCAAGCGGTACCCGACCGCGGCCGACTATGCCGGGGCCGAGCGCGCTGAGCTGGAGGAACACATCAGACCGACCGGGTTCTACCGGAACAAGGCCAGCTCGCTGCTCGGTCTGGGCGCCGCACTTGTCGAGCGCTTCGACGGCGCGGTCCCTGGCACGCTCGATGACCTCGTGACGTTGCCGGGTGTAGGCAGGAAGACAGCGAATGTGGTGCTCGGCGAGGCCTTCGATGTGCCGGGGATCACGGTGGACACCCACTTCGGCAGGCTGGTCCGCCGGTGGGGGTGGACCGAGTTGGACGATCCGGTGAAGGTCGAGAACGCCATCGGCGAGCTGATCCCGCGCAAGGAGTGGACGGCGCTCTCCCACCGGGTGATCTTCCACGGCCGCCGGGTCTGCCACGCACGCAAACCCGCCTGCGGTGCGTGCCCGCTGGCCAAGGACTGCCCGTCGTTCGGTGCCGGGCCTACCGAGTTCGCCGAAGCGTCGGCGCTGGTGAGGGGGCCGGAAACCGAGCGGCTGCTGGAACTCGCCGAGCAGCGAGGTACCCCGTGACCAATTCGGCGCGGTGGGCCCTTGCCCTCGGCGTGCTTGTGCTCGCCGTGCTCGTCGCGCTGTTGCCGCGCACCGGCAATGGTGGTGACTCGGACGGTCCCCCTGCCGAGCAAGGCGTCGCCGAGCGGCTGGCCGCCGCACGGCAGCAGGCAGCGTTGCCCCCGTGTCCGACGGCGCGTGCCGGGGCCGAACCGGTTCCGGCGCTGCACGACGTGCGCGCTGACTGTCTAGGCGACGGTTCGGTCGTCGAGTTGGGCACGGCGTTGGCCGGCCGGACGACGTTGATCAACATCTGGGCGACCTGGTGTGCGCCGTGCCGCGCGGAGCTGCCCGTGCTCGCCGAATACGCGGCGTCGCCAGGTGCGGTGGATGTGCTCCCGGTGCAGGTCGCCAGTGACGCGGCCGGGGGACTCGAGTTGCTCGCCGTGCTCGGCGTCCGGCTCCCTTCGCTGCACGACGGCGCAGGTGAGCGGGGCCCGATCCGTGCTGCGCTGCGGGTTCCGCGCACGTTGCCCGCCTCGTATCTGGTGACCGCGGACGGCGAGATTCGGTTCATCGAGAATCCCCGGCTGCTTCGCAGCGTTGAGGAAGTAGGCAGAGCCGTCGAGGTGTACGGAGGCGCGCGTGAGTGAAACTGGTCCGGTGCCGGGCCCGCTCGTTGAGTCCGCCCAGGTACCCCACTGGTTGCGCGGTCTGGTCGACGTGGCTGGTCAGTTGGACGCGCGCACGTTCACCCGGTATTCGCCGCCGCCCGGAACGGCCACCCGGCCCGCTGCTGTGCTCGTGCTCTTCGGGGATGGACATGGCGATTCCCAAGGTCCCGACGTACTGCTGCTGCGCAGGTCGGAGGGCCTGGATTCGCATCCCGGCCAGGTGGCGTTCCCTGGTGGCGGCGCAGAAGAGGGAGATGACGGTCCGGTCGGCACCGCCCTGCGTGAGGCCGAGGAGGAAACCGGCCTCGATCCGCACGGGGTGCTGCCGGTCGCGCTGCTGCCGGAGTTGTGGGTACCGGTGTCCGGCTTCGCGGTCACTCCGGTGCTCGCGCACTGGGCGAAGCCGACCCCGGTGCACGCGGTCGATCCGGCCGAGACCGCGACCGTCGCGCGTGTGCCGATCGAATGGCTTGCCGACCCGGCCAACCGCTTCCAGGTCAGTCGGGAGGACGCGGGCTGGCGGGGGCCGGCGTTCGCCGTCAGCAGCCTGTTCGTCTGGGGGTTCACCGCGGGACTGCTCAGCGTGCTGATCTCGCTGGGCGGCTGGGAACGGGAGTGGGATGCCACTGACGTCCGACCGCTCGACGAAGCGTTGCGCGAACACGGCGAGCAGCTATGACAGACATGCGCGAGAGCCCGATGCGCGAGAGCACTGCGAGGATCTTGGAGTGAGTGTGAACTGGGTCGACCTGCTTGTGGTGTTGCTTGCGCTGTTCGCCGCGGTTTCCGGTGCCCGGCAGGGCGTCGTAGTGGCGTTGCCCGCGTTCCTCGGCGTGCTGGCAGGCGCGATAATCGGCATCCGGTTCGCCGCACCGATGGTCGGCGACATGTTCGACACCCCGGCGGCTCAGGTGGCCTTCGTGGTAGCCACGGTCGTCTTTCTGGTCGCGCTCGGCGAGACGTTCGGGGTGTGGATCGGCCGGACGATCAAGGACCGGATCTCCTCGCCGAAGCTGGCCGGGGTGGACAACGCACTCGGGGCGGTGGTGCAGGGTGCGGTCGTGTTCGTGGTCGCCTGGCTGATCGCGCTGCCGCTGACCAGCGTGAGCGGGCTGCCCGGGCTGGCGACGGCGATCAACAGCTCGCAGGTGCTCGGCAAGGTCAACGATGTGATGCCCGCGCAGGCGCAGCGGCTGCCGAACGACTTGCGCAATCTGCTGGACGCCTCCGGGTTCCCCGCCATCGTCGAGCCCTTCGTGCGCACGCCGCGGGGGGAGGTCGAGCCGCCCGACTCCGAACTGCAGACCTCACAGGTGGTCCGCCAGGTCCGGCCCAGCGTGCTGAAGATCCGGGGTGACGCGCCGTCCTGCTCTCGTGCGCTCGAGGGCAGCGGGTTCGTGATTGCTCCGCGTCGCGTGATGACCAATGCGCACGTTGTCGCGGGCACCGCGCGTGTCGCTGTGGAGAGCGACGGTTCGCTGCTGCCGGGCCGGGTGGTGTACTTCGACCCCGGTGCTGACGTGGCGATCCTCGCTGTGCCCGATCTGAACGCCCCGGCGCTGCCCTTCGCGCCCGTCGACGCCAGTGGCGGGGACAGCGCGATCGTGCTCGGCTATCCGTTGGACGGCCCGTACACGGCGACCCCGGCCCGGGTACGCCAGCGGATCGATCTGAAGGGGCCGGACATCTATGACTCCAGCACCGTGATCCGGGACGTGTTCACGGTGCGGGGCTCGATCAAGAGCGGTAACTCGGGCGGCCCGATGGTCGATCCCCAGGGTCGCGTGACCGGTGTGGTCTTCGGTGCGTCAGTGCAGGATCCTGACACCGGCTTCACCCTGACCGCCGATGAAGTGGCCGCAGAGGTGCAGGAGGCCCCCAACATGCAGAACGAGGTCGGCACCGGTCCCTGCACCTCATGACCCCCGCACTCTCGTGCGTGAATGTTGTTGTTCTGGCAACCCTGGCCACTCACGACCGGTAGCGGCCGGGTCGTGAGTGGCCAGGGTTGCTCATGCAACAACATTCACGCACGAGGGGGTGCGAGCCACTCCTGCAGCAGCTTGGTCGTCTGCGCGGGTGCTTCCAGGTGGGGGTAGTGGCCGATGCCGTGCAGGATGCGCAGTTGGGAGCGGGGACCGGTCCATGCGGTTGAGGCACGCGCGGTCGACGGCAGGATGCAGGTGTCCGCCGAACCGTGCAGTTGGAGCACCGGGACCGGGCTGGGCGTGTTCACCGCGGCGGCGAACCTCCTGCCGTCGCCCCGGAACTGGGAACGGAACGCCCACCGGTAGTACTCCAGCGCGCTGTGCGCGACGCCAGGGATCAACATCGCTGAGCGCAGGCGTGCTGCCACGTCGGAGAAGTCGGGCGTTTCCGCCCACTGCTGACCCGACCAGGCCCGCAGGAAGCGTTCCACCGAGGCCGCATCCTCGGCGATCAGCTCGCGCTCCGGCGTAATCGGCAGCTGGAAGCGGAACAGGTGCGCGGCCGCCGCCAGCTGGGCGCGCGGCACCGGCCGGTACCAGCCGCGCAGGATGGCCGCGCGGAACGCGAGCGGATGGGCCGCGCCCAGCACGCTGACCGATTCGACGACCCGCGGGTGCAGGGTGGCCGCCGTCCAGGCCAGGAAGCCACCCCAGGCGTGCCCGACCAGATGGGCGCGCCGCGCACCCAATGCGCGCACCAGCCCCGTGATGTCACCGGCGAGCGTCCAGGCGTCATACCCGCGTGGCGGCTTGTCGGAGTCACCGTAGCCGCGCAGGTCGACGGCGACCACGCGGTAGCCCGCACCGGCGAGATCGGTCAGCTGGTGCCGCCAGACCCACCAGCATTCGGCGAAACCGTGCAGCAACACCACGAGGGGACCGGACCCCGATTCGGCAACGTGCAGCGAGATGCCGTTCGCGGACACATCCCGGTGTGTCCACGGACCGGCGAACCGGACGCTGGAGGGATCGGGTGCGGCGGTCACCGAAGACGTCAGCGCGCGGTCAGTTGGTCAACGTCCTGCTCAGCGTGTCGGTGCTTGAGCGCGGCCGCGGTCTGTTTGACGCTGCCGATGGTGCGCTCGGGCGCCCGGATCTTTCTGACCTTGCGGTAGCCGAGGAAGCCGAACACGGCCGCGAGCAGGATCATCAGCGCGAACACGATGCCGTAGGCCGCCGACCGGTAGATGCCGAGGTCGGCGAGCAATTCGGCGAGCGCGAAGAAGAGGAAGAACGTGCTGTAGAGGGCGACGACCCCGGCGATGATGAAGAAGACGCTGCCGGTGATCCCCTTGCGGACCTCGCCGACGACCTCCGCCTTGGCGAGTTCCATCTCGGCCCGGACCAGCGTCGACATGTGCTGGGTCGCCTCGCGCACCAGCGTGCCGATCGACTGGTCAACGGCCGCCGAGCCGTTGCCGGGGTGGTCTTCGGACAGCGGAATGTAGGGCAGGGCGCCCACGCTGTCGCGGTCGTTGGAGGAGTGCTCAGGCCTGGTCACCGTGCCATCGTGCCATGTGCCTGGTGCCCCGGCCCGTTGGCCTCAGCTCGCGTCGGTCTCGGCTTGTTCCCGCCTATGCTTGTGCACTTTGCTCCGGCGCGCCAGCATCGACGCCGACAACAGGGAAGCCGTCGCGGAGGCGATGAGCACCGCGGCCTTCGCCGATTCGGCGGCGTCGCCGAATTCGCTGACGGGCAGGGCGAGGTCGGCGATCAGCAGGCTGACGGTGAAACCGACGCCAGCGAGCACGGCCAGCGCGGTGAGGTCCCGCCAGTTGGTCCGGGTGGGCAGTTTGGCCAGCCGGAGCCGGACCGCCAACGCGGAGAAGCCGAGGATTCCGATCAGCTTGCCCAGGATCAGGCCGGCGATGATGCCGATCGGAATCGGCGAGGTGAACACGGTGGTCATCGCCTCACTGTCCACCGCGACACCCGCCGCGAACAGCGCGAACACCGGCACGGCCACCAGCGCGGAGTAGGGCTGCAGACGGTGCTCCAGCCGGATGGCGGGCGCCTCGTCCTCGCCCTCGTCGCCCCGCACTCTCGTCAGCAGACCCAGCATGACGCCGGCGATGGTGGCGTGAATGCCCGCCTCATGGATCGAAATCCACGTGACCAGCGCGATCGGCACGTACAGCAGCGAACTGCGAATCCGCAGTTTCTGCAACGCCGCATACAGCGCCAGCGCGGCCACCGCGACCAACGCCGCAACGATGTTGAAGTCGCTGGTGAACAGTACCGCGATGATGACGATCGCACCCAGGTCATCCACGACCGCGAGGGAGAGCAGGAACACCCGTGCGCTGCTCGGCAGGTGCGAGCCGGTCAGGGCCAGCACACCGAGGGCGAAGGCGATGTCGGTGGCCATCGGAACGGCCCACGCCTTGTCGAACCCGGGTTCACCCCACGCGACGGTCAGCGCGATCAGGGCCGGGGCGATCATCCCCCCGGCGGCCGCGATGATCGGCAGGGCGGCGGCCTTGACGTCGGACAGTTCGCCAACGATCAACTCACGTTTGAGCTCAAGCCCCACCACGAAGAAGAACAGCGCGAGCAACCCGTCCTTGGCCCATTCGCCGACGGTGAGCCGTAGGTGCACGAAGCCCGTGTCGACACCGAGCGGGAAGTCGCGCAGGGATTCGTACCCGCCACCGAATGCGGAGTTCACCCAGATCAGCGCGATGGCCGTGGCGGCGAGCAGCACGAAGCCGCCCGTGGTCTCGGTGCGCAGATACCGGGCGAACTCGGCTGCGGGACTGGTGCGGGCGCGCGCCACATGTGCTCCAGGGGTAGTGCGGACAAGGCGAAACCTCGCCGACCAGACTTCCCGGCACACCTTCGCCCGATTCTACGGGCACGGCACTGTCCCCGGGCAGCGTAGTGACACTGGTCACCCGGGCGGCAGCCTCACCCCAGGGTCACGCCGAAGGCCAGGCCCACGAAGTAGGTGATCAGCATGGTCAGCGTTCCGACCCCGATGTTGCGCGCGACGGCCCGCCTTGCCCGTGCGTCGCCGAGACGCGCGCTGATGAACCCGGTGAGCGCGAGGCCAGTCACCACCGCGGCGCCGCACAGCCACACCCGCAGCGATGGGGGTGGCAGCACGATCGCGATCAGCGGAAGCAGCGCACCGATCGCGAACGCCAGCAACGAGGCCCACGCCGCCTGCCAGGGGCTGGTCAGCTTGTCCGGATCGATCTGCAGCTCAGCCTCGGCATGCGCACGCAGCGCGTCGCGATCGGTGAGCTCGGCGGCGACCCGCTCGGCCAGCTCCCTGGACAGTCCGCGATCTTCGTAGAGGTCCGCGAGCTCACGCAACTCGGCTTCCGGCATCGTCGCGAGCTCCCGCTCTTCGCGTGTCAGCGCGGCGCGTTCGGTGTCCCGCTGGGTGCTGACCGAGACGTACTCTCCGCCGGCCATGGACAAGGCGCCGGCAACGAGCCCGGCGATTCCGGCGGTCAGGATGAGGAACTGGTCGTTCGTCGCCGCCGCGACTCCCACGACCAGCCCGGCCACGGACACGATCCCGTCGTTGGCGCCGAGCACTCCGGCGCGCAGCCAGTTCAGCCTGCCACCCAGCTCGTCGACGTGCGGCTCCCCGGGGTGGGAGGCCTGCTGAGTGTGGCTTGCCTCGCCGTCCAAGTGCGGCTACTCCTCGCCTTTGCCGGACCGCAGGCCGGTGGAGATGAGGTCCATGACCGAGGAGTCGGCGAGGGTGGTGACGTCGCCGATGGCGCGGTTCTCGGCGATGTCGCGGAGCAGGCGGCGCATGATTTTGCCGGAGCGGGT
>JBOHER010000395.1:0-5779 GCA_050701115.1 Haloechinothrix sp. | reverse complement strand
GGGTGGCCCGGGCGGGGTCGCAGGCGGCGCCGGTGGTCCCGCGGCGGGCCGCGGCGGTATCGGCGGCACCGGGATGATGGGCGGCGCAGGCGGCGGCCGTGGCCAGGGCGCCGAGGACCAGGACCATCAGCGCAAGTACGGCCTTGACAGCGACGAGTGGTTCAAGCCCGAGCGGGACGAGGACGGCGGGATCCTGCGCGACCCGGTCACCGGCTATCCGGTCGTACCGCCGGTGATCGGCGAATAGGGCAACACGACAACTCAAGGAAAGCAGGGGGAGTCCACGGTGATCCGCAACCAGGTGTCCATCAGCTTGGAGACCTACACGACGCTGCTGGAAAAGGAGAATCTCGGCGAGGCGCACTCCACCCTGGTCGGCGGCGGGCTGTTCTACCCGGCGGAGGAGTCACACCGCCGCGACGTGCGGGTGCTGGCCGAGTTGCGCCAGCAAGGTCTGGTCGACGGCGCGCGGATCAGCGATGACTTCCTGGAGACGTTGACGGTCATGCAGCGCGCGGCCGTCGAGTACTACACGTTCTTCGCGCACGCCGGCGGCGAGCAGGAGACCGTGCGGACCGCGGCAATCGGGCGGGACGCCGTGCTGGTCGTGCACCGGAACAAGACGATCGAGATCAGCCCGATCCCGGTCGAGCAGCTCGGCGTGCGCGTGGCCGCTGCGCTGCCGGAAACCCCTGCCGCCCAGGTGCACTCGATGTCGTGCGACAACGCCGACCTCGAAGCGATCATCAAGGACAAGTCGCTTCCGCTGAACAACAGTGTCCGCGACGCCAAGCGGATGAAGCGCTGGCTCGATAAGGACCGGATCAACGTGGGCCAGCTCTGCGCAGGTGTGCGCGACGGTTTGGGAGGCCGCAAGTCCACCAAGGCGCCGATGCCGTGCTGGATCGACACCGAATCCGGCCGGGTTCTGCTCACGCCGACCTCCAGCGGCTGGGTCAACCTGGTCGGCGCTGGCCTCCAGACCATTTCGGGGGCACTGCAGGACCTGGAGAAGGAGCTGCGCCGGTAGGGCGCCTCGGCGGCGATTGCTCCTGAAGCACATCCGCGGCGTGTTGCCCCTGTTGGTGGAGCGGCTGCCGGAGTCGCTCGCAGTACGGTGTCCAGGTGTTGCGCATCCGCCTCGCCGCCGCGGTGCTTGCACTGTCGCTGGCCGCCTGCTCCGCACCGACCCCCGTCACCTCAGCCCCGTCGCCGACGAGGGCTCGTCCGCCGACGACCAGCGCCCCTGCGTCGCTGTCCAAGCAACGCCTCGAGGTGATTACCCACCCGCCGGACGCGAAGCTGACCATCCGTACCGCCGACCGCCGCACGATCACCAAGACGACGCCCTATATGGGGAAGATCCCAGGCGGTGACACCCAGATCACCCTGACCCGCGGCGGCTACGAGCGAGCTACCCGTCTGATCACGCTCGATCGGCCGCAACAGGTCAACGTGTGGCTGGACCGCAGCGGCCAACTGCTGAGCAGCGTGGTGCGCTTCGAAACCGGCTCCAACCCGAAGCAGGTCGCCTACACCCCGGATCGGTCCGAGATCTGGAGTTCACTGCTCGGCGGGCGCGGGGTGCAGGTCTTCGACGCGGATACCGGTGCAGAGCTCAAACAGATCCCGCTCGGCAAGCACGGCGCGGTGGAGGTGATCTTCAACCGGGACGGCACTCGCGCCTACGCGAGCCAGATGGAAACCGCGTCGGTCTACGAGATCGACACCGACAAGCGCAAGGTTCTGCGCAAGATCAACGTCAAGGGGGCCTGGACGAAGGTGCTCGCGCTCTCGCGGGACGAGCGCACCCTGTATGCGTCCAACTGGTCCAGCGACAACGTCTCGGAGATCGATGTCGAGAGTTGGAAGGTGCAGCGGGTCATCCCGACGGTGCGCACGCCGAGGGGCCTGTACCCGACGCCGGACGGCAAGCGGCTCTACGTCGCGGGCTACGGGCACGGCGAGATCGCTCGCATCGACCTGGACACCGGCAAGGGTAAGGTGCTGCATCGGAGCGGCGGCGCGATGCGTCACCTGGTCGGTGACGGCACGACGCTCTACGCCGGTGACATGGGCCGGGCGAAGGTGTTCGCCGTGGACCTGGCCACCGACGAGGTGCGGGAGTTCGCCAAGACCGATGAGAAACCCAACACGATTGATCTGAGCCCGGATGGCAAGGTGCTCTTCGTTTCCTGCCGGGGCAAGAACAATCCGACGTCGTACTACATCCCCGGCCCCGAGTGGGGCTCGGTGCTGGCCATCGACACCTCGTCCGGGAAGTTGCTCGACGCGCTGGTGACCGGCAACCAGACCACGGGGCTGGACGTGTCGGCGGACGGCCGTCGGCTCGCAGCCTCGGACTTCCTGGACAACCTGGTTCGGGTGTACGAGGTGCCGGGCTATGACGAGCTCGCCCTGGGTGGTGGTGGGCGAGCCGGGGAACACCGCGCGGAGTTGCCGAAGTGAGGGGTCTACCACATCCGCGAGACCAATGTGTGCGGGTCGCGATATCTCCACCAGAGGTTCGTCGTGGACAGGCGCTGGACTTCATGCGCACGGGTTCGCCAGGATCATCTTGCGGAGCGCCACGCTTGATGTGCCCTCATGTAGGTACAAATGGTGGGTGGTGTCCATGGCTGAAGTTACTGTTCGGGAGTTCTCCTACAACCCGAGCGCGATGTTCGCCCGCGTCCAACGTGGCGAGACGATCGAGGTGACCAAGCACGGTGACGTGGTCGCCATCCTGGTGCCACCTCCGAGGACGCAGAGCGGGTACGACGACTTGGTCGCTCGCGGCCTGATCAAGAGGCGTCCACCGGGCGCTCCGAAGGCAGGCGACTGGGACGAATTCGTGCATGTCGATGTCCCGGACGATGTGGATCCGCTTGCCGTCCTGGCGGAACAATGTGCGGATCGTGACGTTCTCGAGGTGCTCGACGAGGTCGGCCGGTGATCTACTTCGACGCCTCGGCTCTCGTGACGCTGGTGTCGGGCCGTGCGCACGCCGCTGGGCTGCGGAAGTTCCTGGAGAGCTGTCCAGACGCCGACACGTGCACGAGCACGATTGGGTTCATTGAGACCGTGCGTACCTGTGATCGGATCGGGGACTACCCGAATCTGCTTCCACAGCTACTCAGGATGCACATCGAGGTACCGGTGACCGACCACGTTCGTGATGTGGCGGTCGGTGTCCCCGGAGGATTGCCCAGTTTGGACGCCATTCACGTGGCCAGCGCTGAGGTGCTTGGCCCAGCACTGATCGCGTTGGTCACCTACGACCGCCGGATGGCTGATGCGGCTCGTGACGCGGGACTGCCGGTGGCAATGCCGGGGACGGAGTAAGCCGTGCTCCCCGCTGCGCTGACCGAGCCGGTCGCCACAGGGCCGGCGGCTGAGCGACGTCGGGCGCAATCACGAGTACTCTTACGCGAGATTCGACAAAGCTTCGGTGCCATCGACAAGGTGGAGATGCGCGTAGCCTTCTGCGTGTGTCCGTAGCGCCTGGGTGAAGCCCGCCTTGGCGTAGAGGACCAGGGTGTGGCGGGCATGGGCGCCACACTCTTCGAACGTGGGCGCGACGTGGTCAGCCAGTGCCGGCGCTATTTCGGTGTCGTACAGGTCCGTCGGTGACTGGCCTGCCTCTAGATCGGATTGGTAGGGAAAGGCGAATCGGAACCAGAAGCGCGGGAAACGATCGGTCAACGTCCAATGCCCGCCTCGAGCACCGGGCCGCGTGTCGAACGGTAGACGACGGCTGACGAGACGTAGTGACTCCAGGCTCGAGAGGTACTTGGAACCGTACCGTTGGGGAGTCGAAGGGCGGCGGCGATCTCCCCCGTCTCCTTCTCTCCGGTGGCGAGTTGTTCCAGCACGGCGAAGTGGACGGTGGGTTCCCGCAGTTCCTGGCCGACGATGGTGCGACCTTCGTTCCACAGCGGAGCGTCGGGCCGCAAGATCTGACGGCAGATCGCATCCTTGAGTCGGCTGGCGCTGACCGCTGCGAGGTAACGGGCATGCCACCGGTGATCGCGAACCGCTCGAATTGGCCTATCGCGTCGTGGGCGGTTCGTCAGTCGCAACACCGACGGCAACGAGTACGCGTTCAAGGGCCTCTACCACGACATCGTGCCTGACGAACGGGTCATCCAGACCTTCGAGTTCGAAGGCATGCCAGGTCACGTGTCCCTCGAGACGCTCACCCTTGAAGAGGACCCCGACCTACCGGGAAAGACGAAGTACGTGGCGGCGTCCGTCTTCCAGTCGGTCGAGGACCGGGACGGCATGGTCCAGTCCGGCATGCAAGAGGGCGCGAGCGAAGGCATGGACCGGCTCGCCGAGGTCATCCAGGGCCTTCTCTGCGTGTTCGGCGTCGACACCGCGGATGCGCCCGACGTCATCGCGCGGCACGTCGCCGATGCGGTGCGCAGGGCGCTGGCCGTGGAATCCGATCCGGAGCGACGTGTCGCTCGCGCCAACCAGCTCCTCACCCTGTGCACCGCATCGGACGAGAATGTGACCGGGAGCTTGCAGCAGTTGATTGCGCTCATCGATGTCACCCAGCCTGGCCAGGGCGAGCCCGTCTGCCCGGTCACGCCGCTGTCCCAGGCTGCCTTGCGACGAACCAAACAACCCGGACGCGGTGGGAAAGGCCAGGGAACGTTGCGGGGTATCTGATCCTCACGGGGCTACAGCGCGGCGTGCCCGCTGCAGCAGGTACTCCCAGTCAATGACCTTGGTCCCTGTGCCGTGATCGTGGCGCTGGACGAGATCGAAGAGATCCTTGTCGATCGCGGCGGCCCGGCGGATCGCGTCCGAGATCAGTGAGTAGCGGTCGGCCCATTCGACGAGCTCGTGCAGAACCTGCGGGGCGACCCCGTCCGCCGTGATCCGGACCCTGGTCCGTGAGCTCAGGAGGCCCGCGGGCACCTCATCGCGCCTGCTGACGAACCCCGCGCCTGTCACGTACCCTGCTCACCAGATAGGTGTCCTCTCAACCGGAATGATCGTGGCCTCGACACCAACATCATCCCAGCTCAGAGCGACACCTATCGCCATATCCAGCCGCGTGTCACCGACTTACTCGCGGATTCGGATCAGAACACCCAGCAAGACACGCCATAAATTCTGACCACATCCCAACGCCGAACAGGCCAACTCCCGCAGGTCGGGTCAACAATCTCTACGGAGAGCTACAGCAACTTCGGTCTAGTTAGGGCTCGCGCAGGAATTAGTCGGGTGGTTCGGGGTGTGTCGCGTCGGGCTCGGTTTGTCGGGCCGATGAGCCGTGTACGCAGTAGTTCCAGTCACCGTGGAATTGGTGGCGCTGCAGGTGGCGAGCCTCGAAGGCCCGCATCTGCTTGTCCGTTATCTTGATGCCTTTTTCGTAGGTGTTGGTGTCGAGCATCGCCTGAACGGTCAGCCCGTTCTTGTTGGTGGTGGCTGCGATGGTCTCGACGATCGTCTCATGGGTTTGCAACGGGCGACCTCGCCAGTTCATGGTGATCGCGGAGAACAACCGGTGCTCGACCCGGTTCCATTTCGATGTGCCCGGCGGGAAGTGCAGCACCGTGATCTGCAGTCCCGACTCGGTGGCGAACCCGGCGAGCTCGGTCTTCCATAACCGCAGCCGGGAGCCGTTGGAGCCACCACCGTCGGCGGTGATCAACAGCTTGGTGGCCTTCGGGTAGGCTGCTTGTCCCACGCGGTTCCACCAGCGGCGGATCGACTCCACGGCGAAGGCCCCGGTATCGGCGTCGGTTCCCACGTTCACCCACCC
>JBOHER010000394.1:0-10100 GCA_050701115.1 Haloechinothrix sp. | reverse complement strand
CCCGGTTACCACCGAGCGGGATGTAGACGTAGTCGCGGAACCAGCGCGACAGCGACATGTGCCAGCGCCGCCAGAACTCTGTGATGGTGATGGAGGAGTACGGCCGGGCGAAGTTCTCCGGCAGCCGGAAACCGAGCATGCGTCCGAGCCCGATCGCCATGTCCGAATAACCGGAGAAGTCGAAGTACAACTGCAGGGTGTACGTGATCGCGCCGAGCCAGGCGATCGTGAAGGTCATTTCGCTCGACGGTGTGTTGAAGCATGCGTCCGCGAGCGGGGCGAGCGAGTCGGCGACGATGACCTTCTTGCACAGACCGAGCGCGAAGCGGGGGAATCCGGCCGCGATGTCGTCGAGCCGATGGTGACGATGCTGCGGCAGCTGATCGGCGATCTCCCGATACCGCACGATCGGGCCGGCCACCAGCTGCGGGAACATCGAGATGTAGGTCGCGAACGCTACCGGATCGCGCAGCGATTTGCGCTCTCCGCGGTAGATGTCCACCACGTAGGAGATGTGATGGAAGGTGTAGAAGGAGATCCCGATCGGCAGTGCCAGTTGCACGATCGGGAAGTCGCCGCCCAGCATGTGGGCGAACGCGGCGATCTGCTCGGTGGCGAAGCCGGCGTACTTCCAGATCGCCAGCACCCCGACGTCGAAGCTGATCACTCCGATCAGCAGCCACCGCCTGCGCGCTGGGTCGAGGTCCCACTCGTCGGGCTCCAGGGCAGGCCCCACCAGGAAGTTGATCACCATGCAGGCCAGTAGCAGCAACGTGAACGCCCCGGCGCCGTTGGCGTAGAAGATCAGGCTGGCGACCGCGACGATCCCGTTCCGCCAGCTGCGCGGAAAGATCAGGATCGCCAACAGCACGGCGGGCACGAAGTACCACAGAAACAGCGGTGATGCGAACGACATGCGGCATGGCCCCCTGGAACCGACTGAGCCTGCTGACCTTATCCGAGACAGTCGTCAGGGAACGACGATATGCCGGTGATGTTGCGTCCCGGTGGTGCATATGTCGACATATGCACCACGCCAGCGCATCACACCCGGCCTGCGGCGCGCCTCCTCCTGGCGACCTCGGCCAGCAGCACGCCTGCGGCAACCGAGGCGTTGAGCGACTCGACACCGGCGGCCATCGGGATGGACACCGTGGCGTCGCAGGTTTCCCGCACCAGCCGGGACAGCCCCCGGCCCTCGGAGCCGACGACCACCACCAGCGGGTCGGTGGCCAGGTTCAGCTCGTCGATGTCAACGGAACCGTCCGCGTCAAGGCCGACGATCATCAGCCCCTCGGACGCCCACGCCCTCAGTTGGCGGGTGAGGTTGGTGGCTACCGCGATCGGGAGTTTGGCCGCCGTGCCCGCACTGGTCCGCCAGGCCACCGCCGTAATCCCGGCGCTGCGCCGCCCGGGCAGCAGGACGCCGTGTGCACCGAAGGCTGCAGCAGAGCGGATCACCGCGCCCAGATTGCGCGGATCGGTCACCCCGTCCAGCGCCACCAGCAGCGGGGCATCGCCAGAGTCCTGAGCAGCGCGCAGCAGGTCGTCCGGGTGTGCATAGTTGAACGGCGGCACCTGCAGGCCGAGGCCCTGATGCAGAGCGCCCCTCGTCTTGCGGTCGATCTCTTCGCGCGGGACTTCGAGGATCGAGATGCCCTTGTCCGCGGCCAGCCGGACCGCCTCGGTGACCCGGTCGTCGGCGCCGACCCCGATTGCCACGTATAGCGCGTCGGCGGGCACGTCGGCCCGCAGCGCTTCGACCACCGGGTTCCGGCCCGCGATCAGGTCGGGTCCCTCGGCCTTCTTGGCGCGATTCTGCTCGGCCCGAGTTTTGGCGTGCGCACGACGCTGAGCGGGATGCCCCGGCCGCATCTCGGCCTTGGGCGTGGGGCCTTTGCCCTGCAACCGCTTGGATTTCTGTCCGCCGGAGCCGGTGACCGCGCCCTTTTTCGTGCCGGGTTTACGGATCGCGCCCCGGCGCTGGGAATTGCCTGCCATCTAGGAGTCCTTAATCGTCCAGGTGGGCCCGTCGGCGGTGTCTTCCACCGAGATGCCCGCATCGATCAACCGATCACGCAGCGCGTCGGCGGCGGCGAAGTCTCGTTCGGCTCGGGCGCGTTGCCGATCGGCGAGCATGCCTTCGACGATCGTGGCCAGCGCCTGGCGCGCCCCGGTGTCCGCATTCGAGGTCTCCGTCCAGGTCGCCGACAGCGGGTCGAGACCGAGCACGTCGGTCATCATGCGCACCGCTGCGGCGTCTTCGGTGACCCGTTGGTCATCGCCGGAATCCAGTGCGGCGTTTCCCTCGCGCACCGTGTTGTGCATGACGGCGACGGCGTGCGGGGTCGCGAGGTCGTCGTCCATCGCGGTGCTGAACTCGGCTGGCAACGCGCCAAACTCGATCGCGCCGATCCGGCCCGCCGCCCGCCGCATGAACTGCTCGATCCTGCGATAGCCCTGCGCGGCTTCGGACAGCGCCGCGTCGGAGTACTCGATCGTCGATCTGTAGTGCGGCTGAATGAGGTAGTAGCGCAGTTCAGGCGCGCGGACCTTGGTAAGCAACGCGGGGATGGACACGACGTTGCCCAGCGACTTGGACATCTTCTCACCGGACAGGGTCACCCAGGCGTTGTGCAGCCAGAACCGGGCGAAGGGGTCGCCGGCGGCGTTGGACTGCGCGCGCTCGTTCTCGTGGTGCGGGAACACCAGGTCGACCCCGCCGCCGTGGATGTCGAACTCGGCGCCCAGGTAGGTGGTAGCCATCGCCGAGCACTCGAGATGCCAGCCCGGCCTGCCCGGACCCCACGGGGTCGGCCAGGACGGTTCGCCGGGCTTGGCGCCTTTCCACAGGGTGAAGTCGCGGTGGTCGCGCTTGCCCTCGGCCGTTGTCTCGCCCTGATGCACCTCGTTCAGGCGCTGGCCGGACAGCGCGCCGTAGCCCGGAAAGGACCGCACGGCGAAGTACACGTCGCCACCGGCCGCGTAGGCGCGGCCTGCGTCGATGAGCCGCTGCATCAGCTCGACCATCTGAGTCACGTGGCCGGTGGCCCGGGGAATGATCGATGGCGGGAGGCAGCCGAGCACGTCGTAGGCGTCCTCGAACTCGCGTTCGTGGGTCATCGCCCATTCCCACCAGGGGCGGCCCGCTGCCTCCGCCTTGGTGAGGATCTTGTCGTCGATGTCGGTGACATTGCGCACGAACAGCACGTCGAGTCCACTGTGGATCAGCCAGCGGCGCAGTACGTCGTAGTTCAGGGCGCCGCGCACGTGCCCGATGTGCGGTGTCCCCTGCACGGTGGCCCCACACACGTACATCGACGCCGTTCCGCTGCGAGCGGGACGGAACTCGCGCGCACTCCGGGTCGCGGTGTCATAAAGGTGAAGGGCCACGTCAAGATGGTACGGGCAGCTCGTTCACGCGGTGTGTCTACCCGATACCGACTAGCTTTCCGGGTAGACGGCGTCGGGGCACCTCAGCCACGAAGCGGTCCAGATCGTCCAGCCCGATGGAAGGCAACGGCGTGCAGTTCCAGGGTGGCCAGCAGAGGGCGGTCGGCCGCGGTCCCCCTCCGCAATATCGTTGCCCTCCGGCGTCGTGCAGCACTCGTGAGTGATTAGGGTTGCCAGGGCGACAACTTTCACTCACGAGGGTGCGGGCACCAAGAGTGCGGTGGCTATGGCCGCGATGCCTTCGCCCCTACCGGTGAGGCCGAGGCCGTCTGTGGTCGTGCCGGACACACTGACCGGTGCCCCGATGACCTCGGAGAGCACCTGCTGGGCTTCATCCCGCCGGGCGCCGATCTTCGGGGCGTTGCCGATCACCTGCACCGCCGCATTGCCCACCTGCCAGCCCGCCGCCTCGATGCGCCTGCGCACCTCGGCCAGCAGGTCCACGCCGTGCACCCCCGACCAGCGCGGATCCCCGGTGCCGAACACGGCACCCAGATCCCCCTGACCGGCCGCTGACAGCAGCGCGTCGCACAGCGCATGGGCGGCCACATCACCGTCCGAATGCCCTGCGCACCCGTCCACGCCGTCCCAGCGCAGTCCGGCGATCCAGCACTCCCGGCCGGTTTCGATCGGGTGCACGTCGACGCCCTGGCCGATGCGGGGAATCATTCGGTGCCCTCCTGCTCGGCCAGGATCGCCTCGGCGACGAGGAGGTCGAACGCCGTGGTGATCTTCATGGCGTGCTGGTGGCCGGGGACAGTGTGCACCGTCCCACCTAGTTGCTCCACCAGGCCGGCGTCGTCGGTCGCCGCGTCGAAGCCTGCGCCGTATGCGGCGCGTAGCACGGCCTCACGGAAACCTTGCGGGGTCTGGATGGCCCGCAGTGCGCAGCGGTCCTGGGTCGCGGTGATCACGCCGTCGGCGTCGACCACCTTGACGGTATCGCTGACCGGCAAGACGGGAACGACCGCAGCGACCCCGGAACGCACGGCGTCCACGACCGCGCTGATGACCGCGGCCGGAGTGAACGCTCGCGCGGCATCGTGCACCAGCACGATGTCGCAGGATCCCGCGACCACGGATTCAAGGGCGAGCCGAACGGAAGCGGTGCGGTCGGCGCCCCCGGGCACGACCCGGCAGCGGTCTGCGAACTCACGCACGACGGCGGCGAACTCGTCAACGAGCTCGGGCGGCGCGGCCACCACAACCGAGTCGACGCGCGTCGAGACGAGCAACCCGCGCACCGCGTGTGTGAGCAGCGGCACACCACGAACCGGAACCAGTGCCTTGGGTATGGCCATGCCGAGGCGCTCACCCCGGCCGGCAGCGGGCACCAACGCGACGACGGTCATCGCCGCCTCGAGGTTGTGCTCAATCTGCTAGACCGCGGCGGTTTCCAGAACCTCGTCGAGGAGCGTCTCCGCCTTGCCCTCGTCGGTGCCCTCGGCGAGGGCAAGCTCGCTGACCAGGATCTGCCGCGCCTTGGCCAGCATCCGCTTCTCACCTGCGGAAAGGCCTCGGTCCTTCTCTCGCCGCCAGAGGTCGCGCACCACTTCGGCCACCTTGTTCACATCGCCGGAGGCGAGCTTCTCGAGGTTGGCCTTGTACCGACGAGACCAGTTCGTGGGCTCTTCGGTGTGCGGAGCGCGCAGCACATCGAAAACGCGGTTGAGGCCGTCCTGGCCCACCACGTCGCGGACGCCCACGATCTCGGCATTGTCTGCCGGGACGCGAACGGTGAGATCTCCCTGCGCGACCTTGAGGACGAGGTACTTCTTCTCCTCGCCCTTGATCACGCGGGTCTCGATGGCTTCGATGAGTGCGGCACCGTGGTGCGGGTAGACGACGGTCTCTCCGACCTTGAAAACCATGTGTCCTCTGCCCCTTTCGCTGTCTCCATGCTAGCACGCGGCGTGTCGGCTTCCCCAACGCCCCGCGATCCGTCGTCGCAGGTCAACGGCCTAATCATGGGTCAGCCTTGGGCTTGACAACCATCGAACAGGTGTGCTCACGCAGGTGACGGTGACGGCAAGGGGACGCCAGGGGCCTCGTCCACTGTGGACTCGAACTCGGCTGAAGCACCGGATGTGATATGCCCGGCACCCACCTCAACGGCTACCGGGTGCTCGGCCCGCCGCCGCTCCCGGCTACGCTTCGCGGTGCACAAACGGTCGTGAATCACGGCAGCGGGGCGTCCGATGGCCTCGCTGGCGAAGCTAGGAAGGACACCGGAGAAGTGAGGCAGCAGAAACGTCGCGTGCTTGGTTCTCGCCCACTCGCACGGGCCGCTGCGGCCGTCGGTGTCGCCATCGCCGTGGCCGGCTGCGGTGCCGGACAGGTCACCCAGACCGGCACGCACCAGCCGGCCGTCAACGGCTCGCACGCCACCGTGGGCACCCTCTCGCTGAACGACGTCGCCCTGGCCTTCCCCGAGGGCGAAGACAGATACTACGCCGCGGGCTCCGACGCACCGCTGACCTTGAACATCGCCAACCGCGGTGACCAGGCCGATGAGTTGACCGAGGTAACGTCCCCGGCCGCCGCGAGTGTCACCGTCGAGGGCGACACCGAGATCGTCGCCCGCCGTGCGGTCAGCGTGCTGGCCGAGGAAGCGGGTGCCGGTTCCTCGGCCGAGTCCGAGCAGATCGGGGTTGCCCGAATCGTGCTCGAGGGCCTCAAGCAGGACCTGCGCCCCGGCCAGACCATCATGATCACGCTGACCTTCCGCGACGCGGGCCAGGTCACGCTGCGGGTGCCGATCGCCGCACCCGACGACGCGCGCACCGCCGAGCCACACGAGGACGAAGGGGCGCACTGACGCCACGCTGAGCCCAGCGTCACCGAGAATGTCGGGCAGGCCAGCTAACGTCTGCCACGTGGCGAAGAAAGGCGTGAGCTACCGCTGCTCCGACTGCGGGCTCGAGGTTGCCAAGTGGGTCGGTCGCTGTCCGGAATGCCAGGCCTGGGGGACCGTCGAGGAGCGCGGCGCGGCTAATCCGGCGCTGGCCAGGGTGGCCGCCGGTGCCCCCTCGTCCCCGGCGCGGCCGATCGCCGAGGTCGACGTCGAAGCGGCCCGTGCGCGCGGCACGGGGGTAGCTGAGCTGGACCGGGTGCTCGGCGGCGGGCTGGTGCCCGGAGCGGTCGTGCTGCTGGCCGGTGAGCCCGGCGTCGGGAAGTCGACCCTGTTGCTCGAGGTGGGGTTCCGGTGGGCGTCCAGGGCATCCGGTCCCGCGCTGTACATCACCGGGGAGGAATCGGCCGGGCAGGTGCGGCTGCGTGCCGAACGCACCGGCAACGTGCACGACCAGATGTACCTGGCCGCCGAGAGCGACCTCGCGGCGCTGCTGGGCCATGTCGACGCGGTCGGCCCCGGGATGCTGATCGTCGACTCGGTGCAGACCATGGCCTCGCCGAAGGTGGAGGGGTCGCCGGGTGGTGTCACCCAGGTGCGCGCGGTCACCGCTGGGCTGGTTGCGCTGGCCAAGGAGCGCGGCCTGCCCGTCGTGCTGGTCGGCCATGTGACGAAGGACGGCTCGGTCGCCGGCCCCCGGGTGCTGGAGCATCTGGTCGATGTCGTGCTGCACTTCGAGGGCGATCGCCACTCCACCTTGCGCATGCTGCGTGGCGTGAAGAATCGCTTCGGACCCGCCGACGAGGTGGGTTGCTTCGAGCTGCGCGACGACGGGATCGTGGGGGTTCCCGATCCGTCCGGGCTGTTCCTGAATCGGCATGCCGACGCTGTGCCCGGTACCGCGATCACGGTGGCCGTCGAGGGCAAGCGCCCCCTGCTCGGCGAGGTGCAGGCGCTGGTGGGTCCGTCCTCGCTGCCGACGCCGAGGCGCGCGGTGAGCGGGCTGGACTCCGCCCGGGTGGGTATGGTGCTCGCGGTTCTCGAGAAGCGGGCGCGGATCCGGTTCGGCGAGCGGGACGTGTACGCCGCGACCGTGGGCGGGATGAAAGTCACCGAACCGGCAGCGGACCTCTCGGTCGCGCTCGCCGTGGCGTCCGCCGCGAAGGACGTTGCCCTGCCACCGGGTCTCATTGCCGTTGGCGAAGTGGGCCTCGCGGGCGAGGTCCGCGGGATTACCGGGGTCGGGCGAAGGTTGGCCGAGGCGGCGCGGATGGGATTCACCCACGCCCTCGTGCCTGCCGATTCCGGCCGTTGCCCCGATGGCATCCGCGCCATCGAGGTGGCCGACCTGCGCTCGGTGCTGGAGGCGGTAGGGCTGGTGGGCGCCTGAGGTTCTCCGCGTCTGCCGGCAGGTGTGCTGAACAGCCATTTCGACCCGACGATGGTGGCCAGCGTCGCAGGCGGCTAGCGCCGTTCCGGATGCCCCCAATGCCACATTGGGGGCATCCGACAGTGGCCTACTGTGCGAGCAGGGTGGCGCAGCGGATCAGGCCGATGTGCGAGTAGGCCTGAGGGTGGTTGCCGAGGGAGCGTTCCGCGATCGGGTCGTACTGTTCGGGCAACAGCCCGGTCGGTCCGGCCGCGTCCACGAGTTGCTCGAAGAGCTCCTCGGCCTCGGTGCGTCGACCGGTCAGCAGGTACGCCTCGATCATCCACGCGGCGCAGAGGTGGAAACCTCCCTCGTTGCCGGGCAGTCCGTCGTCCCGCCGGTACCGGTACACAGTGGACCCGCTGCGCAGCTCACCCTCGATCGCGGTGACCGTCGACTGAAACCGCTCGTCCTGGGGGTCGATCAGTCCACTCAACCCGACGAATAGCGATGCCGCGTCCAGGTCGGTGCCGTCATAGGCCGTGGTGAACGCCTTGACTTCCTCGTTCCAGCCGTGATCGAGCACATCAGCGGCGATCCGGTCTCGCAACCCCGGCCACTCGGCGGGGGTCTCGCGGCCGTAGCGCTCGGCGAGCTTGATCGCGCGGTCGATCGTCACCCAGCACATCACCCGCGAGTACACCCGGTGCCGGGGCACGTGGCGTTCTTCCCAGATGCCGTGGTCCGGCTCGAACCAGCGCCGATCGACGGCCTCGACCATCGCGCATACCATCCGCCAGTCCTGATCGCGCAGTTCACCGCGTGCTTCCGCGAGCGAGACGACCAGCTCGACCACCGGACCGAAGACGTCCAGTTGCACCTGGTGGTTGGCCAGGTTGCCCACCCGAACCGGGCGCGATCCGGCGAAACCGGGCAGCGAATCGATGACCGCCTCGGCGCCGATCTGGGTTCCGACCAGCGTGTACAGCGGGTGCAGGCGTTCCGGTCCGGCCAGCGTGCCGAGCACCCCGTGCAGCCAGCGCAGGTAGCCATCGGCTTCCTCGGTGGAGCCGAGGCCGACCAGTTCGCGCACCGTCATCGCGGCGTCGCGGATCCAGCAGTACCGGTAGTCCCAGTTGCGCACGCCACCGATCTCTTCCGGCAGCGAGGTGGTCGCCGCGGCGAGCACGCCGCCGGTCTCCGTGTCGACAAGTCCACGCAAGGTCAGGGCGGAGCGGGCCACCAGGTCCGACTCCACGGAGGGCAGCTTCAGCGTGGTAGCCCAGGTGCTCCAGTAGGAACCCGCGCGATCGCGTCGCTCCATTTCGGACAGTCCATTCGGCCCGAGATCTGTTGTGCCGCAACGAAGTTCGAGCACGACCGGCCACTCAGTCGTCGGTTGCACCAGGGCGTGCGCAGTGTCGTGCAGGCCGTCCGAGGTGATCTCCCACTGTACCCCTGGTGCCCGCAGCACGATCGGCTCGGAGGTGCCCAGCACCCGCAGGCCGTCGTCCTCGGGCAGCAACCGCACCGGAACGCCACCGAATTCCGGACGTGGTGAGAAGACCACCTTGGCCTCGGCCGCACCGGATATCACCCGCACCAGATCGGTGCGCTGTGGCGCGCACTCCTGCTCGAGGTAGTCGGTGACCAGCAAGCGGGACCAGCGGGTCTCGACGGTCATGGTGTTCGGCAGGTAGCGCTGGCCGAGTGGCAAGCCGTTGCGGTGCGGAGTGATGCTGAAGTGACCCGCACCTTGCCCGCCGAGCAGATCGGCGAACACCGCGGGTGCGTCCGGTCCGGGGTGGCACATCCAGGTCAACCTGGCGTCGGGCGTGATCAGCGCGACCGATCGCTCGTTGGCGAGCATCGAGATCCGCTCGATCGGCGGGGCTTGCTCGCCGTAGAGCCAGTTTCGGCGCTCCTCGAGGGTGAACGCCAGCACCGTGGCCACGTCCACGGTGTCCTCAATCCGATAGGTGGCAAGGCTTTCCCCTTCGCCGACCTTGATTCCGACGTCGGGCCCGGAGAGCCGGGCGAAGACCTTCTCGTCGGTGACATCGTCACCAAGGAACATCGCGGCGGTAGCGCCCACCTCGTGCCGTAGGGTGTCCAGCGCGCGGCCCTTGTCGGTGGGCACAACAGCAAGCTCGATGACCTGCTTGCCGTCGGTGACCGTGACGCCGTCCCACTGGCACGGTCCATTGTGGACAGCGTTGAGCACCCGCTGGGCGTCTTTCTCGGCCGCGCGGCGCACATGCACCGCGACGCTGGCCGGCTTGATCTCCAGCGACACTCCGGGAGTATCCGCGACCAGCTTGTCCAGCTCGACCTCGATCTTGCTGTGCAGGTCACGGGCGGCAGCGTCAAGGTCGTGTACGAACCCGATGTCGAACTCCGAGCCGTGCGACCCGACCAGGTGCACCT
>JBOHER010000393.1:0-3904 GCA_050701115.1 Haloechinothrix sp. | reverse complement strand
TTCGGCCTGGCCGCGATGTCGCATCGGCCGGGTGTCCTGGGATGGCCGAAACCCGTGCCGCATGTGGTGAAGTACGCGCTGTCCTACGTGTTCGTCCAGGCGGAGTTCGGGCTGGCCTGCCCGCTGTCGATGACCGACTCGGCGGCCCGGGTCCTGCGCCGGTTCGATCCGGAGCGTTTCGCCGTGGAGATCGCCGCGCTGACCGCACCCGACATGGACGCGCTGGCCACCGGCGCGATGTTCATGACCGAGAAGCAGGGTGGAACCGACGTCGGCCAGACCGCTACCGAGGCCACCGACCACGGAACGCACTGGACCCTGCGCGGGCACAAGTGGTTCGCATCCAATGTCTCCGCCGATCTCATCCTTACCTTGGCGCGGGTGCCCGGGCAGGGGGAGGGCACCCGCGGTCTGGGCATGTTCCTGGTTTCCCGGCTGCGCCCCGACGGGAGCCGCAACAGCTACCGCATCGACCGGTTGAAGGACAAGCTCGGATCGCGCTCCATGGCCAGCGGTGAAGTGACCCTCGAGGACGCCTACGCGCTTCCGGTGGGCCAGCTGCGCAACGGTTTCCGCCAGATGGCCGAGATGGTCAACGTCTCGCGGCTGTCCAACGCGATGCGCGCGACCGCACTCATGCGACGTGCCGTGCTCGAATCGGTGGAGCACACCCGCCGCCGCGTCGTGTTCGGTAGATCGCTGTTCGAGCAACCGCTGATGCGGGCCACCCTGTTGCCGATGATCCTCGATGCCGAGGCCGCACTGGGGCTGGTACTGGAAGCGGCAGCGCGGCTCGACGACGCCGACGCCGGTGATGACAGCGCCAAGCGGCTCATCCGGGTGCTCACCCCGCTGGCCAAGTACACGCTGTGCAAGCAGGCCCGAAGCGTGACCGGGGAGGCGATGGAGATCCGCGGCGGCAACGGTTACATCGAGGACTGGGTCAATCCCCGGCTGGTACGGGACGCGCACCTGGGTTCCATCTGGGAGGGTTCCTCGAATGTGATCGCCCTCGATGTACTCCGGTGTATGCGGAGGGTGGCAGCCCATCACCACCTCGCCGACACCTACGCGCAGCGGCTGGACGCAATCGCAGATCCCGAAGTCCGCGCCGCGGCGGAGGCCGTTTCCCGGCGGTGGCAGGACCTGCGTGACGACGGCGACCGGCTGCTCGCCGACACCTCCGATGAGCAGGAAATGGGCATCGGGGTGTACGCCGACGCGATGACCCGGTCCGTGATGGCCTCACTGTTGCTCGAGCAGGCAGCCCACGATGTCGCCGCCGGCCGCGGATACCGCGGCCTGCTGGTCGCGAACACCTACGTGCACCGGCTGCTCGTCACGCCAACGGCCACCCCGCGACCGGCGTTGGCATCCCTGGACGCGTTGGCCGACGGCGGCCAGGTCCCGCTCGACGTGGCGGTGAGCGCACTCGCCATACCCGAACTCGTCACCACCAGGAGGGCCGCCCATGTCTAGCCCGCAACCGCATCCGGCTTCCCCGCTCGCCGGTATGCGCGTGGTCGATCTGTCCAAGATCCTGGCCGGGCCGTACGTCACGATGTCGTTGGCCGATCTCGGCGCCGATGTCATCAAGGTCGAGCATCCCGACGGCGACCCGACCCGCCAGTGGGGTCCGCCATTCAACGGCCCCGATGCCACCTATTACCTGGCGGCCAACCGGAACAAGAGGTCGGTGACCCTCGACCTCAAGTCTCCCGAGGGGCAGGAGGCGGTGCACCGGCTTATCGCCGGCGCCGACGTCGTCGTGGAGAACTTCCGGCCGGGAAGCTCCCTGCAGAAGGTGTTTCACTTCGAGGCGCTCAGCCAGACCTACCCACAGCTGGTCGTGCTGCACATCTCCGCGTTCGGCGAGAAGGGCCCCTTGCGGGCCGAGCCCGGCTACGACATGGTCGCCCAGGCGGCGGCCGGCCTGATGTCGTTGACGGGGGAGCCGGACGGGCCACCGGTCAAGGCCGGCTATGCCATGGGCGACCTCGGCGCGGCGCTGTTCGGCATCATCGGGGTTCTGTCGGCGCTGGTGGAACGCGCGCGGACCGGCCGTGGGCAGTACGTCACCACGTCCTTGTACGAATCACAGTTGGCCCTGCACATCAATTGGGCGACGGGTTTCTTCGCCACTGGCGAGTCACCGCTGCGCCTCGGGTCCGGGCACCCCAGCCTGGTGCCGTATCAGGCGTATCCGGCGTCCGACGGCTACTTCGTCATCGCGGTCGGCAACGACGCCCTCTGGCGACGGCTGTGCACGGTCATCGACAGGAACGACCTGGCCGACGACCCGCGATTCACCACGAATCGGGATCGCGTGCTCAACCGCAAGGAGCTCAACGTCGAACTGGAGGCCACGCTGCGCGGCAAGACGGTCGCCCACTGGTGCGCGATCCTCAAGGACGGTGGGGTTCCGGTGACGCCGATCCGCACCCTTGCCGAGGTCTACGAATCCCGGCACACCGAGGAGCTGGGCATGGTTCAGGTGGTGGACCATCCCACCGTCGGCCCGGTGGAACAGGTCGCGTTCCCGGTGAACTACCACGGCATCCGGCCCGTCGTCCGTACCGCGCCGCCGACCCTCGGCCAGCACAACCACGAGGTGCTCGCCGACCTCGGCTACGGCGACGAGGACATCCGGCGACTCACTACGCCGCCGACGAGCTCCGAGGGCCACCCATCCACCTCCCCGACCAGAGGAGAGCACACGTGATACAGCCGCACGTCCCGTTCGACCCCAACGACCCCCTCGGCCTCGATGCGCTGCTTACCGGCGACGAGAAGGCCGTTCGCGACACGGTCCGGGCGTTCTGCACGGACAAACTCGCCCCGCACATCGCCGAATGGTTCGAACAGGGTGAGCTGCTCGCGCCCCGCGAACTCGCCAGCGAGTTCGGCAAGCTCGGCCTGCTCGGAATGCACCTCGACGGCTACGGCTGCGCCGGGATGTCCGCGGTCCACTATGGACTTGCCTGCCAGGAGCTCGAGGCCTGCGACTCGGGATTGAGGTCCTTTGTGTCTGTCCAGGGCTCATTGGCCATGTTCGCGATCTGGCGCTTCGGATCCGAGACCCAGAAGGCCGAATGGCTGCCGCGAATGGCTGCGGGCGAAACGATCGGGTGCTTCGGGCTTACCGAACCCGACCATGGGTCAGATCCCGGCTCGATGCGCACCCATGCCCGCCGCGACGGCGAGGACTGGGTCATCGATGGGAGAAAGATGTGGATCACCAACGGTTCCATCGCCGACATCGCGGTTGTCTGGGCCAGGACCGAGGAAGGCATCCGGGGATTCCTGGTGCCCACCGACATCTTCGGTTTCTCGGCACCGGAGATCAAGCACAAGATGTCGCTGCGCGCCAGCGTCACCAGCGAACTCGTCCTCGATGGAGTGCGGCTCAATAGGGAAGCACTACTGCCGGAGGCCGTCGGCATCGTCGCCCCGCTGACCTGTCTGAACGAAGCCCGGTTCGGCATCATCTGGGGCGTCGTCGGGGCCGCCCGCGCCGCATGGCAAGCCGCTGCCGCATACGCCCAGTCACGGGTTCAGTTCGGCCGGCCCATCGCGGCCTTTCAGCTGACCCAGGACAAACTCGTCAACATGGCGATCGAACTACACAAAGCATCGCTGGTCGCGCTGCAACTGGGAAGGCTCAAAGAAACCGGAAACATCCACCCGGCCCAGATCAGCTTCGCCAAGCTCAACAACGTCCGGGAAGCGCTGAACATCTGCCGCACGGCCCGATCAATTCTCGGCGCCAATGGCATCTCTCTCGAATACCCGGTGATCAGGCACATGACAAATCTCGAATCCGTACTCACCTACGAAGGAACCAGCGAAATGCACACTCTCGTGCTCGGCCAGGCCCTGACCGGACATGCCGCCTTCCGCTAAG
>JBOHER010000392.1:0-2681 GCA_050701115.1 Haloechinothrix sp. | reverse complement strand
GCGGCGCATGTATGAGCAGATGGCTCGCATCGCGATCACGCCGACCTGGGTGCGCTTCTACGACTTCGGCGCAGGACGTATGCCGCACTTCCTCCAGGAACTCGCCAAGCAGAGCAGCATGACCGCCTCGGACTGGGCTGACTGACGCCTGGAGCGACGCCGGAGTGAGCAGCCGATCACACCGGACCGCGGCGCAGCTTCGCGCGCCCTGTTCGTAGATGTGTACGCCGACGGCGCGCACCGACGCGCGCCCATAACGCGCGCTCACCAACCATCCCCTCGACGTCGCCGAACGCCGGATGCGCCGCAGGCCTACGCTGGCACGATGTCGCTATGGGCGCGGATGAAAGCGTGGCTCGATCGTCCGACGTCGGAGACATCCGCGGACGACGTCGTCGAACTCGTTCGACTGCCCGACCGTGTCGAGGCTGAACGTGTCTTGCAGGACCTTGAGGCGGCGGGTGTGCGCGCTGTCCTCTTTCCTGCCGATGCCGGCGGCTGGGCTCCCCACCTCGGTTCGGCGCAGGGCCACAGAGTCATGGTGAGCGCTGATGAACTCGACGTAGCGGCCAGCGTGTTGGCCGAACGGTAGACACCGGCGCTATGCGACATGCGCCGTCAGCGTGCTGTATTACCAACGAAGCCCGAGCCAGCTGGCGGTGTGCGCCGGGCACCTCAGATCTGACTCGGTGACCGTCGTCGCCCATCGCCGGCAACCGGCGTGAGGCAACCCGGCTCAGTCATTTCGCTGGCGGCTGTAGACGCTGATAGCCATCGGACTGGTAGTGGTGGACGGCTGTCGCTGCCAGCCGTCCTATCGCTCGCCAAGGCAAAGGCGGGCGTGCTGTCGCTGCGAATCAGTCCACGAGCTGGTCGAGGAACCAGCGCGGTCCGAGAACCTCGGCGTCGATCGCTCGAAGGCGTTCAATGAGCCTTCGGTCAGCGGTGACCACGACCACGCCGGGGTGGGACTCAGCGATGGTGACGATGGCGTCGTCGCCCTCGCCGGGGGCATGAACAACCTCGACGCCGTCTGCGTCGGACTCGGCGGCACCCTTCCGGGCTTGCCCCTCGAACACGAGGACCACTGGCGGCTCCAACCGCCCCTGACGCACGGTCGCCCGCACTTCTCCGGCGAAGCGTCGTGCAGCACCAGGCCGGTCTCGCCACCAACCAGTCGGACGAGACCCGATCACGTTGGCGGCGTCGACTATCAGCATCCGAGACAGCATCGCACCCGCCCCGCACGCCGGCCTGAGAGTCCTTCTGTGAAGGCGGGCCGGTGGCGCTGGCGGTGGAGGGCTGCACCGGGTGGCGCTACGTCGTGGAGGAGATCGAGGCAGCGGGGTTCGAGGCGCACCTGGCCGAGCCGGCCGACACCCAAGCGGCCCGTGGTCGCAAGCATCGAGCCAAGACCGACCGCAGCGACGCGCGGCTGTTGCGCGATCTCCTGGTGGCCGGGGAGTTGCCGGCCAGTTGGATCCCACCGGCAGGGGTGTTGGAGTGGCGGGAGCGGGTGCGCCTGTACGTATCGTTGGTGAACCAGCGCACCGTGTGGTGCCAGCGGATCCATGCCGAGCTCTACCAGCACGGCGTGGCGGTGCCCGAGGGCGCCATCCGCACCGCCAAGACCCGGGCCATGCTCGCCGACGGATCGCTGGAGTTGTCGCCGGCGGGACGGCAGCGCATCACCGTCGGCTATCGAATGATCGACGCGACCGACGCCGAAGCCCAGCCTCTCAAGCACGCGCTGCAACGCTTCGGAGTGCGTCAACCAGCGTGTCGGGCCCTGGTCGAGGCCCAGTACGGCATCGGCGGGTTGATCGCGGTGGCGGTGTGGTCCGAGCTCGGCGACTGCCGACGCTTCTCCCGCTCCGAGCAGGCGGTGCGCCACACCGGCCTCGACGTCACCGTCGACGCGTCGGATCGTCGCCGCACCGGTGGCTACCTGTCCCGCCAGGGACCCCAGACGTTGCGGTGGGCGCTCTACGAGGCAGCCAAGAACTCGTCGCATCTGCGCAGCCCCGACCACGACTACTACGCGGCGCTCAAGGCCCGCCACGACGGCAAGATCGCCGCCATCTCGATGGCCCGCAAGCTGACCCGGCGCTGCTACCACGTCCTGCGCGCAGTCGACCCCGACCTGGTCTACGCCATACCGGCCTGACCACCACCGCCGGCAGCGACGGTCGGGACCGCCCACTCGAACATCAGGGTCACCCGCGGTCAGCTCCTGCAACCGGCGTGCCCGCCAGCACTCGTGCTGGACGGCCTTCGAACACTGACGCGACCGCGCTCCCACCCGGGGCACACCCGATCACGGTTGTTGTCGCCGACGACCATCGCTTCGTCGAGCACCTAGTGTCCCGGACAGCTGAAGCGCCGTGAAATGGAGTTGGTCATGTGTCGGCTCCTTGGTTGATGGCGGCGCAGTAGCCGGCGAGCCGTTCGAGGATCTCCTCGGCGGTCTTGTGCCACACGACCGGGGTGGGGTTCTCGTTCCAGTGCTCGACCCAGGCGACGATGTCGGCGGCGAGTTCTCTGACCGAGCGGTGGGCGGAGCGCTTCAGCTTATTGGTGGTCAGCGCGGAGAACCACCGCTCCACGAGGTTCATCCACGACCCGTAGGTGGGGGTGAAGTGGAAATGGAAGCGGCGGTGGCGCAGGAGCCATTTCTGCAC
>JBOHER010000391.1:0-16087 GCA_050701115.1 Haloechinothrix sp. | reverse complement strand
CTCGCCGCCGTCCGCTAGCCGTCCAGCTTGATCGCGACGCCCACGGTGCGCTGCCTGCCGCCGCGCAGCATGCTGCCGTAGACGCTGAGCCAACCGAACAGGCCGTACTTCTTGCCGATCAGGGTGCGCACCCGATCAGTGGCCTTGTCGTCGAGCAACCGTGCTTGACCGGGCACCGTCGCGCCATGGGTATTCCGCCCCAGGGCGTCACATGCGGTGATCTCGACGTGGCCGTCCGTGCGGATGCGCTTGACCTTGCCCGAGTCGCGCGGCGTCCACACGAACAACTCGTCGCCGTTCGCGACGGCCCAGATGGGCGTCGGCACACCTTCGCCGCTCTTCCGGAACGTTGTCAGCTGAACGTACTTCTCGCCGGCGAGGCGCTCGAGCTCGGTAGCCATACGCTCAGGCTACCGGGCGAGATCATGGTGTCCTGCGTCGCAGTGTCGCCGCGCCGAGTGCCAGTGCGAGCAGTCCGCAGCCGGCGACGATGAGCAGGTTGCGGACCAGCGTCGCGTCGATCTCGGCGGAGTTGGTCACCTGGGTCAATGCGTCTACGGCGTAGGACAGCGGCATCACGTTGGACAGCCACTCGAGCACGGCCGCCATGGATTCCCTCGGCGCGAACAATCCGCACAACAGCACCTGCGGCATGACGAACGCGGGCATGAACTGCACGGCTTGGAACTCGGTGCGGGCGAACGCGCTGGCGAACAGGCCGAGCGCCATGCCGAGCAGGGCGTCGAGTACCGCGATGACCAGCAGTAGCCACACCGACCCGTCGATCGCCAGACCCAGCAGGGTCAGCGAGACCGTCGCAGCCACCGCGACCTGCACGATCGCCACCAGGCCGAACGCGATGGCGTAGCCGAACAGCAGGTCCAGCTTGGCCAGCGGCATGGTCATCAGCCGCTCCAGGGTCGCGGTGGTTCGCTCGCGCAGTGTGGTAATCGACGTGACGATGAACATGATCGCGAACGGGAACACCGCGAGCAGCGCGGGTGCCACGCGATTGAACGCCTCCTCGGAGTTGAACACGTAGCGCAGCAGGATCAACAGGAACGACGGCATCAGGATCAGCAAGGCCAGCGTCCGGTGATCGTGACGCAACTGGGTGAGGATCCGTTGGGCGGTAGCCAAGGTCCTCAGCGCCGATGATGCGGACCTGCGAGCGGTCCGCGGCCCTGATGATTCGGACCTGCCAGCAGTCCTCGCCGCACTCTTCATGCCGCCACCTCCTTGATCAGGTGCAGGAAGGCCTGTTCCAGATCGTCCGACCCGGTGCGCCTGCGCAAGCCTTCCGGCGTGTCCGAGGCGAGCAGTTCGCCCTCGCGCATCAGCAGCAGCCGCCTGCAGCGGCTCGCCTCGTCCATCACATGGCTGGACACCAGCAGGGTGGCGCCAGCTTCGGCGAGTCCTCCGAACAGATCCCACAGTTCGTCCCTGAGTAACGGGTCGAGCCCGACCGTCGGCTCGTCAAGGACGAGTAGTTCCGGCTGGCCGAGCAGGGCCACTGCCAGGTTGGCCCTGCTGTGCTGGCCGTCCGAGAGCTGCCCCACGACGGCGTTGGCGTGCGCGGTCAGCCCGACTTCTTCGATCACCCTGTCCACGTCGGACCTCGGTGCTCTCAGCACGGACGCGAAGTACCGCAGCGCCTCGGTGACCGTCAGGTCGGCGTAGATCGCCGGATTCTGCGTCGCATAGCCGATCTTCTTACGCAGCGCGGGGCTGCCCGCGGGCTGCCCGAGCACGGTCACCTCGCCTCCTGCCACGATCTGCACGCCGACGATCGAGCGCATCAACGTCGTCTTGCCGCACCCGCTGGGGCCGAGCAGGCCGGTGACCGTGCCGCGCTCGATCTCGAAGGTGATTCCCTTGACCACTTCGCGCCCACCGCGGACGACGCGGAGTCCCTCCACGGCGACTGCCACTGAATTAGTCATGTGTTTAATTCTGCGCGCGATGAGGTCCGCCGTCAAGACCCGATGTCTTTCACCCGTCGAGATAGTGCTGGATAACCGGTGCGACCAGTTCGACGATCTCGTCCTCGGTCGCCGAGGCCAGCGGCTCCACTCCGACGATGTAGCGGAGCAGGGCGATGCCCATGAGCTGGGTGCCCACCGCGGCCATCCGCAACTCAGGCACACCCAGGGACGTGCTGATGGGCGTGATCACCGCTCGGTGCATGAACTCGCGCATCATGCGAGCGGCGCCGTCGTTCGAGGCCACCGAGCGCAGCAGCGCGAGGAAGGGCTGCCTGGCCTCGGGGTTGCCCCAGACGCTGAGGAAGAACCGCACCAGTCGCTCACCCGCTTGTCCGCGCGGGCCTTCGAGGACCGTGGGCAGCATGGCCGCCGGGTTTACCGGCAAGGCGAGAGAGGCGACGAAAACTTGCTCCTTGGTGCCGAAGAAGTGGTGGATCAGCGCAGGATTGACCTCGGCCTCCGCGGCGATCGCCCGGATTGTCGTGGCGTCGTAGCCCTGGGCAGCGAACAGCTTGCGGGCAGCCACCAGGATCTGCTCCCGCGTCGCCGTCTGCCCAGGTCTCCGCCCGGCCCTGGCCATGTCCACCGCCCTAACATCTGGATGCGATCAAGCCTATGCCCACCCGTCACCCGCCCCCACCCGCACATCGAGACGCTTCGCGCCGCCGCAGTGCCCTCCCGTCACCCGGCGGAGCGCCACGTAGGCTGGACGCATGTCGGTTGCGGTGCGGGTGATCCCCTGTCTCGATGTCGATGCGGGACGGGTGGTCAAGGGTGTCAACTTCGCGAACCTGCGCGACGCGGGTGACCCGGTCGAGCTGGCACGCGCCTATGACGCCGAAGGCGCCGACGAGCTGACCTTCCTTGACGTGACCGCGTCGTCGGGAAACCGTGAGACCACCTTCGATGTCGTGCGGCGAACCGCGGAGCAGGTGTTCATCCCGCTGACCGTCGGTGGCGGCGTGCGGAGCGTCGAGGACGTCGACCGCCTGCTGCGCGCGGGCGCCGACAAGGTCAGCATCAATACCGCTGCCATCGCGCGACCGGAGTTGCTGCGCGAGGCATCCCGGCGCTTCGGTGCGCAGTGCATCGTGCTGTCGGTGGACGCGCGGCGCGTGCCCGAAGGCGGCGAGCCAACCCGGTCCGGGTTCGAGGTGACCACCCATGGTGGGCGCAAAGGTACCGGCATCGACGCCGTCGAGTGGGCCGCGCGGGGAGAAGAACTCGGCGTGGGCGAGATCCTGCTCAACTCGATGGATGCCGACGGCACCAAGGCCGGATTCGATCTCGAGCTCATCCGCCTCGTGCGGGCGGCCGTGTGCGTTCCGGTGATCGCCAGCGGTGGTGCTGGTGACACCGCGCACTTCCCGCCCGCGGTCGCGGCCGGTGCCGATGCCGTGCTCGCGGCCAGCGTATTCCACTTCGGACAGTTGAAGATCGGCGATGTCAAGGCGGCATTGCGCGCCGGGGGAGTCGAAGTTCGGTGACCGCCGGGGTACTACTGAGTACGCGTCCCGTCCCTGGAGTGAGCGCATGACGCTGGACGCGCAGATCGCGGCACGGTTGAAGCGCAACGCGGACGGCTTGATCGCCGCCGTGGTAGTCGATCACTCGACGTCCGACGTGCTGATGATGGCCTGGATGAATGACGAAGCGCTGGAGAACACGCTCACCACCCGCCGCGCGACCTACTTCTCTCGCAGCAGGCAGCAGTTGTGGGTAAAGGGGGAGACCTCGGGGCACACCCAGCACGTGCGCGAGGTCCGGATCGACTGCGACGGCGATACGGTGCTGCTCAAGGTCGACCAGGTCGGGCCGGCCTGTCACACCGGGGAGCGCACCTGCTTCGACTCTGCCGAGCGGCTGCTGCTCGCTGACGATGCCGAGCGCTGAGCGGGAAAGTCGCAGGCGAGTGTCCCTCACTCGATGTCGCCGGTGAGGTAGCGCTGCAGCGTGGGGGCGACGGCCGCGACCACGGTGTCGACGTTGACGGAGGCCAGCGGCTCGGTTTTCGACACGTAGCGCAACATGCCCAGACCGACGAGCTGCGATGCGCAGAGCGAAGCTCGGAGCCGAAGCCGATCCGCGCCCACCGCCTTGAGCAGGCGGCTGAAGATTCTGGCGACGAACAGTTCCTCGAGCATCTGCCCGGCTTTGTCCACACCGATGGTGCCGATCGTGCCGGCCGCGAATGGCCCGCCGCCCGTCGCGTCCCACGTGGTGAGCAGCAGGTAGAGGGTGCGTTTGCCCAGTTCGGTGGTCGTCCCGGTGACCAGTTTGTCGATCATGTCCCCGGGAATGAACGGAAGTTTCCGCATCGCCGACCACAGGTCGGTGATGTCACCGCCACGTCCGCGCTCACCTGACTCCACGTGCCCAGCATGGTCGCGGTGAGGTCGTCCTTCAAGGCAACTCGCGGTGTGCGAAGCGGTGATCCGCGGGTCAGGTGATGTCGCCGGTCAGGTAGCGCTGTACGGTCGGTGCGATCGCGGTGACCAGGGTGTCGATGTCGGCGGAGGCCAGCGGCTCGAACTGCCCGACGTAGCGCACCATGCCGAGACCGATCATCTGCGTCGCGCACAGCGTGGCCCGCAGTTGCTGCTGATCCGAGCCGGTCGCGGCGATCACGCCACTGAAGACGTACTTGAGGAAGAAGTCGCGGAGCACGTGTCGTGCCTGTTCGTAGCTTGCGACGCTGCGCACCAGAGCGACGAAGACGCCGCCATCGGCCGAATCCCACACCGTGAGGAAGCGCCGCACGATCCGCTCGCCGAGCGTGTTGACCTCGCCGTCCAGCAGATACCCTAGGATTTCCTTGGGGTTGAACGGCAATTGCAGCACCGCCTCGGCGAACAGGCCTTCCTTGCTCCCGAACCAGTGGTTCACCATGGCCGCGTCGACGCCCGCACGGTTCGCGATCCCGCGCACCGTGGCCCCGTCGTAGCCGGATTCGGCGAACACGGCCAGGGCGGCCTCGAGCAGTGCGGCGCGGGTGTCCTGCCCACCCCGCCGCCGACCGCGTCGCTTGCCGGTAGCGTGCTCATTCTTGGCTGTGGTCACCGCACCATCATGACCCGAGCCGGGCACAAATTCAACAGGACATGAATTGTGTGCGTGGTCCGTGACGGGTGGGCCGATCTCCGCAGGGCACAATTGCCCGCATGGTGAACACCAGTACCGGCGTCGGTGCGGTCAGCCCGAGCCGCGGCGAGTTCCGCTCGCTCGCGTCGACGCGCCGGGTCATCCCCGTCGTGCGCACGCTGTTGGCCGACGCGGAGACGCCGATCGCCCTGTACCGCAAGCTCGCAGGCGATCGGCCCGGCACGTTCCTGTTCGAATCAGCCGAAAACGGTCAGTCCTGGTCCCGGTGGTCCTTCGTCGGGGTGCGCAGTCCGGCCGCGCTGACCGTCCGCGACGGCAAGGCCACCTGGCTGGGCACCCCGCCGGCCGGTCTGCCCGCCGAGGGCAATCCGCTGGCCGTGCTGCGGGACACGATTGCCGCACTGCACACCGAACCGCTGCCCGGGATGCCCCCGCTCACCGGCGGCATGGTGGGCTATATCGGCTACGACGCGGTTCGCTGGCTGGAGAAGCTGCCCGAACTCGCCGACAACGACCTGCGGATTCCCGAGCTGATCATGTTGCTGGCCACCGACCTGGCGGCTTTCGATCACCACGAGGGCACGGTCACGCTGATCGCGAACGCGGTGCTCGATGAATGCCTCAACCGTCGGCAGGCTGGGGAAGGCGACTCACGGGAGCGAGTCGACGCCGCTTACGACGACGCCGTCCGCAGGCTCGACGAGATGACCGACGAACTGGCCACGCACGCCCCGCCCACCGCGGTCACCTTCTCCCGGCCTGCGCCCGAATTCACCCGCCGCCGTGACAAGGCCGACTACCACAAGGCCGTGCTCACCGCGGTGGAGGCGATCCACGCGGGCGAAGCGTTCCAGGTGGTGCCATCGCAGCGCTTCGAAATGGCCACCGATGCCGACGCGCTGGACGTGTACCGAGTGCTGCGCACCTCAAACCCGAGCCCGTACATGTATCTGCTCCGGCTGGACGGGCTTGATTCCGACGGCGAGCAGATTGCCTTCGACATCGTCGGCTCGAGCCCGGAATCGCTGGTGACCGTCCGGGAAGGACGGGCGACGACGCATCCGATCGCCGGCACCCGCTGGCGTGGCGTCGACCCCGATGAGGACGCGCTGCTCGCCAAGGATCTGCTCGCCGACGACAAGGAGCGCGCGGAGCATCTGATGCTGGTCGACCTCGGCCGCAATGACCTCGGCCGGGTGTGCAAGCCCGGCACGGTGCATGTGGTGGATTTCTTCACCATCGAGCGCTACAGCCACGTGATGCACATCGTCTCGACGGTCACCGGGGAACTCGCGGACGACAAGACCGCCTTCGACGCGGTCACGGCGTGTTTCCCGGCAGGCACACTTTCCGGCGCGCCGAAGGTGCGAGCGATGGAGCTCATCGAGGAGATCGAACCCACCCGGCGCGGCCTGTACGGTGGCGTCGTCGGGTACTTCGACTTCGCGGGCGACGCCGACACGGCGATCGCGATCCGGACCGCGTTGATGCGCGACGGGGTGGCCTACGTGCAGGCAGGCGGGGGAGTCGTGGCCGACTCCGACCCCGATTACGAGGACAACGAATCGCTGAACAAAGCCCGCACGGTGTTGTCGGCCGTTGCCGCCGCACAGACCATGCGCGCGCCCGCGCAGGGGACCGGAGCGGACGCTGTTGACTGAGCGAGCGCCAGCGGCTAGGCGTCCACTGTGGATGGTCGTGGTGTCGTTGCTGCTCGGCGCTGCCGCGGTGTGGGTCTCCTCGCGCATGGCATGGGTGCTGACCGTCGAGGATGCCGGGGTGCGCGGCCTGGTCGAGGTCGCCGAAACCGGCGCGCAGCGGGCGCCCGCGCTGGTCCCGCTCGCGCTGCTTGCGCTGGCCGGGATCGCCGGAATGGTCGCCACCGGCGGGTGGGCAAGGCGCGCCCTGTCGGCGCTGCTGGCGTTCGCCGGTGTCGCGGTGTGTGTGGTCACCATGACGTCGCTGATCGGCGGCGAACTCAGGCCGGGACATGGCCTGGGGCTATTCGGCGGCCTCCTGGTGATCACCGGGGGTGCGATCGGGTTCAGGGCGGCGCGGACCATGCCCAGGCTGGGCGCTCGGTATGCGAATCCTCGGCCCGGCAAGGCCGCTACGGGCAGCGATAACGACCTCTGGAATGCCCTGTCCGAAGGGGAAGATCCCACTACCCGTGAGTAACCCGCGCGGCGACCCCGGCCCGGGTTGTGCCTGCGTACGCGGGTAGCATCTGCACGGCGGGAAGGGAAGTTTTTGTGAGCGAGCAGCTGAGCCGAATCATCGATCAGGTATCCGGTGAGACACGGTGAGCGTTCTGGATGACATCGTGGCCGGTGTCCGGGAGGACCTGGCGGCGCGCGAAGCGATCATGCCGTTCGACGAGCTCAAACAGAAGGCGGCGAAGGCACCGGAACCCCGTAACGCGACGGCGGCGCTGCGCGAGCCCGGCATCGGTGTGATCGCGGAGGTCAAGCGCCGTAGCCCGTCCAAGGGGCAACTCGCCGAGATCTCCGATCCGGCCGCGCTGGCCAAGGACTATGCCGACGCGGGCGCTCGGGTGATCAGCGTGCTGACCGAGCAGCGCCGGTTCGGCGGCTCGCTCGCCGACCTCGACGCGGTGCGCGCCGCGGTGGACGTGCCGCTGCTGCGCAAGGACTTCATCGTCAGCCCCTATCAGGTGCACGAGGCGCGCCTGCACGGCGCGGACATGGTGCTGCTGATTGTCGCCGCCCTGGAACAGAACGCGCTCGTGTCGTTGCTGGACCGCGTCGAGTCGCTCGGGATGACCGCGCTGGTCGAGGTGCACAACGCCGAAGAATGTGACCGCGCCCTCGCTGCCGGTGCCGAGGTCATCGGCATCAACGCCCGCAACCTGCACACACTCGAGGTGGACAGGGACGCGTTCGGCCGCCTCGCTCCAGGCATGCCCGCTGGTGTCCTCAAGATCGCCGAGTCCGGCGTGCGTGGTCCGGGTGACCTGATGACCTATGCCGGTGCCGGTGCCGACGCGGTGCTGGTCGGTGAAGGGCTGGTCGCCGCGGCGGACCCCAAGGCGGCCGTGGTGCAGTTGGTGACGGCGGGATCACACCCGGCATGCCCGAGGCCGAGCCGGTGACCCAGCGGCCCGAGGACGAGTCCGACCAGCATGCCCGGACCGATCACGATCCCGACGCCAAGGGCCACTTCGGCCCCTACGGCGGACGGTTCATGCCGGAGGCCCTCATCGGTGCACTCGACGAGTTGGCAGCCGAATACGACAAGGCGCGGCTGGATCCCGATTTCGTCGGCGAGTTCAAGCGCCTGCTGCGCGACTACGCCGGTCGGCCGTCGCTGTTGACCGAAGCCCCCCGGTTCGCCGAGCACGCGGGCGGCGCGCGGATCTTTCTCAAGCGGGAGGACCTCAACCACACCGGCTCGCACAAAATCAACAACGTGCTCGGCCAGGCGCTGCTGACCAAGCGGATGGGCAAGAAGCGGGTCATCGCCGAGACCGGAGCGGGCCAACACGGTGTGGCGACCGCGACCGCGTGCGCGCTGATGGGCCTGGATTGCACGGTCTACATGGGCGAGGTCGACACCCGGCGGCAGGCGCTCAACGTCGCCCGCATGCGGCTGCTCGGCGCCGAGGTGATCCCGGTAAAGACCGGCTCGCGCACCCTCAAGGACGCGATCAACGAGGCGCTGCGGGACTGGGTGACCAACGTGGACACCACGCACTACCTGCTGGGCACGGTCGCTGGTGGGCATCCGTTCCCGGTGATGGTGCGCAACTTTCACAAGATCATCGGCGCGGAAGCACGCAGCCAGATCCTCGAGCAGGCAGGTCGCCTTCCGGATGTGGTCGCAGCCTGCGTCGGCGGCGGCTCGAACGCGATCGGCATCTTCCACGGCTTCATCGACGACCCGGAGGTGCGGCTGGTCGGCCTCGAGCCGGGCGGTCACGGCATCGAGTCCGGCGAGCACGGTGCCACCCTGTCCGAGGGCTCGCCCGGGATGCTGCACGGCGCCTTGTCCTACCTGCTGCAGGACGAGGACGGCCAGACCATCGAGGCGTACTCGATCTCGGCAGGCCTTGACTATCCCGGCGTGGGCCCGGAGCACTCGTGGCTCAAGGACACCGGCCGCGCCGAGTACCGCTCGGTGACCGATGCCGAGGCGATGGATGCCTTTCAGTTGCTGGCTCGTACCGAGGGCATCATTCCGGCGATCGAGTCCGCGCATGCGCTCGCCGGGGCGATCACGCTGGGCAAGGAAATCGGTCCGGACGGTCTGATCCTGGTCAATTTGTCCGGGCGCGGCGACAAGGACATGGACACCGCGGCCAAGTATTTTGGCTACGTCGACTAGGAGGGGGAGCCGAAGTGACCGCGCTGGATTCGCTGTTCACCGAGACCCGCGGCGAGGGGCGGTCGGCGCTGATCGGTTACCTGCCCGCTGGGTATCCGACGGTCGCAGGCTCCAAGGACCTGCTGGCCGCGATGATCGACGGCGGCGCTGACCTGGTCGAGGTCGGCGTGCCGTACTCGGACCCGGTGATGGACGGCCCGACGATTCAGGCGGCCGCCGATGCCGCGCTGCGCGGTGGGTTCCGGTTGCGCCAGGTGTTCGAGGTCGTCGAGTCGATCGCCGCGCGGGGTGGTCGCGCCGTGGTCATGACCTACTGGAACCCGGTACACCGCTACGGCGTGGACGCCTTCGCCCGCGACCTCGCCGCGGCGGGCGGACTCGGCCTGATCACCCCCGACCTCATCCCCGATGAGGCCGACGAGTGGATGACGGCGTCGACCGAACACGGCCTCGACCGGATCTTCCTGGTCGCTCCCTCCTCCTCCGAGGAGCGGATCGACCTGACGGTGCGGGCCAGTTCCGGCTTCGTCTACGCCACCGCCGTGATGGGCGTGACCGGCGCTCGTGACCAGGTTGGAACGGGCGCGGCAGATCTGGTGCGCCGCACCCGTGCGCACACCGACCTGCCGATCGGGGTCGGGCTGGGCGTCCGTTCCGGCGAGCAGGCCGCCGAGGTGGCCGCGTTCGCCGATGCGGTCATCGTGGGGTCCGCGTTCGTCAGCAAGGCCGAGCAGGGTGCCGATGCGGTTCGTGGCCTCGCCGCCGAGCTCGCCGAGGGCGTCCGCGCCAAGTAGCGGGCAGTCGCGGGCGCGATCGAATTGCCAGGCCGTGGCGTGTACCTAGGGTTTTGGGGAGCGGTAGGCTGGGTGTTCGTCGGCGTGTCCTTCGAGTACCGCTGTTTCCCACTCTGTACTGGGTCTGTGCCCACGACTGGGTCTGTGCCCACGGCCGCCATGTCCAGGCCGGTTCGCGCTCCAAGTGTTAGCTGGTGCCCAACCTAGATTGGCGAGGCAGGCCAGACTGACCGGAGTCGACGCATCCTCGAAGCCCGAGAATAGGCGATGGATGTGGCCGTCAGTAGCTGGTGCTGCGCTCGTGCTTGTCGTTGTGGTTGGGCTGGTGGCCTACTTCCTGCTCTCCAGCGGTCATCCGCGCACTCCCGAGGAGGCTGTCGACGCCTACATCGCGGCGCTCAACGACGGTGACGCCGACGCCCTTGCCGCGCTGACGCCCAGCCATGTCGACGCCTCCGAACATATCGCCGCCAAACTTGCCGAGCACGGACGACAAGGTATCCAGATCACATCGGTAACTGTGTCCAGCGAGATCGACATTAGGCAGGCCATCGCCACAGTGGAAGGCGAGGGGGCTCGGGGCACCTACTCCGAGTCGCACTATCTCTACGCAAAGGACGGGCGATGGTATGTCGACATGGAAGCGCAATCGCCCGAGGTAGTCGAAGGGTAGGACTTCATCTATGCCGATGTCCGGGTAGGCGATGATGGCCGGACAGCTACGCCTCCAAAGAGCCGCGCATCTCCCGCCGGACCTACAAGGCCACCATCAGGATCGAGATCCACGCCGCGCCAGATCCTAGACAAGATCACCCAGCACTTTGCTTAACCTGAGGTTTCGCACTTTTCGTGGCGACACGGTTGGTTGATCTTCGTGACACGGGGCGAGGACGGTGATCATGGCTGGGTATGGGGAAGCATCGGCGTTCTTCATAACCGCCCGTTGTCCGGGAGATTCGCCCATGCTTCCTGTTGTCACCGTACCGTCTTGTCCGCTGCCCGTGCTTGAAGCGTTGCGGGGTGTGTTCACCGCGCCGACGTTCGCCACGTTCACCTCGCTGGTTACCGGCTTGTTGGGGGCTACGGGGTCCCGGACGGTGACCGGGATGTGGAGCGCGGCCGGCCTGGCCGGGCAGTCGCATCACGCCCGTGCGCACCGGTTCTTCTCCCCGCTGGGACCTCGATTCGCTCGGGTTGCTGGTGGCCCGGCTGGTCGTGGCCCGTTTCGTCTCGGCCGGCGGCGCTGAGGGTGGTGCTCGACGACACGCTGTTTCACCGTTACGGCGCCAAGACCCACGCAGTGTTCTGGCAACACGACGGATCCGCGAAGGGCCGCGACGGGATCGGGCGGGGCAACTGCTTCGTGGTCGTCGGGCTCGCCGTGACAATACCGTTGCTGGCGCGGGCGGTCTGCCTTCCGGTCCTGTTTGGCCTGCATGTCCCCAAATCCGGTATCTCCAAGCCCGACGCGGCCCGCACCCTGGTCGGGCTGCTCGCCCGCGCTTTGCCCGAACGCACCATTCACGTGGTCGCTGATGCCGCCTACCGGGGACCGGCCCGGCGCACCCTGCCCGGCAACACCACGTTCACCACCCGCCCGGCGCCCAGCGCCGTCCTCCATGCCCTGCCTCCCGGGCCGACCGGGCGACGCGGACACCCAGCGTGGAAGGGCCCGAGACTGGGCACCTGCACCGACCTCGCGGCCACCCCACCTGGCGCGCACGACCACGGTGACCCGCTACGGCAAGACCGACACCGTGCACATCGCCACCCCCACCTGCCTGTGGTGGGGCTCGCTGCACGCACCCCCGTCACGGTGGTGCCGGTCAAGGACACCGACCCGACCCGGCCCTACGACATCGCCCCGGTGTCCACCGACACCGGCATCGCGGCCGAGACGATCACCGCCCGCTACGCCGACAGGTGGTCGGTCGACGATCAAGGACTCCAAGATCCTGATCGGCACCGCAGACGCCGCCAACCGGCTCCGCCTTGCGGTCGAACGCAGCGTGCCCTCCGCGATGCCGGGCCTGACCATCCTCGTCCTGTGGTACGCCGGGCATGGCACCGCCGAAACGGACCTAGTCGCCGCCCGCGCCCGAGCACCCTGGAACCGCAAGAAGACCCACATCAGCATCGTCGAACCTCAACCGCCGCATAACTGCGAAACCTCGTGTCTAACGGTCGTCCAGGTATTTCTCGTGGCACACGTAGCAATTCTTGATGGGCCCCTTGTTGGGCTCCGGAACCGGGCACATGTGGTCCTCGGGCACAAGCTGGCCGCACCAGGTGTGCCACCGGCCGGCGCGACGGTAGGTCACGTGCTTGAGGTTGTCTACGAGCACCGGCCGACCGTTGATCCCCGACCCGAGCGGGATCTCCCTAACCGTCATCGCTCCGCTCCTTCGGCACTGATGGGATCATGCCTTCGTTCGCGGCGCCGATGATCCAGGTGAGGGCGGCTGACGTCGCGTCGTGCGCCGCCTTGTCGAGCTGGCTCTCGGTGAGCGCATCCCCGACAGCATCCTTGATCGCCGCCCGACCCAGGCCACTTGCCGCGCGTCCATGGCGCCGACGCTACTACTTGCAGCCCGAGCAGCATCCGCAGCCCGGGCCGGTGCACGAGCTACAGCCACAGCATCCCAGCATGACAACCCTCCGTATCGTGACGTGCGCACAATGCTACCTATTCTCGCCGCGACGTCACTACCGCCAGACGGGCGCATCACGGGTCCTCGCGCTTGAACCGGTCGCTGACGTTTCGCGCAGGTTTACGACCGGCTTGATCCACTCCTGCGCAGTGGATCAAGGCTCCCGGTTGGTGTTCGGGCACCTCGGGGGGCCGTTAGCTCAGGGTTGTCGACCTCTGCCCATATGGGGTTGTCGCTGGGTAGACGTGGTGCCGTGTGTACGGTGCATTAGTGACCTACAGCGCTGGAGTAGTCCTCGCCGCCATCCCCAGTCCGCCACAGGGCGTGTGGGAGCTCGGTCCGATCCCGATTCGCGCCTATGCGCTGTGCATCATCGTCGGGATCATCGTGGCGATCGTCTGGGGCGAGAAGCGCTGGGCGGCGCGCGGCGGAGAGAGTGGCACGATCACCGATATTGCCGTCTACGCGGTGCCTTTCGGTCTCGTCGGCGGCCGGGTCTATCACGTGATCACCGACGCCCACCGCTACTTCGGCGAAGGTCAGAACCCCGTCGATGCGCTGAAGATCTGGGATGGCGGACTCGGTATCTGGGGCGCGGTCGCTCTGGGTGCCGTCGGCGCATGGATAGCCTGCAGGCGCAGGGGAATTCCGCTGCCCGCGGTCGCCGACGCGGTCGCACCGGGCATTGTGGTGGCGCAGGCCATCGGCAGGCTCGGCAACTATTTCAACCAAGAGCTCTACGGCGGAGAAACCACGCTGCCGTGGGGCCTGGAGATCTACCAGCGGGTCGACCCGGACAACCCACTGGTCAGCGACCCGCTCGGTGGTGTCGCGCTGGACATGGTTCCGATCGCGGTAGTGCACCCGACGTTCCTCTACGAGCTGCTCTGGAACCTCGGTGTTGCCGCACTGGTCGTGTGGGCCGACCGTCGCTTCCGCCTGGGTCACGGGCGGGCGTTCGCGCTCTATGTCGCCGGGTACACGGCCGGTCGGTTCTGGATCGAGCTGGTGCGCACCGACCCCGCCACCGAGGTGTTCGGGGTGCGCGTCAACGTATGGGTAGCCGCGCTGGTCTTCCTCGGCGCCGCGATCTACCTGGTGCTGGCCAAGCAGCGCGGTCCGCGGGAGGAGCCGCACACGCTGCGCCCGGCGGTCGGACAAGTGGACGCATCCGACGATGCGGCCGCCGAGCGCGTCGAGGAGTCCACCGGTACAGCAGCTGACGAGTCCGCGACCGGTGATCAGCGGGAGGTCGAGCGCGGTCAGTAGGCCCGCCGGCGCCTGCACCACGGCGCCCTCAAAGGTCTCCGGCGCGCCGAGCGCCCCGGCGCGTGTCTCACCTGCATCCAGCCACCGCGGGCGGGCCTCCGCACGCTTCCGGCTCGCCCCGTCGACTCCGATTGTGCATAACCCTTTCAGGGTGGTCCCTGAGATGACCCTGAAAGTGTGCAAAACCAGGAAGCATTCCGTCGGTGCTCGCCGATAACCTGCGGTGTGAGCCCCATTCACGAAACGTTTCAGGACGGTGGAGCGCTAGTGCAGTGATGAGAGACCTCGAAACCGAGCAGTGCGGCCAGGAGGCCGCAGTCGCGCAGCGATCGTCGGCGGCCGGCATGGTCGCGCTGTCCGTGCTGGCCATCATTGGTGCCGCGCACGGCGCGTTGGTCGTGGTGTACCTGGGTTTCCGTTTTTCCGCGGAGCTGGACCCGATGGCCCAGGCCGTCAGCTACTACGTCTACGTCGACGGGGCCCGGCTGCGGTTCACGGTCGCGCTACTCGAGATCGCCTTCGCCGGGGTGGCGCTGACTGCCGGGTTGGTGCGGGCCGGTGTGATCGGGCGGGTATCGGCGTTGGTGCTGATGAATTGCTGGTCGGCGGGCATCGTGCTGGTCGCGCTGTTCCCCACCGACGACGATCCGCGGATCATGTCCTTCTCCGGTGTGGTGCACCAGGTTGCCGGGGCGTCGTTGTTCGTCACTCTGCCGATCGCGGCCCTGCTGTCCTTGCGGGGCATAAGCGAGTTGCCCGAGTGGCGCGATCTGGTCGGCCTGCTGCGCTGGACGTCGGTGGCCACCTTGGTCTTCGCATTGAGCTACCTGATCGCGCGGCTTCCTGATATCGCGCCGACCTGGGTCGTCGCGGCCTGGATCGGCGACCTCGAAGTCGGCGGGCTCGCGCAGCGCACCCTGTTCGCCTGTGAGGCCGTGCTGGTGCTCGCGCTGGCAGTGCGTCTGCTCGCCGTCTCGCGGCGCGATCGGCTAGGCGGGGGCGACCAGTGAACCGCGAGCAGTGTCTGTGATGACGCTCGTGGCGATCGCCTGCGCGGTGGCATCGGCGATCTGCGCGGCCTTGGGCGCCTACCTGCAACACGGCGGGGTGAACAGGGTGCGCGCGGGTGCGGCGCTGCGCCTGGGTAGTGCGCCCGACCTGGTGCGGGACCGGCGCTGGCTGCTCGGATTGCTCGCCCTGGTGGGTACCGCGGTGTTCCAGATTCTCGCCATCAGCATGGCGCCGCTGGTCGTGGTCCAGCCGGTCGTGGTGTTGGCGCTGCCGATCGTGGCGGTGCTCGGTGCCCGTGCGGCTGGTGGACGTCTCGGCGCTCTCGCGGTAACGGGAGTGGTCGCCACCGCGTTGGGACTGGCGCTGTTCGTGGTGCTCGCTGCCCAGGGGGCGGGGGGCACCGAGGTGTCCGGCCGGCAGGCGTTGCTCGCCGGCGAACTGGTGGCAGGGGCGGTGGTGGCCCTGGTGCTGTTCGCGACGACCCAGAGCGGGCGGGTGCGCTGCGTGGCGCTGTCGGTGGCCGCAGGTGCGCTGTACGGGCTAGTATCGGTGCTGGTCCGTCAGGTCACCCAGGCGATCACGGTGGACGGTGGCTGGCAGTCTGTTCTCGCGCTGCCGGTGCTCGCACTGATAGTCGCCCACCTAGCAGGCTCCTGGCTTGTGCAGCTGGGCTATGCCAACGGTCCGCCGGACCTGGTCGTCGCCTGCCATTCGGTGCTCAACCCCGTTGTCGCGGTGGCCATCGGAGTGGCCGTGCTCGGCGAGACCGAAGGCATCGGCGCGTCGGCCACGACCGCGCTGGCCGTTTGCGGGGGGTTGGCGGTTCTGGGTATCGCGCTGCTGGCACGCTCGCACGCGAGCCTGGTGGGCGCCAGCAAGCCGGTATGAAGGGACCTTTGGTGCGCATCATGCGCACCAAAGGTCCCTTCAT
>JBOHER010000390.1:0-2467 GCA_050701115.1 Haloechinothrix sp. | reverse complement strand
ACCCCGCGGGGCTCCTCGCCGTCCGGCACTCGCCACAGCACGGCGGCGGCGGTCTCCTCGAGCCGGGCATCGGAGACTGGGAGCGGGACTTCGGCGCCCGCATTGAATCCGGTGGCGATCGCCGCGGTGCGGCCTGCCTCCCGGCCCTGCCGGGCACACGTCGTCAGGTCGGGTGCTCCCGTTGCCGAGCCTGCCACCCGCACGGTGGACAACTCCTCACCGGGGACGAAGGCGCCCACCTCCGGTGCGTAGCGCAGTGTGCCGCCGACCTGGCTGAACAGGTGCACGACCGGGTTCCACCCGCCGGAGACGAGCAGCGCGTCGCAGATCACGGTGTCGGTTGGTCCGGTCGCCCCGTCGGTGAGCGGGGCGATGTGGGCGTCGGTGATCCGCTCGTCGCCCTCGGTACCGGTCACCACGTGGCCCGCTCGCACCTCGATGCCCCTTGCCGCGCATTCGGCGGCCAAGCCGCTGGGTGGGACGGCCCGCGCGTCGACCAGCACTGGAACATCGACTCCGGCCTCGGCCAGTTCGATCGCGGCGGTGTAGGCGCTGTCGTTGGTGGTGAACACGACCACCCGCCGCCCGGGCAGGACGCCGTAGCGGTGCAGGTAGGTGCGGGCGGCACCGGCGAGCATGATGCCGGGCCGGTCGTTGCCCGCGAACACGACGGGGCGTTCGTGCGCGCCCGTCGCGATCACCGTCTGCTTGGCCCGGATCCGCCAGATGCGTTGCCGGGCAACCGTTTCCGGCGCGGCGGCGCCCAGGTGGTCGGTGCGGCGCTGCAGAGCAAGCACGAACCCGTCGTCGTAGGCGCCGAACGCGGTGGTGCGCTCCAGCACCCGCACACCTGGCGTGTTCCGGAGCTCGGAGACCACCTCACTCACCCACGCCGCGGACGGGCGCAGGTCGAAGTACTCGTCCGTGCCCAGCAAAGACCCGCCCGCCTGGTTCTGGTCGTCGATCAGGACGACACGTGCTCCGCTACGAGCAGCCGAGAGCGCCGCGATCAGGCCTGCCGGTCCCGCGCCGACGATCAGCACGTCGCAGTGCACGTGCTTGGCGTCGTAGCGCGCCGGGTCCGGCTCGTCGGCGAGGCGACCTTGGCCGGACAGGCCATCGGCGGCGAGACCGTCGTAGAGTTCGACCGTGGTCGCGGGCAGCATCGGCTCCGGGAACGGCTCCTCGATCTGCACCAGCGCGTTGGCTTCCTCCGCCCCGGCGGCCATGACACCACGGGGACGGCCGTATTTGATGCTGGTCGCGACCTGGTGCACGCCGTTGGCGAGCAGGGCAGACGCCAGCGTGTCACCGCGGTACCCGGCCAGCGATCGGCCGTTGAAGGTGAAGTGCAGCTTCTCGTCCCGGTCGATGATGCCGCCGTCGGGCAGCCGGAAGTTCGCGCTCATGCGATCACCCTGTCTGGCCTGGGGTCGTCGATGCGGTACACGGCAAGGAGATCGTGGGACCTGGTGTCCCGGATGGCGTTGAACCAGCGGCGGCAGCCCGCCGCGTGGCTCCAGCGCTCCGCGAACGGCCCGCTCGGGTTGTCCCGGAAGAAGACGAACTGGGCCCACTCTTCGTCCGAAAGGGCAGCCGGGTCCTGCGGGTAGGCCACGTGTGCCTGGCCGCCGTAGTGGAATTCGGCTTCCTCGCGCGGCCCGCACCACGGGCATGGGATGAGTTGCATGGGAGCTCCTGAGATGTGATGGGCTGCGGGGGGTCAGTGCGCGACGGCCGCCGCGCCGTGCTCGTCGACGAGGGCACCGGTGGTGAACCGCTCGAGGGTGAACGGCTCGTTGAATCGGTGTGGCTTGTTCCTGGCGATGGTGTGGGCGAAGCAGTCGCCCACCCCGGGCGTGGCCTTGAAACCACCCGTGCCCCAGCCGCAGTTGAGATACAGCCCGTCGATCGGCGTGAGTCCGACGATCGGTGAGGCGTCGGGGCTCACGTCGACGATGCCCGCCCAGGTCCGCAGCAGATGCGCCCTGGCGAAGATCGGGAAGAGTTCGAGGGCGGCCGACATCTGCCGTTCGATGATGTGGAACGAGCCGCGCTGCCCGTAGCCGTTGTAACTGTCGATGCCTGCGCCCATCACCAGTTCGCCCTTGTGCGCCTGCGACACGTAGACGTGCACCGCGTTGGACATCACGACCGTGGGGTGCACCGGCTCGAGTAACTCCGACACGAGTGCCTGCAGCGGGTGCGACACGACCGGCAACCGCAGTCCGACCATGTCGGCCAGCACGGAGGAATGGCCCGCCGCGCAGAGCGCGACCTTGCCCGCGGCGATGCGGCCGCGGGTGGTCCGCACTCCGGTGACCCGGCCGCGGTCCGTCTCGATACCGGTCACCTCGCAGTTCTGGATGAGGTCGACGCCCATCCGGTCCGCCGCGCTGGCGTAGCCCCATGCGACGTAGTCGTGCTTGGCGATGCCTGCGCGAGGCTGATAGGTGGCGCCAAGGAC
>JBOHER010000389.1:0-4179 GCA_050701115.1 Haloechinothrix sp. | reverse complement strand
CGAGCGGTCCTCCACACCAGACTCATCCCGCGACACCATGAACCGGAACCGTAGTCGCCACAAGCCGGGTCGTCCGCTCGACACACCGCGCTGACCTCGGCAAACACGCCTATCTTAACGGCATTGCCTCGAGATCCGAGGTCATGGCAATGCACTGCCCGATCCCGTGGACTCCGCAGCCCGCGTACCCGGCGCGATTATCCGGATCTATCCGCGCCGGATCATCAGCTGGGGAATCGAGCCCACCGATGAGGTTGGGCACCGGCGAGCCACCCCGGACAACGGCGCATTACCCTACCACTGAGAAGCTGATCTTGGCCTCTGCCGCCGAGGGCAAGTTTGGCGAACCAAGAACCGCTCGCACTGGTCTGAGCTGCTCAAACAGCAGTTGATCTAGCAGTTCCCGATCACGCCCCGGCTGTCGCGTTAGCCCGGGGCCGAGCGGGTCTTGCTACCCGAGGCGTGTCGGTCGAGCCAGCCTCCGATGCGGCGCGCGGCGGCGAAGCTGGCCCAGTCCGTTGCGGCTACGAGGAGTTCGTCTCCGGCTGCCCCGGGGCGGGTCCGCGCCTCGTCGAGTACGCGGGCATCGACTTGGTAGGACGCGAAAGCGGCGAGCATGGTGAGGCGTCCCAGCGGTTGTTGTGGGGCGGGCAGGCCCCGGACGGCGTCCTCGACCCAGGCACGCGAAAATGCCGGGCTCCTCACCGTGCCATGTGGCCAGTCGGTCCGTCACCCGCGTCCGTACCGGCGCCGGGAGTGCCCGCTGGCCGGCGGTCTCGAAGGCCGCGGCGGCTCGGCCGAAGGCGGCGGCGATGGTCGGGTCGCCCGTGGCCCAGCCAAGATCTGGTGGCAGCGGTGCCGGGCGGAGCAGGTCGAGCGACGCGCCCGGTTCGACCCGTCGCGCCAGCAGCCTGCGGAAGGCTGGGGCGGCTAGCCGTCGCAGGAAGGGCCGGGTCCGCGCGGTGGCTATCGGAAACGGCGATTCGGCCGCGAAGATGTTGACCATGCGGTTGATGTAAGTAGGCGACGGCGATGCCGACCAGCTCAGGCGCATGCTCGTCCGGGAAGGGTCGCTCGCGCAGGATCGGCGCGTCCGGCGTACGGCTCGCGCGTGCCCAGGCGATCAGCGCCCGCATGCCGGCATCGGCAATGGTGTCAGGGTCTCCGGCAGCGATGGCCGCGGCCGGAGCGCGGTCTCCGAGCGTGTGCAGCATCGTCGTGTGGACATCCACACAGTACGGGCACTGGTTGGTGGTTGACACCGCGGCGGCGACGGCCTCCTTCCTGGCTCTTGCGACGCGGCTGGCCCAGGTGGGTTCCCTCGTCATGGCCCAGTATGCGGCCAGGAGCTCGGGAGCCGGCAAGTGTAGCGCGAACGGCGGGACGAGCACGCCGAAGTCGCGAACGATCTGCGCGCGTACGGCGGTCGTGCGAGGGTCGCCGAGGTTGGGGCGGATGTGCTGGACCTGCCTGAGAAACGGACGCTCGCGAACGGACATGGGTTACCTCCTCATGGGGCCGTTGTGACAAGTTTTCCAAGTGTCAACGTGGTTTGTCAAATTCCATGCTAGGATAAGCTGTGCCGCAACGCCGATATCGACAGTTCTGCCCACTCGCCAGAGCGCTCGACGTGCTGGGCGAGCGCTGGACGCTGCTCCTCATCCGCGAGTTGATGGTCGGACCGCGGCGCTACAGCGACCTGCGCAACGCGCTGCCCGGCCTGGCGACCGATCTGCTCGCGACGCGGCTACGCCAGCTGCAGGAATCCGGCCTGATCGACCGGCGGGAGGTGCCGCCACCGACCCCGGCCACGGTGTATGAGCTGACCACACGCGGCCGGGCACTCAAGCCGGTGATCCGCGAGCTGGCTAACTGGGGACGCCCCCTCCTCAGCGAACCGGCCGACGATTGGCTACCCGACAGCGCCCTGCTACTCGGCATGGAGACGGCATTCCACCCGGAGGCCGCGGAAGGGATCAACGAGACCTACGAGCTAGAGGTGGACGGCATGCGGGTCGCCGTCCGGGTGTATGCCGGCACCCTCCAGGTAACACCCGGCGGAGCCGGCGAGCACGCCACGCTCCGGATCGTCACCGACCGTTCGGGCTTCATGGAGCTGGCTCGTGGCACTCCGCGAGCAGACCTCCAGGTCGAGGGCGATCGAGCTGCCTTGGCCCGTCTGCAAAAGATCTTCTCCCCGACCTGACCGCTGCGTCGGCACCGCACCTTCTGCACTACCTCCGGCGCGGCATCCACGTGATAGCGGTCCGCATCATGATGCACACGATGCTATGATGGTGGCGTGCGTACTACTGTTGATCTTCCCGAAGACCTACACCAGATGGTGACAGCAATCGCCCGGGATGAACACAAGAGCATGAGCCGGGCGATCGCCGATCTGCTGCGCCGTCAGCTGACGTCGCCTGCAGGGCCGCCGATCAGCACCGACGATCGAACCGGCTTCCGGGTGGTCCGGCTGGGGCGGCCGATCACCAGCGAGGACGTACGTTCGCTGGAGGACGAAGAGTGACCCTCCTGCTGGACGCCAACGTCCTGGTGGCTCTGTGCGCTGCCGATCATATCCACCACAATTTGACCGCAACCTGGTTCGCGCGGACGCGGGAGCCGTTCGCCACGAACCCCATTACCCAGGGATCGGCCTTGCGCTTCCTACTGCGGGAGGGTCTCCACGCCACTGGTGCGCTCGAGGTGCTGGGCAGTGTGACCGGCCACCAGCGCCACGAGTTCTGGCCCGACGATGCTCCCTTCAGCGCGGACATGCTCAGGGGTGTCGTCGGGCACCGCCAGGTAACCGATGCTTACCTCGCGGACCAGGCGCGCCAGCGAGGCGGAACGATTGCTACGCTCGACAAAGGATTGGTAGCGCTTCACGCCGATGTAGCTACGCTTGTCACCTGATGCGCCGGTTGATAGTCACCACTCTATGAGGCTCCGTACAGCTGACCTCCGATCGGGTCAACGCTTATGTGGATGGCGGCACGCCAAGCAGCCGATCGGGGCATCCATCCGGTGAAGCTGGGAAACGAGCGACTCGGTTCTTGGTTCAGCATGGCTGAGCCCAAGACGGCGAAGAACCGGATGCACATCGACATCAACGTCGGCGCGGCCGGGCGGCGGGCCGAACGGCACGAGGTGGACGCCGAGGTGGAGCGGCTGGTCGGGCTCGGTGCCACGGTGATCCGCAAGCACGACGCGGCCTGGGGCCCGTGGTCGGAGTACCACTACGTGATGGCAGACCGGGAAGGCAACGAGTTATGCGTCCAATGAGACTCAGTCGTCGCTCGCTACGGCCATCACCCCGAACTACGCAACCGCGTGATCGGACGGGTCTCCACACCCTGGGCCTGATCGAACAGTGGGGCAGCGGCATCCAGCGCATGACCGCGGCCTGATTGCCGACCTGTACGCCAGGCTTCGGTAGACCTGCTCGAATCATGTGAGTTCGGCTTGGAGAGTCTGTGTCACGGGGCGGCGGCCGCCGAGGCGGGCGGGAATGGTCGTGAGCAACCCCACCACGAGCACGGTCCCCGCCACCAGGGCGAGCAGCTGCCAGAGTGGCGGAAGCGTGGCTCTGCCCCTGTCGCCGCCGGTGATCGCGTTGATGGCGTGGAACAGTGCGAAGCCGCCCGGGAAAGCGCCCAGGATGGCGCCGGTGAGCGCGGGGAGCACCTGCGCGGCCGCCAGCGCTGAGCTCACTTCACGCGGGGTTGCGCCGAGGGCGCGCGCCAGCGCGGAGGAGTGCCGGTTGTCGAGCACCGTCGCCCAGGTGATGAAGATGGCGTTGACCGCCGCCAGGCAGAGCAGTATGACCATCACGACAAGGAGCACCCGGCGCAGCAGCTCCACCTGAGCATCGTCGTATCCGGCGGCGAGTGGTTGGGTAGTGAGGAAGGCGTTGAGTACCAGTGCGACGAAGATCCCGCTGACCGTGATCGCGATACTGACCACACCCAGCACGACCCGCCGCGGCCGGCGGGCGGCGACCCGCAAGGCGAGCAGCAGCGGGTCGGGCAGTCGCGCCGAGATCGCGATCAGCCAACCGGTGCGGCGGGGTGGGCGGGCCGAGTCGGCCAGCGCGTGGATGGTGCTGGTGCGAGCGGCGCGCACGGCAGGCACGAAGGTAGCGACTACCGCGACTGCGAGTGCCACGGCGGTCAC
>JBOHER010000388.1:0-5726 GCA_050701115.1 Haloechinothrix sp. | reverse complement strand
TTGCGGTCGCCGAGCCGAAACGCTCGTCTTCGGTGAGACGGATGGCGAGCGCCTCGCCCCAGGCGGTGGTGCCGAAGGCGATGTGGACGGGGTCGGCGCCGACCGCGCGCGCACGCACCCGCACGGCAGTGTTGCCTTCCTGCACGCACTCGTCGTGCTGGTTGAGCATGACGACGTGCCGGTCGACAACGCCTTCATCGCCGCGTGCGGTACGTCGGCACCCGGTGATCGTCAGCTCGACACGCAACGTGTCCCCGACGTGAATCGGCTTGAGGTAGCGCCAGTTGGTGTCGAGCAGCACCACGATCGAGGCGTCCGTCAGACCCAACTCGTGGAGTAGCCCGAAGCACACGGCGATGCCGAACGGGCCTTGCAGGATCGGCTTGCCGAAGCGGGGTCCCTCGGCGTAGCCAGGATCGGTGCGCGGTGGGTGGACGTCACCGCTGAGCTGGGTGCAGGCATCCAGGTCGGGCTCGATGACCTTGCGTAGCCCGCTGGTAAACCGCTGACCCACCCGGAAGTCCTCGAAGTACAGCGACTCGGTGTCAGCCTGAGGCTGCTGTCCCGGCATGACGCCCTTCTTCAGAATCTCATCGGAAATAGCCATAAGAACGAACGTTCTTGCACCACTACTAGTCAAGCATTGACCTGGTTGTTCGTCAAGACTGAACCGGCTGATATGAACCCGTTGACCTGGTTGCGAATCGGCCATAACCTCGCTGTTATGAACGATCGTTCTCCTGCCGTCAGCCTGATCCGTGACACCGGTCGGGGCAGTGAGGCGGCCATTCTCAATGCGGCCCTCGAGGCGTTCGGTCAGCAGGGCTTCAACGGGGCGTCGATGCGTGATATCGCGAGCGGCGCGCGAACCAGCCTTTCGAACCTCTACAACTACTTCCCGTCAAAATCGCATCTGCTCGCGGAGTTGCTCATGCTGGCCAACGACGAGCAGCTCACCAGGACCCGCCTGGCGGTCGAGTCGGCGGGGGAGAGTGCGACGCAGCGCATGCAGGAAGCGGTGAAGGCCTTCGTCGCGTTCGTGGTGGACCACCAGACGGCTGCACTGGTCGCGATCAGCGAAGTTCGCTATCTCACTGGCGCGGATAGGGACCAGGTTGTCGCTGCGCGCGACACTACGCAGGCGATCTTCGAGAAGATCGTCGCGGACGGCGTGGCAGCCGGAGAGTTCGCGACCCCTCATCCAGACGACGCCGCGCGCAACATCGTGTCGATGTGCTCGGCGATCTCGACCTGGTATCACGCCGGTGGGCGGCTGTCGAAGGTGGCACTCGGCGAGCAGCATGCGCGCTATGCCCTCGGGCTGCTCGAAGCCAAGTCGATCGACTGACCGTTGCTCAAATCTTGTCGCCGGCGCGGACACCGATTACGTGTCCTTCCGCCGCGACCTGCACGGGACTTCTGCGCGGAACAGAAAGAGGTGGTGATGTCGTGACCGATCATGATCTGGAAGCTCGCGTCCGCATGCTGGAGGACGCACACGACATAGGCCAGCTGCGAGCGAGGTACTGCCAGTACCTCGATGACGGCCGGTGGGAAGAGCTCGCCGAGCTCTTCACCGAGGACGGTGCCTTCGTCGGCTTGTCCACGGCGCGCGGACGAGCCGACCTACGCACCTTCTTCGCCCGGCTCCTGGAGGGCTCGCTGACTGCCTGGTGGCACTTCAGCGCCAACGAAACCGTCACCGTCTGCGGCAACCACGCACACGGCGAGACTTGGCTGTTCCAGCCGTGCGTGGTCGACGGTGACCCGCACGTCGCCGCAGGGCGCTACCGCGATCAGGTCGCACGGCAGCCGGACGGGGACTGGCTGTTCACCGAACGCAAGGTTACGTTCTTCTTCTGGGTATCGATGGAGGCCGGCTGGGCACCAGGACGAATGGGATGGCCGCCAGCCGCGGGCGCGATCGACCCACGCTACGACCGGACGAGCTGACCAACGGTGCTGTGTGGCGCTAGTTTCGTTGTGGCGCACCGAGTTGCTTGCTGATCTCGTGTGCGGCCTCGATGACCACCGGCAGGATCTCGGTGTGGATCTCCTCGATACCTACGCTGCTCGCCGGCACCGACATGCTCAGCGTGGCGATCACCCGGCCGCCCGAATCCAGGATCGGGGCGGAGAACGACCGCACGCCCTCCTCGAACTCCTGATCCACCAACGCCCAGCCCTGACTACGCACTTCACGAATGATCTCCCGTAATCGCTTGGGGTTGGTCACCGTCTGGGCGGTGAACTGCGGGAACGGTTCGTGCTGCAGGAAATCCTCAACGGCGTGATCGGGCAACCCGGCCAGCAGCATCCGCCCCATCGAGGTCGCGAAGGCCGGCAGCCTGGTGCCGGTGGTCAAGGTGTGCCGCATGACCTGCCGGGAAGGAACCCTGGTGAGAAACACCGCGTCCTCACCATCGAGCGCGGCCAGCGAGCAGGTGTGCCCGGTGACCTTGGTGACCTCCTCCATGTAGGGCTGGGCGACCTCGGTGAGGTTGAGTGAGGAGAGGTAGGCGTTGCCGAGTGCGAGCACATGCGGGGTGAGGGAATAGAGCCTGCCTTCGGTGCGCACGTAGCCGAGTTTGTTCAGGGTGAGCACGATCCGCCGGACCGTGGGCCTGCTCAGCCCGGTCAGTTCGGACAGCTTCGCCAGGCTGAGCTGCGGGTGATGATTAGAGAAGGCGAGGATGACCGACAGCCCGCGTTCGAGGGATTGCACATAGTCCTTCTCGTCCGTCGATTTCATCGTCACGCACCCCTCCTGCCGTTGCTTCGTTGTCGCATTGCGGCCGTACGCCACGCATAGCGTATCGGGGGAGTATGCACGATCACCTCACTTCCGCGCGAACCTCGCCATCTGCTGTTCGTCCAGCCGCACGCCGAGACCCGGTCGATCGGGCACCTGCAGGGTGCCGCCGGAGTAGCGGAGGGGTTCGACGACAATGTCCTCGGCCAGGAGCAGGGGCCCGAACAATTCGCAGCCGAAGGTCAGCGCGGGGATCGCCGCGTAGGCGTGCGCAGCCGCCGCCGTGCCGATCGAGCTTTCGATGCTGGTGCCACCGTGGCAGGGCAGACCGGCGGCTTCGGCGATCGCGCCGATCTTCTTGGTTGCTGACAGTCCGCCGTGTTTGTGCACCTTCAGAGAGAAGACGTCCGCGGCGGCGTGGCGGTAGAGCGCAAGGGCGTCGTGGACGGTGAGCAGGCTTTCGTCCGCCATGATCGGGATCGTCAGCTTCTCCGCGAGCCGACCCATCGCTTCCAGGTTCCAGCCGGGCACCGGTTGTTCGACCAGATCTATCCCGGCGTCCTCGAGCACGGGCAGCCACCGCGCCGAGGTTGGCTCGTCCCATGCGGCGTTGAGATCCACCCGGACACTGGCCCGCTCGCCGAGCGCTTTGGCCACCGCGCAGATCCGCGCGGTGTCGGTCGCCGGATCGATCGCGCCCATCTTCAGCTTGAAACTCGAGTGCAGGCCGGCCGCCAGCTTCTCCTCCGCCTCGGCGATCACGATGTCGGCATCTTCCGCGCCGAGTGCCCAGGTCACCGGGATCCTGTCCCGGTAGAGGCCACCCAACAGCTGATAGACCGGGATACCGAGGGACTGGCCCCAGGCGTCGAACAGGGCTATCTCCAGCGCGGCCTTGGCGAAGGAGTTCCGTGCGGCGACCCGGTCCAGCCGCCGCATCAGGTAGTCGACGCGGCTGGCGTCCTGTCCGATCAGGGCCGGCGCGAGGTAGGCGTCGATGACGACCTTCATCGTCTCGACGCTCTCCCCACCCCACCATGGGCCGCCCGGGACCACGGCCTCGCCGATGCCTTCGATCCCGTCGGTGGTGCGCACCCTGGCCACCAGGTAGCTCTGGTGGTCGGTGCTCATCGACTTGAACTTGTGCGATCGGCGAAGCGGCAGGTCGACGATCACGGTCTCAACCGCCGCGACGGTTGGCGCCGACATCAGGCAGGGTCCAGCCGAAACTCGTAGTCCGCGGAGTAGTGGCCGTCGTGCTTGACCAGTTCGAGGGTGAGCTCCGGTTTGACCGCGCTGGCGATGTCGGAGTCGATGTAGTCGCCGCCTGCGAAGAACAGCTGACTGGTCAGGGGCTGCTTGCCCTCGGCGCGCACCATCATGTGCAGGTGGGCTGGGCGCCAGTGGTGCCAGCCCGCCGCGATGATCATCTTGCCGGTGGGGCCATCCTTGGGGATCTCGTAGGGTGCGGGCACCACGGTGGTGATCTCGAACCGGCCCGCTTCGTCGGTGGTGACGTTGGCCCGCAGGTTCCACTCCGGGGGATCGGGGTGGAACTGCGAGTAGAAGCCGTGCGCGTCCGCCTGCCAGATGTCCACAATGGACCCAGGGAGCGGGTTGCCATCCAGGTCCCGCACGCTGCCGGTGAAGACCAGCGTGTCGCCGGGCTCGTCGGAACGTTGCGGCAGGGTCGCGGGGGAATCCAACTGGGGGGCGCCGGGCTTGTAGTACGGGCCCTCGATGCAGCCGGTGCTGCCGGCGCGTTGCTCGGAGGCGAGCTGCTCGACGGTGTGCTCGAAGAACACGTCCAGGAACAGCGGCCATTCGCCCGCCTGGCCGACCTCGATCAGCCACTGCTTGGCCTCCTGGTACTCCTCATAGGTCGCCGAGTGCTTGACCAGGCGTTCGTTGACCGCGGCGAAGATGTCGCCGAGGACTTCGGCGGTTCTCTGTTGGGTGGTCATGGTGTTCTCCTGAGTTGTTCAGCGGGCGCGCAGGGTGTCGTCGCCGGGGTTGTACAGGTCGGGCACGGTCCAGCCGGTCAGGTCGTATTCGGCCATGCACTGCTCGGCGAACCCCTTCATGGCGTCGGCCGAACCGGACTGCTGCGCGGCCAGGAGCAGTTCGGCGCGCACGCCTTCGTGGTTGCCGGAGTAGTTGCGCTCGTAGAGTTCGTGGCGGCCGCCGAACTCGCTGCCGATGGAGTCCCAGATCAGCTTCATCAGCTTGACCCGCTCGACGGCGTCCATTCCGTTGGAGCCACGCACATACCGGTCGAGGTAGGGCCGGATCTCCGGGGACTGGAAGTCCTTCGCGTGCGAGGGCAGGTAGATCAGGCCGCTGCCCAGGTCCTGCATGATGATCTCGCGGACCCGCGGATAACCGATGGTCATAAACCAGCGGTAGGCGAGCCCGTAGTCCAGGTGTGGCAGGACGGCTCCGCCGATCCATTCGTCGGGGTGGGCGGCCATCGCGTCGGAGATCGCCCAGAACATGTTGCGCCAGCCGATGACTTCGCCGACCCGGGTCTGGATGCCGCGGAAGTCCTTGGTGCCGGTGGCTTCCACGCCCTTCATCAGCAGGCCTGCGATGAAGTCGAGCTTGACCGCCAGCCTGGTGACGCCGTGGAAGGTGAAGCGGTGCAGGAAGCCCGATGCGGGGAAGAAGGTGCTGGCCTTCTCCGGGTCGCCGTAGATGAAGACGTTCTCCCAGGGGATCTTGACCTTGTCCAGGATGAAGATGGTGTCGTTCTCGTCGAACCGCGAGGAAAGCGGGTAGTCGAACGGCCCGGTTGTGGCGTCGGCGACGCTGGAATAGGAGTTGCGGCAGATCAGCTTCATGCCCGGCGCGCCCATCGGCACGGTGCAGACCAGCGCGAACTCCCGTTTCTTGATCGGCAACCCGTAGTGGGCGATGAAGTTGTAGTGGGTGATCGCCGAGCCGGTGGCGACCACCTTGGCGCCGGAGACGATCA
>JBOHER010000387.1:0-24318 GCA_050701115.1 Haloechinothrix sp. | reverse complement strand
GAGCTCAACGGTTCCGAGGGCAGCATCGCCTTCGACTTCGAGGACATGAACGTGCTGCACGTCTTCGACAACACCGTGGACGCCGCCGCCGGCGGTTTCACCCGGATCCTGGTCACCGAGCCGGAACACCCCTACGTCGGCGCGTGGTGGCCACCCGGGCACCTCCTGGGATACGAGCACGGCTTCTGCCACCAGGCAGCCGACCTGCTGGAGGCAATCGCAAAGGACATCGACCCCGAGCCGTCGTTCGCGGAAGGCCTGCGGGTGCAGCGTGTGCTGGCCGCCGTCGAGGACAGCGCCGCCAACGCCAGCACCTGGACCGAAGTGCGTCGCAGCACGGGTGCGCCCGGTGTCGCAGAGGAGATCGCATGATGAGCCGGCCGATCACGCTGTTCACCGGCCAGTGGGCCGACCTGCCCTTCTCCGAGGTCGCCCGGCTGGCATCCGAGTGGGGTTACGACGGGCTGGAGATCGCCTGCTGGGGTGACCATCTCGACATCTGGCAGGCGGTCGAGGACGACAGCTATCTGCAGTCCCGGGTGGACATTCTGGAGAAGCACGGGCTGCGGGTCTGGGCGATCTCGAATCATCTCAAGGGCCAGGCGGTATGTGATGACCCGATCGACGCGCGACACCGGGCCATCCTGTCGGATCGGGTCTGGGGCGATGGCGACCCCGAGGGCGTTCGTCAGCGGGCCGCAGAGGAAATGAAGCACACCGCACGGGTCGCGGCCCGGCTCGGCGTACGCACCGTGGTCGGCTTCACCGGTTCGGCCATCTGGCGCTACATCGCGATGTTCCCGCCGGTACCTGCGGAGGTGATCGACGCCGGTTACCAGGATTTCGCCGACCGGTGGAACCCGATCCTGGATGTCTTCGACGAGGTAGGCGTCCGATTCGCCCACGAGGTACACCCGTCGGAGATCGCCTATGACTACTGGACGACCGTGCGCACGCTCGAGGCGATCGGGCATCGGGAGGCCTTCGGGCTGAACTGGGACCCCAGCCACATGATCTGGCAGGACATCGACCCGGTCGGATTCCTGCTGGACTTCCGCGACCGGATCTATCACGTCGATTGCAAGGACACCAAAAGGCAAACCGGCAACGGGCGCAACGGAAGGCTTGGCTCGCACCTTGCCTGGGCCGACCCGCGCAGGGGCTGGGACTTCGTCTCCGCCGGGCACGGCGACGTGCCGTGGGAAGCGTGCTTCCGGGCGATCAACAGCATCGGTTACCAGGGCCCGATCTCCATCGAATGGGAAGACGCGGGCATGGACCGGCTGCGTGGCGCACCCGAGGCGCTGCACTTCATCCGCGGGCAGCTGTTCGACCCGCCCTCGTCCGCCTTCGATTCGGCATACCGCACAACTGACTGATTCACACACCCGACAAAGGAGTCGTCATGTGTTATGGATTCAATGGCAGATCCGCGCTCGGCCGCTCACTCACTGAGCGGGGTGTCGACAGACGTTCCGTCTTGCGGGGAGCGGTATCCGGTGCGGTCGGCGCCGGCCTGGTCGCGGCCGGACTCGCTGCCGCACCCGCGCACGCGGCCAGCCACAGCACTGGCCGTCCGCGCGTACCGCCCGGCCTGATCAGCATTCAGCTCTGGACGATGCGTGACGCCCTCTGGGGCTCGCCGGGATTCGACGACACGCTGCGCGCGATCGCCGACATCGGCTATCCCAAGGTCGAGCAGGCACTGGGGTATTTCGGCCGGACCGCGGCGGAACTGCGTGCCTTCTACGACAGCATCGGAATCTCCGCGACCTCGAGTCATGACGGCATCAGCGCGAACCCTCAGGCGCTGCACGAGAAGATTCAGAACGCGCTCACGCTCGGCCAGTCCTACCTGGTTGTGCCGTACCTCAACTCGTCCTCATTGGACGATTGGAAGCGGTGGGCGGAGCAGATGAACCGCGAGGCCGATCTCGCGCGCTCCGCCGGACTGCGCTACGGCTATCACAACCACGCCCACGAGTTCACCATCGATCTCGGTGGCACGACCCCGTGGGAAGTGCTCACCGCCGAACTCGATCCATCGCTCGTGCACCTGGAGATCGATATCTACTGGGCGGTGACCGGTGGCATCAACAGTGGCGACGGGGCGGACGACCCCGAGGGTTTCACGATTGACGTCATTCGTTCCGCGCCCCAGCGGGTGCTGCAGTACCACGTGAAGGACCGGCACGCCGATGGCGGTACCGGTGACCTGGGTAGCGGAATCATCGATTTCGCCAGGATCTTCCGCGCTCACTCGGTTCTCGAGTACATCGTCGAGAACGACAGTCCCGACGTCACCCCATTGCGGACCGCCGAGGTCGGCTACTCCTACCTGCGCGATCTGCGCTTCTAGACACTGAGAGCGCTATTCACAACCGACCCAGCGACCGCGGGCCGCCAGGCCCGTGCGAGCGGTCGGTGCAGGTAGCAGCACCATTCGCAACCACCCATCGCGTGAATAGCGCGAGTTTTGAATGAGTCCTGAGAGGTCACCATGCGGAGAGTAAGCACATTGGCGTCTACGGCCCTGGTGGCCGCGGCGCTGGTAGCCACGCCGTCGACGGCGGTAGCGGAGGAGGGCCCACCTCCCGATTCGGAGTTCCAGAAGGAACGCTCAACACCAGCCCCGGCGAACCGATGGACCTCGCGGTCCTGTCCGACGGCCGGGTCTTGCACACAACCCGTCCCGGTGAGGTGTGGCTGCACGATCCGGACACTCGCTTGAACACACTGGCCGCGAAACTCGATGTCTATCAGCATGATGAGGAGGGCCTGCAGAGCGTCGCCCTCGATCCCGGCTTCAACGGCGTGACGAACAGGTGGGTGTACCTCTACTACTCACCGCTGATGGACACCCCGGTGGACGATCCATCCACTCCGGACATCAACGAAGGGGCCGCACCACGCACCGGCGATCCCGAGGACTTCGAGCCATTCGAGGGCGTACTGCAGCTGTCCCGATTCCAGCTCGACGGTGATGAGCTCGATCTGTCAAGTGAGCAGAAAATCCTTGAGGTAGAACAGGATCGCGGAATATGCTGCCACGTCGGCGGTGACATCGCCTTCGACGCGGACGGCAACCTCTACCTGTCGACCGGCGATGACACCAACCCGTTCGAATCCGGCGGTTACAGCCCGATCGACGAGCGTCCGGAGCGCAACCCGTCCTACGACGCCCAACGCACATCGGCCAACACCAACGACCTGCGGGGCAAGGTGCTGCGGATCCGGGTCGCCGAGGACGGCTCGTACACCATTCCCGACGGCAACCTGTTCGAGCCGGGCGCAGCGGATACCCGTCCGGAGATCTATCTGATGGGACTGCGTAATCCGTTCCGGGTCGAGCTCAACCGCGACACCGGCGACCTCTATGTCGCCGACTACTCGCCGGACGCCCGGGAACCCGATCCGGCCCGTGGCCCCAACGGCCACGGTAAGTGGTTTGTGGCCCGCGAGGCAGGCAACTACGGCTGGCCGTATTGCGCCACCGCCGACATGCCCTATGTGGACTACGATTTCGCGACCGGCGAGTCTGGTGAGACCTTCGACTGCGCCGCACCGGTGAACGAATCACCGCGCAACACCGGGCTGACCGAACTTCCCCCGGTCGAGCAGCCGGATGTGTGGTACCCCAACGGGAGTTCCGAGCAGTTCCCCGAACTCGGTACCGGTGGTATCGGCCCGATGGCCGGCCCGGCCTATGACTACAACGTGGCCGCGACCCGTGGGCGGGCTCCGGTCGCGTGGCCGGAGCACTACGACGGCGTCCCGCTGTTCTATGAGTGGACTCGGGACTACATCAAGGCGTTCCACCTCGATGAATCCGGCGGGCTGGCCTCGATCGAGAGCGTCCTGCTATCGGTGAAGTTCGACAACATCATGGATCTCGAGTTCGGCCCCGATGGCGCACTCTACGTTCTCGAATATGGCAAGGGATTCTTCGCCGAGAACCCCGAAGCGAAGCTGGCCAGGATCGACTACATCGGTTTAGGCGGTAACCATACCCCGGTGCCGCAGGCGTCCGCGGATGTCGACAATGGTCTCGCCCCGCTCCCGGTCTCCTTCTCAAGCGAAGGCACCCACGACGAAGACGGCGACCGCCTGCGCTACGAGTGGGACTTCGACGCGGACGGCAACGTCGACTCACGCAAGCCGAACCCGACGCACACCTACACCGAGAACGGCGTCTACTCCGCCACGCTGAAAGTCACTGACATCGGCGGGCTGCATCGCGGGCGCTCGGCGTCGGCCGAGGTGACGATCGTGGTCGGCAACAAGGCTCCCGTGGTGGAGTTGGTCAAGCCGGTCGACGGTCAGCCGTTCTCGTTCGGTGATGTGGTCGAGTTCGAGGTCGTGGTGACCGACGACCAGCCGGTCGACTGCTCGCGGGTCACCGTGACCTACATCCTCGGTCACGATACGCACGGCCATCCGCAGTCGTCGGCCACCGGCTGCACAGGTTCGATCCAGACCACCGAACCGAGCGGGCACGATCCGGAAACCGATGATCTGCACGGCGTGTTCAACGCGACCTACACCGACCCGGGTGGTGAAGGGCTGCCCGAGCTGACCGGAAGCGATGAAGTGGTGCTTGATCCAACGAGTTGAGCATCCGGGGGCGCCTGCCGTAACAGGCGGGCGCCCCCGGTGGCAACACCACCAGGGAGGTTGTTGATGGCAGCGAGAGTCGGCGTGTGGTTCATCGGCGCGCGGGGGTCGGTCGCGACGACGGCCACGGTGGGTGCGCTGGCGATGTCGGCGGGGCTGGCCTCGCGCGACGGGTGTGTGTCCGAGCTACCCGAGGTGGCGGTGGCGACGCTGCCCGACGTGGATCAGCTGGTGGTCGGTGGCCACGAGATCGCGGGCGGTTCACTGATCAAGCGAGCCGAGGCGCTCGGCGACTCCGGGGTGTTTCCCGCGGCGCTTGCCCGCGTCCTCGCCGATGAACTGGGCGAGGTGGACGGCCGGATCCGGCCCGGTGTGGTGGCCGGTGAAGGCACCCAGCGTGCGGCGATCGATCGCGTGCGGGCAGACCTGCTGGACTTCCGGCAGCGATACGGACTCGACCGGATCGTCGTGGTCGACGTGTCCAGTACCGAGCCGCCGGTACCGGTCACGCACGCACTGGCCGATCTCGATCGCCTGGACCGTGCGTTGGACGTGGGCGAGTCACCGCTGCCGATGAGTTCGCTGTATGCCTACGCCGCGTTCCGATCGGGCTGCCCACTGGTCGCGTTCACTCCCAGTCCTGGCCCCCGCCTGCCCGGGCTGACCGAACTCGCCGCTCGGCACGGCTTGCCGTGGGCAGGCTCGGACGGCAAGACCGGTGAGACGCTGGTCAAGACGGCACTCGCGCCCATGTTCGCGATGCGGGCGCTGAACGTCCGCTCGTGGGCGTCCTACAACCTGCTCGGCGGCGGTGATGGTCGCACCCTGGCTGATCCGGCCAACGCGGTAAGCAAGACGACGGCGAAAGGTCAAGCCCTCGAAGGGATTCTCGGGCACGCCGTGGACGGGCCCATCCACATCGACTACGTCCCCGACCTCGGTGACTGGAAAACCGCCTGGGACATGGTGTCCTTCGAAGGTTTCCTCGGTACCCGGATGTCCTTGCAGTTCACCTGGAACGGATGCGATTCGGCGCTGGCCGCGCCGCTGGTGCTCGATCTCGTGCGGTTGCTCGCGAGGGCGGACGAGATCGGCGAGGCCGGGCCACTGGGCGCGCTGGCGTTCTTCTTCAAGGACCCCGCGGGCTGCGATGTGCACAACCTGGTCGAGCAGTGGCGCGCGCTGGTCGAATGGTGCGCCGCTGTGGGGGCGGTCTGATGAGGTGGCGCGATGCGGTTGAGCTGGTGCGGTTACCGGCCGCGCTGACCGTGCCCGGTGACAGCCTTGCCGGTGGTGCGGCTGCGGGCTGGCCCTATGGTCGCCGGAGCTGGGCCATGCCTTTGGCATCGGCCGGCTTCTACCTTGCGGGCATGGCGCTCAATGACTACGCCGACCGTGAGCTCGACGCGGTGGAGCGGCCGGAGCGCCCGATCCCGTCGGGCCGGGTTCAGCCGCGTGCGGCGCTGGGTTTGGCTGCTGGGCTGACCGGGGCCGGGCTCGGTATCGCGGGTTGGGCGGGCGGTGCGCCTGCCCTGCGCATCGCCGTTCCACTCGCCGCGGTGGTGTGGGCCTACGACCTGGCGGCCAAGCAGACCCGCGCGGGTCCAGCGGCGATGGCCGCTGCCCGTGGACTCGACGTCCTGCTCGGCGCCGGTGGCCGGCCGCGTCGGGCCGTACTACCCGCGCTCACCGTCGCCGGGCACACGGCGAAGGTGACCGTGCTGAGCAGGGGAGAGGTGCACGGTGCGAGCCGGGTGTCCGGTGGGACGGCGCTGGCGGCGGCCTATGCCTGCACGGTCGGCCGCGCCCAGGCAGCGGCGGTGCATCGCCCGGACGCGATGACCGTTCGCAGCGCCACCGGGGCGGGGGTGCGCGGGGTGATCCCGCTGCAGACGGCGCTGGTGGCAGGCAACGGCGCTCGCGGTGGCGACCGGATTGATCAGCTCCGGACCGCTGACCCGGCTGGCTTCGAAGAAGGTGTCACCGACATGAGCGTGCGGTTTGGCTATGGCACCAACGGTTTCGCCGGTCATCGGCTGGACGAGGCGCTCACCGTGATCGCCGGGCTCGGGTACTCGGGTGTCGCGCTGACCGTGGATCACCCGCATCTTGACCCCTTCGCCCCGGACCTTGCCGCGCGCACCGACGCGGTGCGTCGCCGCCTGGATGCGCTCGGGCTCGCGGTGGTGGTCGAGACCGGTGCGCGCTACGTCCTCGATCCGTGGCGCAAGCACGAACCCACATTGGTGTCCGCTGACGGACGGGAGCGGCGGGTCGACTACCTCTGCCGGGCGGTGCGAATCGCCGCCGACCTCGGTGCGGAAGCCGTCTCGTTCTGGTCGGGCACCTTGCCTCCCGGTACGCCGTCGGAGCAGGGTTGGCAGCGACTGATCGCGGGTGTCGAACCGGTGCTGACCGAAGCCGACCGCCGCGGCGTGATCTGCGCGTTCGAGCCTGAGCCAGGCATGTTCGTCGACACCCTTGCCCGCGTGACGGAGTTACGACAGAGGCTCGGGGAGCCGGAGCGGCTGCGGATCACCGTCGACATCGGACACTGCGTGTGCAACGAACCGGCATCGGTCGGTGCGTGCATTCGCGCTGTGGGACCACTGCTGGCCAACGTTCAGCTCGACGACATGTGCCGCGGCGTGCACGAACACCTCGAGTTCGGCCACGGGGAGATCGACCTGCCCGCCGCGCTCGGCGCGTTGCTCGACGCGGAGTATTCCGGCCTGGCCGCCGTCGAGCTGCCGAGGCACTCACACGCCGCGCCGACGGTGGCCGCCCGGTCACTTGACGTGCTACGCGGGGCGCTCGCCGAGGCCGAGCGTGCCCGCGCGAAAACGCGGGAGTCGGTATGACCACTGCTGTGGAAAAGCTGGCGCCGCACCTGGATGTCGCTGCTCGCACCCGGCTGGACGAGCTCGCCGCCGAGGTGACCGCGAACCCGGCGCGGATCTCGGTGATCTTCCCAGCGGTGGCGCGACTGGTCGCTCGCGGACCAGCCGACCCGGCCGACCTGGACGGCTTTCGGGTGCCCAGACTGGAGGATCAGGCACGCGGGCTGCTGCTGGTGGCCGCAACGCGCGCGTTGCGTGGACAACCGGAGCAGGCGGTGGCTGAGGTAACCGCGCTTTACCGGTTCGGCGATGCGGACGAGAAGCGTGCGGTGCTGCGCGCACTGGCCGACCTCGACGTAGCCGATGGCGCGCTGCCGCTGGTCGCCGATGCGTTGCGCAGCAACGATGTTCGCTTGGTTGCCGCGGCGCTCGGGCCCTATGCCGCGAGACACCTCGACGACCGGTCCTGGCGGCAGGGAGTGCTCAAATGCCTGTTCGTCGGGGTGCCCCTCGAGGTGATCGCGGGCCTGCCCGAGCGGGCGGACGCCGAGCTGGCCCGGATGGTCGCCGACTACGCACGTGAGCGAATCGCCGCCGGGCGACCGGTTCCGCCGGATGCCGCGCTCGTGCTGGACCGTTTTCCAAGACAAGCGGAGGACTGATGCGCATCTTCGATCCCCACATCCACATGACCTCGCGCACTACCGACGACTATGCGGCGATGTATGCCGCGGGCGTTCGCGCGGTAACCGAGCCTGCTTTCTGGCTGGGTCAGCCGCGTACCAACATCGGCTCGTTCTGCGACTACTTCGACGCGCTGGTGGGCTGGGAACGTTTCCGGGCGGCACAGTTCGGGATCCGGCACCACTGCACCATTGCATTGAATCCCAAGGAGGCCAACGATCCTCGCTGCGCCGGGGTGTTGGATGTGCTGCCGCGCTATCTCGCCAAGGACGGAGTGGTGGCGGTCGGTGAGGTCGGGTTCGACTCGATGACCGCGGAAGAGGAGAAGGCGTTCGTGCGGCAACTCGAAATGGCCGTTGAGCATGATCTCCCGGTTCTGGTGCACACCCCACACCGGGACAAGGTGACCGGCACTCGGCGGAGTCTGGACCTGGTGGCGGGCAGTGGGCTGCCACCGGAGCGGGTACTCATCGACCACCTGAACGAGCTCACCGTCGAGATGGTGGCCGACTCGGGCTGCTGGATGGGATTCTCCATCTATCCGGACACCAAGATGGACGAGCACAGGATGGTCCGCGTCCTGGCCGATCGCGGCCTGGACCGAGTGATCGTCAATTCCGCCGCCGACTGGGGACGCAGCGATCCCTTGAAGACAGCCAAGACCGGCGCGGCGATGCTGGAGCACGGCTTCACCGACGCCGATGTCGACCGGGTGCTGTGGCAGAACCCGGTCGAGTTCTACGGCCAGAGCGGCAGATTGCTGCTGGACGCCGTGCCGAGCGTGCCGTCGGCGACCTTCGAGGGCAACTCGGTTCTTCGTGGGCAACGCCCGTCATCGGAGGCCTAGTCGATGCGCTTCACTCATGCTGACGGATCCGTTGTCCACCTCGCGTACTGCACCAACGTCCACCCGACCGAGGACGTCGACGCTCTGATCGCCCAGGTGCGGTTCTTCGGGGCAGGCATCAGGGCACGGCTCGGCACCGATCGGCTCGGTCTCGGGCTCTGGCTGCCCGCACCGGTGGTCGCCCGGCTGGCCTGCCGCCCCGACCTGGAACGCCTGCGGGCGGCTCTCGACCGGCACAGCCTCGAGGTCGTCACGCTCAACGCCTTCCCTTACGAGGGATTCCATGCACCGGAAGTGAAAAAGGCCGTATACAGCCCCGACTGGGTGGAGACGCGGCGGCTGGACTACACCCTGGACTGCGCCGCTGTGCTCGCCCGGCTGATGCCCGACGATGCCGCGCGCGGCAGCATTTCGACCGTGCCACTTGGCTGGCGGGCACCCTGGTATTCCGACCGGCAGTCGCGGGCGCGGGAGCTTCTCGACCGGCTCGCCGAAGGTCTCGCCAAGATCGAAGCCGACACCGGCAAGCTGATCAGGGTGGGCTTGGAAGCCGAGCCGGGGTGCGTTATCGAATCCACAATGGACGCGCTTGAGCGGCTCGCAGGCGTGGACACCGATCGGATCGGTGTCTGCGTGGATTCCTGCCATCTGGCCGTGGGTTTCGAGGATCCCGTCGAGGCCGTGCGGCGGCTGGCCGCCGCCGGGCTGCCAGTTGTGAAGGCGCAGGCTTCGGCCGCGCTGCACGCGGACTCGCCTGCCGACCCCGCTACCAGAGCGGCGCTTGCGGCCTATGCGGAGGATCGTTTCCTGCATCAGGTTCGTGAGCGCGGACGCAGCCGGGTCGCCGCGCGCGATGACCTGCCCGAGGCCATGACCGGGCCACGAGCCTTACCGGGGCGGGGACCTTGGCGGGTCCATTTCCACGTGCCGGTGCACGAGCAGCCCGAGCCGCCGCTCGGATCCACTCAGGACCATCTGGAGCGCACGCTGCGGGCGCTGTTCGGTGGGTCCTCCGCGGTAACCGATCACGTCGAGGTGGAGACCTACACCTGGTCGGTGCTACCGAATCAGCATCGACCAGCGAGCGACGATGACCTGGTGTCCGGCTTGGCCGCCGAGTTGCGCTGGGTCGCCGATGGGTTGTGTCGAGTGGGGTTGAAGCCGGTATGAACAAACTCTTGGTGCTCAACGTCGTCGGTCTGACGCCGAGGCTTCTTGAGCACGCCCCCGGATTGCGGTCGATCGCGACACAGGGCTGGCAGGCCCAACTGGACACCGTGCTGCCCGCCGTGACCTGCCCGGTACAGTCCACACTGCTCACCGGCTTGCCGCCGCGTGAGCACGGCATCGTCGGTAACGGCTGGTACTTCCGCGACCTGGGGGAGATTTACCTGTGGCGCCAGCACAATCGCCTGGTGCACGGGGAGAAGATCTGGGAGACCGCGCGCCGCGCGCACCCTGCCTACCGGGTAGCCAACGTGTGCTGGTGGTACGCGATGGGGGCGAGTACGGATTGGACGGTCACACCCCGGCCGGTTTATCACGCCGACGGCCGGAAGTCACCCGACTGCTATACCCGGCCGCCGGAACTGCACGACGAACTCACCGCCGCGCTGGGACCGTTTCCGTTGTTTCAGTACTGGGGACCTACGGCGTCGTTGCGTTCCAGCGAATGGATCGTGTCGGCGACCCGGCGGCTGCTGCCCGATGCCGACCTCACCCTCGCCTACATCCCACACCTCGACTACGACCTGCAGCGCTACGGGCCGGACAGCCCACAGGCGGTGGCCGCGGTACGGGACGTGGACCGGATCGTGCGGCCGTTGACCGACGACGCGCTCACCCGGGGTATGACGGTGGTCGTGGTCAGCGAGTACGGGATCACCCCGGCCAGCCGTCCGGTGCACGTCAATCGCGCCCTTCGGCGGGCCGGGCTGCTGGACGTGTACGTGCAGCACGGCATGGAGTACCTCGACCCATGGGCGTCCAGGGCGTTCGCCGTCGCCGACCACCAGGTCGCGCACGTGTACGTGGCCGATCCCGCGGATATCCCCGCCGTGGCAAGGATTTGCCGAGAGCTACCCGGTGTCGACCTGGTCCTTGACGGCCACGCTCAGGCCGAGTTCGCGATCGACCACGAGCGTGCAGGCGAGTTGGTGCTGGTCGCCGACCGCGAAGCCTGGTTCACCTATTACTACTGGACCGACGACCTCCGCGCCCCGGACTTCGCGCGCGGAGTGGAGATCCACCGCAAACCGGGCTACGACCCGGCCGAGCTCTTCCTCGACCCGGCCGACGCAGTCGTCAAGCTGCGAGCCGGGCTGGGTCTTGCCCGCAAGAAACTCGGCCTGCGCTACGCGATGAACGTCGTCCCACTGGACGGACGCTGGGTGAAAGGGACCCACGGCCGGTTACCCGACGATCCGCGCGACGGCCCGGTAATGCTGTGCAGCGACCCGGCGACCGCGCGAACGCGCATCGCAGCTACCGAGGTACGGGACCTCCTGCTCGAGTTGGCCCGGCTGTCGGTGTCGACGTCCACCGGTGATCGTCACTGACGTCGGGATGCGCGCACAACGCGTCTTTCAGCGACCCTCGGGCACCCAGTTGCCGTGGAAGCCATTGGGTACCCGGTTGGGCACATGAATGGCGGCCACCGTGTCGAGAGTGCCCGCATCGAGCAGCAGCAGGTCGCTGCGGTCGGTCGCGGCGTCGTACACGAACCCCATCAGCACCCCGTCGTCCTCTGCCGCATCCGGTGAACTCGGCTCGAAGACGAACTCACCGACCTGCTTGCCCTTGCCGAACGCGCGCGCCTCGATGGTTCCCCGCACCAGATCATGCTTGAGGACGGTGTCGTTCATGGCGCCATTACCCGCCGTGATCGCCGCCGCGTATCCGTACCGATGCCGTCGGCCAACGAGTCGCTCGTCGATCCTGGGAAACTCCTGGCCGCGGTCGTCCATTCGGGACTCGCGCACCTTGGCCGCCGAGAGGTCCACGATCCATCGGTCCAATGTAGATGGACCTTCATTTGGACCGCGCAGATCTGTGTCGAACATCGTGGGATGGCGGACGACATCGAGCACGATGGCTTCGCCGTCGTCATAGGCGTTGAGCGGATGGAAGACGTAGCAGGGCTCCACATCGAACCACCGCACGTCACGGTTGCCACCCTCGCGAGGCATCACCCCGATTCTGGCTGGGTAGCTCGGGTTCCAGCGATATGGGAGCCGGTTGTTCCCCGGCAGGCTCCTGCCCTGCGCCGCCATGATGGGATCGGGCACCCGCACCCGCCCGATGAGCGCCGACAGCACCAGCCGGGCGGGCCGGCGCAGCCAGCGTGGCGTGGTCATCTCGACCGCTTGGCGGGCATCGAATGTGACCGGTAGGTCATAGAACACCACGTGGTTCTCGGTGAGGGAGAAGTCATGCATCATCGGGCTGCCTGCGACCTCGACGTCGACAGTGCGCCGCGCCCGGCCGTCTACTCCGATCACCGAGTACTGCACCCGGTTGCCCCGGCCGAAGTGATAGGACACCGCGTGCAGTTCACCGGTCTCCGGGTCGCGCTTGGGATGAGCGGTGTAGCCGCCGGACAGCGTGCCGTCGAAGTCGCATGGGCCCACCGTGTCCAACTCTTTGGTGAGCTCATAGTTGGCATTGCCGCCTTCGACGAGCGCGAAGGTCCGGCCGGCATGCCCGATCACGTTGGTGTTGGCTCCGATCATCTCGACCCCGGCGTGGTGGCGGCGGGATCGGAGGGACTCGCCCAGTGCCTTGGCCGCATTGGGATTGCGCACCCACCGGTTCCGGTACCACTCGGCGCGGCCGTCCCGGATCCGAATGCCGTGCACCATCCCGTCACCCATGAACCAGTGGTAGGTGTCCTGATCGATCTCGGAGATCGGATTCGGCCCGTTCCGCAGGTACCTCCCGTTCAGATGCGCAGGGATGGTGCCGGTGACGGCGAGGTCGGTGATGGTGTGCTCGGTGCGCAGGGGAGCGAAGTTGCCCTGCAGGTACGGGTTGGTCATCAGGACACCGTCCTTCTGGTTCGCGTCGCCGCATAACGCTGTTATGAGTAACACAGTTATGGAAGGATGGCAACCATGAGTTCGCCGGAAGCGATGACGGAGGCCGGTCCACGCGAGCGTCTACTGGATGCGGCGCTCCGGCTGCTGGAGGAGCGTGGACCCGAGGCGCTGCAGGCACGCAAGCTCACGGCCGAGATCGGCGCGTCCACGATGGCCGTCTATACGCACTTCGGCGGCCTGCCGGGGCTGATCGAGGAAGTCGTACGCCAAGGGTTCACGCGCTTCGGGCACTGCCTGGCGCAGGCCCCGAAGACCGAGGACCCGGTCGCCGACCTGATGGTTCAGGGACTCGCCTACCGCGACTTCGCACTCGGCAACCCGCAGCTGTACCGGCTGATGTTCGGGTTGACCACTCGCGGGATGCGCGGCGGCAGCGGGCATGACCTCACAACGGGGCACGCCCCGGCCGGGCTCGCGGAGGGCACGGCGGCATTCAGCCAGCTGGTCACGGCGGTCGTCCGGATCGTTGAGGCCGGGCGCATTCGCGAGATCGAACCCGTGCACGCTGCGGCGCAGTTGTGGAGCGTCGTGCACGGCTACGTGCTGCTCGAGATCACCGGCTACTTCGGCAGCGAGAACCACGGAGTCGATCAGGTGCTCGGACCGCTCACGATGAACGTGCTCATCGGCCTCGGCGACACCGAGGATGCGCTCGCTCGGTCGGCGCAGGCGGCCCGGTCCACCCGCGTGAGTGATGCGTGATGTTGGCCGGGTTCGTTTCGCCACTTCCGGACCTATCGACGCTGTGTTGTCGGCGGCATCATCTACATAGGGGTGGATGAACCCGGAAGGGGACGGCATGACTTCGCGCATGAGGTTCGCGTCGGTGACATCGATCTTCGCGGTGCTGCTCGGCCTGCTCTCGCCCCAGGCCGCGTCCGCGCAAGAGGCCAAGGTTCCGGTAGCCGTCGGCACGGGTGGGGCGGTATCCACGGTCGACGCAGATGCGACCGAGGCAGGCCTGGACGTGTTGCGGGCAGGCGGCAACGCCGTCGACGCCGCGGTGGCCGCGGCAGCGGTGCTCGGTGTGACCGAGCCGTTCTCCTGCGGCATCGGCGGCGGTGGCTTCCTGGTCATCTACTCCGCGGACGACGGGGAGGTCACCACCATCGACCACCGCGAGACCGCCCCCGCCGCGATGCAGCCCGACTCGTTCTGGGAGGACGGCACGCCGCTGGCCTTCAACGACGCGCGGTACAGCGGGCTTTCCGCCGGGGTGCCCGGCACGGTGGCGGGCTGGGCCGGCGCATTGGCAGGCTACGGCACGATGTCGCTCGCCGAGGTGCTGCAACCAGGCATCGAGGTGGCGCGCGAGGGCTTCGTCGTCGACCAGACGTTCGCCGATCAGACCCAGGCGAACGCCGACTACTTCGACGATGTGCCGTCCTCGGCCGAGCTGTTCCTGGATCCGGATGGCACCCCACGGGATGTCGGGACGACGTTCACCAACCCGGACCTCGCCAAGACCTACGAGCGCATCGCCCGGCTCGGGGCGAAGGGCTTCTACCGGGGCTCCGTGGCCAGTGCGATGGTCGAGGCGGTACAGGACCCGCCGATCGCCGACGATGCCGACCACGTCTGGCGGCCGGGCCTGATGACCATGCGGGATGTGCTTCGGTACACCGCGATCGAGCGCGAGCCCACTCAGGTCTCCTACCGCGGCCTCGATGTGTTCGGCATGGGTCCGCCGTCCAGCGGTGGCTCGACGGTGGGTGAGGCGCTGAACATCCTCAAGGGCTACGAGTTAGCAGACATGGAGCGCGAGGAGGCGCTGCACTACTTCGTCGAGTCCTCGCGGTTCTCCTTCGCCGATCGCAACGCTTACCTGGCCGACCCCGCGTATTTCGACGTCCCGCTGCGCGGCTTGCTGTCCGATGGGTTCGCCGCCGAGCGGCGGAGCCTTATCAAGCCCACCGCGGCGACGCCGCCGGTGGTCGCCCCGGGCGACCCGTACCCGTACGACGATGGCGGTTCCGGCACGGCCAGCCCGTCGGCCACGGTCACCCGGGCGGGCACCACGACGCATCTCACGGTGAGCGATGCGGAGGGCAACGTCGCCTCCTACACCTTCACCATCGAGTCCACCGGAGGCAACGGGATCGTGGTCCCTGGCTTCGGTTTCCTGCTCAACAACGAACTGACCGATTTCAACTTCGACTCCCTGACGCACCCGAACCGCGCTGATGGCGGCAAGCGGCCACGGAGTTCGATGAGCCCGACGATCGTGCTGCGGGACGGTGAGCCGTTCCTCGCGGTCGGTTCGCCCGGAGGGTCGACGATCATCACCATCGTTCTGCAGATTCTGGTCGATCGTGTCGACCTGGGATCGACGCTGGCGCAGGCGGTGGCCGCCCCTCGGGCGTCCCAGCGCAACACGGCTTCGACCACGGCGGAGCGTGCGTTCATCGACAGCCCCGAAGGGGCAGCGCTGCGCGAGCGTGGACATACCTTCTCGCCGACCGGGGAGATCGGGGCGGCGACCGGGATCGAGTTCATCGAGGGCGGCGGGCTGATCGCGGTGGCCGAACCCACCCGGCGCGGCGGCGGCTCGGCAGGCGTCGTCAACCCTGGCTGAGCTCAGAACACGACGCGGGCAGCGGTGGCCGCCGCTGAGCGCAGCCGACAGGGTCTTCTCCACGTCGGTGTCGACCGCATCGCTTGCCGTGTGTCCGGCGTCTTGGGCGATCGTTTTGGCCTTGTCGCGCAACGACTGGACCAGCTCATGGCGGTTGCGCGACAACGCGCGCAGCTTGTCTCCCGCGAGGTCGGTATGTGCCTGGCGAAGTCCTCACCGAGCCGAGCCAGCCGGTCGAACTCACGTGGCCGGTCGCGGGCCAACCGGTTGATCAGCCAGGCCGACATGGTGGGTTTGCGCAGGCCCCTGATCCTCGTCGCGAGGTCACGGTCGGCGAAGCGAGGTCATGAAGTTCCTGGCCACGTCGGCGAGTTTGGTGTTCTGGTGTTGGGACTGCTGCACCAGCTTCCGGAACGCCGCCTCGCCGTCGATGCCATGAATCGCCATGAGCGCGCCCTTCGCCTGGTCGATTTCGGCGCGGGAGATCAAGGCACGCTGCAATTGCTCGGTCATCTCCCGGCAGCGCAGGTACCGCCGCGCACTGCCGATGGCGGCCGTGGCCGTGGTCGTCAGCAAACGCAGCAGTGACTCGTCGACCGGATTGAACGCCTGCGCGGTGAAGCCGTACAGGTTGAGGGCACCGAGCACCTCGTCAGTGTGCTCGTCGTCGGCTGCGATGATCAGTGGTGCGGAAAGGAAGGCCTTCACGCCTGCGGTGCTCGCAGCCCGAACGAAGTCGGGCCATCGCTCGTGTGCTTCTTCGACGTCGGTCCTGATCGGCTTCCGCTGCCGGGCCGCCTCAAGGCAGGGTCCGGCACCGGCTGCGTACTGACTGCGGTCGACGTCGACGACCCCCGCACTGGTCGCCGCTGCGGTACGCGCCTCGTCGCCTTGGAGTACGGTCAGGCTCACCGCGTCGGCGTCGGGAATCGCCCACTGGGCGGTGCGCACCAAACGGTCGAGTACCAGATCGAGGTTCTCTTCATCGGTCAACGCTGCGAGCAGACCTTCGAGGGCGTCGCTCACCTCGTCCACCCGCGAGATCAACGCGGCTTCGTCCAGATAGGCATCCTCAGTGCTCACCAACTCGTTCTACACCTCGGAACTCGATAAGCACAGACGGGCGGGATGGGAGCCCATTTGGCGGCAGGTCACACCCGCCATTCGGGGCATAGACTTCCGTCGGCGGCGGCCGCGCCGCGTGGAACAGATCTAAGGAGCCTGGTATGCGACTGGACCCCGAGGTGGTGACCGGCCCGCTCGGCCGGTTGGTGGCCTACGCCCAGAACGGCCTCGAGGTGTTGCGGTTCGGCGGTCTGGAAACCGGCGAAGAGCCTTCGCCCTTCGAGGTCGTCGAGCGGAAACCGATGTACCGGCTCCGCAGGTACTTCCCCGACCCGGACCGCACCGAGCCGCGCGCGCCGTTGGTGCTGGTGCCGCCGATGATGCTGGCAGCCGACGTCTGGGACGTCTCACCCGCCAGCAGCGCGGTCACCGCGCTGCACGAGGCGGGCGTTGACCCGTGGGTGGTCGACTTCGGCTCACCCGACCGGGAGGCGGGCGGACTGGACCGCACGCTGACCGACCACGTGATCGCGGTCAGCGAGATCGTCGATGTGGTGCGTAAGCACACCGGCCGCGACGTCCATGTCGGCGGCTACTCGCAGGGCGGCATGTTCTGCTACCAGGCCGCGGCCTATCGGCGGGCCAAGAACGTAGCCAGCGTCGTCACCTTCGGCAGCCCCGCGGACATTCTCGCCGGGGCGCCGCTCGGGTTGCCCGAGGAGGTGCTGACCAAGAGCGCGGAGTTCCTCGCCGACCATGTCTTCAACCGGCTGGCTCTGCCGAGCTGGGCCGCCCGGTTGGGCTTCAAGATGCTCGACCCGGTCAAGTCCACCCAGTCCCAGCTCGACTTCCTGCGCCAACTGCACAACCGGGATGCGTTGCTGGGTAGGGAAAGGCAGCGACGGTTCCTCGAAGGCGAAGGCTGGGTGGCCTGGTCCGGGCCTGCGATCGTCGAGCTGCTCCGGCAGTTCGTCGTGCACAACCGGATGATGACCGGCGGATTCGTGATCGGCGACCGGTTGGTGACGCTGGCCGACATCACCTGCCCGATCCTTGCCTTCGTCGGCGAGATCGACGACATCGGTCAGCCGGTGGCGGTGCGGGGTATCGGCCGGGCCGCGCCGAAGGCTGATGTGTACGAGTTCCCCTTGCGGGCAGGTCACTTCGGTCTGGTCGTCGGTTCCACCGCCACTCGGGAGACCTGGCCCGGGGTGGCTGCTTGGATCAACTGGCGGGAAGGCTCAGGGCCGCAGCCCGAGCAGGTAACGCGGATCGGTGCCACCGCCCGGTCCAGCCCCAGCGGGATGTCCTCATCGCGCGCGACGTATGGGCTGACCCAGTTCGCCGACATCGGCCTGGGGCTGGCTGCCCGAGCGACCGAAGCCCTGCGCACCTCACGGGAGATCGCCGGCGAGGCCGTGCAAGCCCTGCCCCGGCTGTTCCGCCTCGGTCAGATTCAGGGGCACACCAGGGTGTCCTTCGGCAAGCTGCTCGCCGAACAGGCCCGACGCGCGCCGAACGAAGAGTGCTTCCTGTTCGACGACCGCGTGCACACCAATGCCGCGGTGAACGAGCGCATCGACAACGTGGTCCGGGGCTTGATTCATACCGGCATCCGGCAGGGTGACCACGTCGGTGTGCTGATGGAAACCCGGCCCAGTGCGCTGGTCGTGATCGCGGCACTGTCCCGCCTCGGCGCGGTCGCCGTGCTGCTGCCGCCGGTGTCGGACCTGTCCACCGCGATGCGGCTCGGCGAGGTGTCCGAGATCATCGTGGACCCGCAGAACGCGGCCACTGCCGTGGTCACCGGCGCCAAGGTGCTGGTGCTCGGCGGCGGCGGTGATGATCGCGACCTGAACACCGAACTGGGTGTCGAGGTCATCGACATGGAACGGATCGACCCGGATTCGGTGAAGGTTCCCGGCTGGTATCGGCCGGATCCTGGCCAGGCGCGTGACCTGGCGTTCGTGATGTTCAGCAAGTCCGGCGGCCAGACCGAGGCCAAGCTGATCACCAACCACCGCTGGGCGGTGTCGGCGTTCGGCACGGCATCGGCGGCCGCGTTGACCCGGGGCGACACCGTCTACTGCATCACCCCGCTGCACCATCCGTCCGGCCTGCTGACCAGTGTCGGCGGCGCGGTGGCGGGTGGTTCCCGGATCGCGTTGTCCCGCGGGTTCGACCCGGAGCGGTTCGACCAGGAGGTTCACCGGTACGGCGTCACCGTGGTGTCCTATACCTGGACGATGCTGCGCGAGCTGGTCTCGCGGCCGGTGCCGGAAGGCGGCGATCCGCACCGCCCGATCAGGTTGTTCATGGGTTCGGGCATGCCGCGTGGGCTGTGGCGCCGGGTGACCGAGCGGTACGCGCCTGCGCAGGTGCTCGAGTTCTACGCCTCCACGGAGGGCGACGCGGTGCTGGCGAACCTGTCCGGCGCCAAGGCAGGAGCCAAGGGCAGGCCGCTGCCCGGTAGCGCCTCGGTGCGGCTGGCCGCTGTTGACTCGATCACCGGTCGGCTGGTCGAGGATCAGGATGGCTTCACCGTGCGGTGCGAGGACGGCGAGGTCGGGCTCTTACTGGCCAACCCGCGGACCGGGATCGATCCGACGGCCCGCAGGCTGCGGGGGGTGTTCTCGCCGGGTGACACCTGGCTGGCTACCGATGATCTGTTCCGCCGGGACAGCGAAGGCGACTTCTGGCTGGTCGACAACCGGCACACGGTGGTCCGTGTGGTGCATGGCCCGGTGTACACGCAGCCGATCTGTGACGCGCTCGCCGATCTGGCCGAGGTGGACCTCGCGGTGGCCTACGGGGTACGCGTCGACGACCACGAGCTCGCGGTGGCCGCGGTGACCTTGTGGGGTTCGGCGGACCTCACCGCGGCTGATGTCTCCACCGCGCTGGCTGTGCTGCCGCGGGAGAGACGCCCCGACATCGTGCACGTCGTCGACCAGATCCCGGTCACCACCTGGTATCGGCCCAACGCTGCCGGCCTGCGCGAAGCCGGGATCCCCAAGGCAGGCGATCAGGTCTGGTACTACGACGTGCACGAGGACGGCTACCGGACGCTGACCGATGCCGCACGGGAACGGCTGAGCGGATCCTGATCGCCCGGAGATCTACCTCTTGCCTCCTGAATCACCGGGCCCTAGTGTAGAACGATTTCTATTTCCAGGATGTCCTCGGGAGAAACCTCATGGCTCGACCGCTCCGATCGCTGGCAGGCAAGGTCATCGCCATCACGGGAGGAGGACGCGGCATCGGCGCGGCGACCGCGGCCGCCCTGGCCCGCAAGGGTGCCCGGGTAGCCATCGGCGACCTGGACGTCGACCTGGCGAAGCAGACCGCGGACACGCTGGGCGCAGGCTCGATCGCGTTGCCCCTTGACGTCACCGACCGGGACGGGTTCACCGCGTTCCTGGACGAGGTGGAACAGCAGTTGGGGCCGATCGACGTGCTGATCAACAATGCCGGGATCATGCCGATTGGTCCGATCGAGGAGGAGACCGATCGGACCACCGCCCATCAGTTGGCGATCAACCTGCACGCGGTGATCCACGGCAGCCGGGAAGCGATCAAGCGGATGAAGCCACGCCGCACCGGCCACATCGTCAACGTCGCCTCGTCAGCGGGCAGGATCCCGGTTCCCGGTGGCGCGACGTACTCGGCGACCAAATGGGGCGTGGTCGGCTTCTCAGAGTCGATCAGGGGTGAGCTCCACGGCACCGGCATCGAGGTGACCTGCGTGATGCCCGGCATCGTGCGGACCGAGCTGACCGCGGGCGTCGAGGACAACCCCACCTTCAAGACCGTCACGCCCGACGACGTCGCCGCCCGCATCGTCGAGGCACTGCAACGCCCACGGTTCGACGTGTTCGTGCCGAAGGCCATCGGCCCCACCATCCGGTTGGGGCTGGTTGCGCCGCGCCCGTTCAGTGAGTGGCTGCAGCGCATCCTCAAGGCGGACGACATCATGTTGAAAGCGGCGCGGTCCGCCGAGCGCAAGGACTACGAGGCCCGCGCGGCCGCCAGTGCGCCGAAAACCGATCAGGAACTGGGAGGCAAGTCGTGACCCCGCCCAAGACGCTCACCCCGGCCCTGCGCAACCGCCTGAGCGCTCACGTGGTGGCCTCCGGTACCGACACCGTGACGAGCACGGACGTATTCACCGGCGGCGTCCTGGCCGAACTGCCCCAGTCGACGCCGCAGGACGTGGCCGGAGCGGTCGCTGCCGCCCGGACCGCGCAGAGCGCGTGGGCGGCGACCGATGTCGCCGAGCGGATGCGGGTGTTCAAGCGCTTCCACCGGCTGATCCTGAAACACCGCGAGCAGATCTGCGACCTGATCCAGGCCGAAACCGGCAAGGCGCGCAAGACCGCCTTCCAGGAACTCTGTGATCCGCTGCTGGTCACCAGTCACTACCTGCGGGCAGCGCCCAAACTGCTCAAGCCCAAGAGCAGGAAGGGCATGGCGCCGTTCGCGATCAAGACCACAGAGATCCGGCAGCCCAAGGGTGTCGTCGGCATCATCTCGCCGTGGAACTTCCCGTTCGCGCTCGGCATCGCCGACCTCATACCCGCACTGATGGCGGGCAACGCCGTCGTGCTCAAGCCGGACACCCAGACCGCGCTGAGCCCACTGTTCGGGGTGGACCTGCTGTACCGGGCCGGACTGCCTGCCGGCCTGGTGCAGGTGGTGCTCGGCGAAGGTGCGGTGGTGGGCTCCGCCGTGGTCGATACCGTCGACTACGTGGGTTTCACCGGGTCGACCCGCACCGGCAAGGAGGTCGGCTCCCGGGCCAGCGCACGGCTGGTCGGCTGCTCGCTCGAACTCGGCGGCAAGAACCCGATGATCGTGCTCGACGACGCCGACCTCGACCTCGCGGTGACCGGCGCGGTGAACGGGTGCTACGCCAACGCGGGCCAGTTGTGCATGCACATCGAACGGCTCTACGTGCACGAGAAGATCTTCGAGGAGTTCCGCGACCGGTTCGTCGCGGCCACCAAACAGGTCAAGCTGGCCGCCGCGTACGGATACGACCACGATATGGGGTCGTTGACCGGGCAGAACCAACTCAAGACCGTCGCCGAGCAGGTGGACGACGCGCGCGCCAAGGGCGCCACGGTGCTCACCGGGGGGCAGGCACGGCCGGATATCGGGCCGTACTTCTACGAGCCGACCGTGCTCGCGGGCGTCACCCCGGAGATGGTGTGCCATTCGGCGGAGACCTTCGGCCCGGTGGTCGCGCTGTACCCCTTCGCCACCGACGAGGAAGCCGTCGCGCTGGCCAACGCCACCGAGTACGGGCTCAACGGCAGCGTGTACGGCGACGACCTGGACCGGGCAGAAGCGGTGGCGCGACGGGTGCGGGCGGGCACGGTGAACGTCAACGACACCCTGTCGGCGGCCTACGCCAGCATCGACGCACCGATGGGCGGGATGGGCTCATCAGGCCTCGGCCGCAGGCACGGCGAAGAGGGGCTGCTCAAGTACACCGAGAGCCAGAACGTGTCAGTACAGCGGGTCCAGGTGATCGACCCACCCCAGGGCATCCCGTACAGGCACTACGCCCGCATCATGGCCGCCTCGCTCCGGCTCATGAGGGCGGCCGGCCTCCGCTAGCCCAGTTGGTGCATATGTCGACATATGCACTGTGGATAACTCGGGTGCTAGTACCGTCGAAGCATGTCGTCTGATCACGTCGTCGTGTCGTCCACCGTCGACTCGGAAGAGGCAGCGCAGTCGCTCGCCGCGGGCGTGATCGAGGCCAAACTGGGTGCCTGTGCGCAGATCGTCGGTCCGATCATCAGTGTGTTTCGCTGGGAACACGCTGTGCAGCGTGAGCGGGAGTGGCGGGTGGAGATCAAGACCACGGCCGACCGCGTGCCCACGTTGATCGAGCACATCAAGGCCAACCACGGCTACGACGTCCCGGAGATCATCGTGACCGAGGTCACCGGGGGCAGCCAGGACTACCTGTCCTGGGTCTCGGCGGAATCTCACGACTAGCCACCGGCAGCCGGTTGCACTCGCACCGAGCCGGGTATCCGTCGATGCAGACTCGGCCGGATGGGAGCGAGGCGCTATGCCCGAGCACAATCAACCGCCGCAGCAGCAGGAGCCGCCGGGCAGCACGGATCAGATGCGGCCGCACCCGCGGGATTTCATGACCGACTACCAGGGCAGCGGACTGCTGGCAGGTCGCCGGGCGCTGGTCACCGGAGGCGATTCGGGGATCGGCAGGGCGGTCGCGATCGCCTTCGCCAAGGAGGGCGCCGACGTCGCCATCGCGTACCTCGAGGAGCACGGTGACGCCGAACGCACCGCCGAACAGGTGCGTGCCGAAGGCAGACGATGCCTGCTCCTGCCCGGCGACCTTGCCCATCGCGAGCACTGCAGGCACGTGGTCGAAATGGCGGTGCGCGGGCTTGGCGGCCTGAACATCCTGGTGAACAGCATCGCCACCCAGTCACCGGTGGACAAGCCGGAGGACCTCACCGAGGAACAGTGGATGCGTACCTTCGACGTGAACATCCACAGCTTCTTCCGGGTGACCGCGGCCGCGCTGCCCCATCTGGGCAACGGCGACGTGATCATCAACAGCGGGTCGGTCAATGGCATGCGCGGCAACAAATCCCTGATCGACTACTCGGCCACCAAGGGCGCGATCCATGCGTGGACCTACGCCATGGCGCAGGCGCTGCTCGATCGCGGCATCCGGGTCAACTGTGTCGCACCGGGACCGGTGTGGACACCGTTGATCCCGTCGACCTTCCCGCCGGAGAAGGTGGCCGAGTTCGGTCAGCAGTCACCGTACGGCCGGGCCGCGCATCCGGACGAGCTGGCGCCCTCTTACGTGTTCTTCGCGGCGAACCGGCTGTCCTCCTACTACACCGGGGAACTGATCGCCGCACTCGGCGGGGAGACACACCCGGGCTGAGCGGACGGTGACACGGGGGCGCGCGGACCGTTACCAAGTCATTGTCCGAATTGCGAGCAACCCCCTGACGGGTAAGGCGTCTTGAGAGCAACCCAGCGCTGGGATTCCATTCCCTTCTCCCGGCAGGAGGTCACACAGATGACCGCTCACTATCGGCGCGCACTGACGGCGCTCGCCGCAATCTTGATGATGTTGGGGGGCGCGGTGGTCGCCGCGACACCCGCGTCGTCCACCCAGACTCCGGTGATGACCGGAATCCGGACAGGACAAAGCTCCGGGTTCGACCGGATTGTGCTCGACATGGCGGGCCATCGGCCCGGCGTGACGTACAAATGGGGCGACGAACTGCGCCAGGACGGTTCCGGCCACGTCGTGTGGCTCACCGGTGAGCACTTCATCACCGCGAGGGTCAACCCGGCCGCAGCGCATGACGACAGCGGAGACCCGACATATCGGGGGCCGAAGAAGTTCCGCACTCGCAACCTGCGCAACGTCATGGCGGTGGCGGTCACCGGCGACTTCGAGGCAGTCCTGTCGATCGGTCTGGGCACCAGGTATCGCTCGTGGGTGCGGGTGTTCACATTGAGCTCACCGACCCGCGTGGTCATCGACGTGGGGCACTAACGCCGATTCTCGCGCCGGGTGTGGGTGGCCGC
>JBOHER010000386.1:0-54224 GCA_050701115.1 Haloechinothrix sp. | reverse complement strand
GGTTGCCCATGCAACAACATTCACGCACGAGGGTGCGGGGTCAGCTGAACCGTTGTGGGGGTGCAGGGAGCTCTCGGATCTCTTTGGCGAGGCGGGCGTCATCCGCGGGTTGTTCGTGCAGGCCCAGTTGTACCGCGCGGCGGATCTGCTCCCGGTTCTCGCGGACGACGTGCGCGAAGAACGAGTCGATTCGCGGGTCGGTGAGCACCTCGAGGACCACCCGCAGCGCGGTATCCACCACCGACCCTACGAGTTCGTCGTGGAAGGGAACCAGCTTGATCCGCCCGGCCTGTCGGTCGGCCTTCACCTTCTCGGTGATGATCTCGCGCAACTCCTCGCTGTTCTCGCCAAGCGAGCGCGCGATGTTCTGCGGATAGTTCCCGGTCTCTACTACCTTCACGACTTCGTCCATCACGGCCAGCGTGATCGGCTTCTTGATGGCCAGCACGATCGGCTCCGACAGTCGTTCGACCAGCCGATAGGTGAACCGCTCGCCGAATGCCCGGTCCGCGGCGCGCACGATCCGGAACACGATCACCACGATTCGCAGCAGCCGGAACCCCCGCAGCGCCGGATGCGCGATCGGGATCATGCCGAGGATCTCGTACCAGTTGCGCAGTGGAAAGCGGCGTTCCCACCCGGCCGCACGCCAGCGCCACAGGAACTCGATGAAGAACACACCGCAGATCGCGGTGTCCACAATGAACACCCAGCGCTCGGTTGATTCGCTGGTATCGAAGAACATCACATAGCTGAGCAGGGCGAGCGATGCGATCGCGAGTGCCAGCATCGCCCAGTCGTCCAGGGACACCCGGGATGTCCCTCGGCGATCTCCACGGATGGCCATCGTCCTCCTCATAAGACACGGAGCCTACTGGGTTCGTAGTCCTGCGATCACGGCCATCGATATCCGACTTTCGTCCATACCAGATCACCCGATAGTGGATTAATGTCCCGCTAGTTGGTGATGCAGGGTGACCGCCCTGTGCACACAACGTATTCGTCGTTTCCCTGCATCTGGAGGATTGGTGAGCTCACACCGTGCCCGCAGGGCGTTGGTCGGCGTGACGATCGCGGCAACCGCCGCCGCCTGCGTCGGCCTGTCCCTGCCCACCGCGATCGCCGCACCCGGCGGTCCGGCCACCGGCGGCAACCCCGCCAATGACAGCACCACGGCGATCGCGTCGGCCGACACCGACAGCGCGATCGTCGTCTTCGAGGGCGACCCGCTCGCGACCAACGACCGGAGCGTGCCGGAGCACGGTGCGAAGCTCAACTTCCGAGCCGATGCGGTGAAATCGGAACGCGCCAAGCTGGCCGCCAACCGCAGCGAGTTCCGATCCTGGCTGAGTGGGAAGGCGCAGCGCGCCAAGGTCACCCAGCAGTTCGACATCGCGCTCAACGCGGTTGCCGTCGACCTCAACGGCACCAACATCGAGACACTGCGTTCGGCTCCCGGCGTCGCCGCCGTGCGGCCCACCAAGTCCTACCGGCTGCTCGACGAGGCCGACCCCGACCTCAACTTGATCAGGGCGGTCGAGGCGTGGCAGAGCGCCCGGGTCGGCGGCCCCGCCAACGCGGGCAAGGGCATCAAGGTCGGCGTGATCGACAGCGGTATCGACAACGACCACCCGTGCTTCGACGACGCGGGCTACCCGGCCACCGAACAACTTGGCGACACCCGGTTCACCAACAACAAGGTGATCGTGGCGAAGGTGTTCAACAGCGACGCATCCCTCACCCCAGAGGCCATCGGCTCACACGGCACGCACGTGGCGGGGACCGTGGCGTGCAATCTGGACACCCCGGCAGGCGTCCGGGGAGCAGAAGTGCCGTACCAGGTTTCTGGAGTCGCTCCGTTCGCCAAGGTCGGCAACTACAACGTCTTTCCAGGCGAGGTGGCCGATGTGACCGACGCTGACCTGCTCGAGGCGATGGAAGAGGCCTATACCGACGGCATGGATGTGATCAACATGAGCCTCGGCGGGCCGATCGGCCCAGGTCCGGACCTGCTGGCTCGGGCCGTGGACAACCTGGACAAAGCCAACCTGGTCTCCGCCATCGCGGCGGGCAACAGCGGCCCGGGCCACTCCACCGTTCAATCGCCAGGGGTGGCCGAGCGCGGCCTGACCGCGGGTGCGTCCACCGTCGGCCACTTCGTCGGCGCACCGATCACCGTGGGCGATATCAGGTACAGCTCGGCCACCGGCGACTTCGCCGTGGTCGAGGGCCCGCTGATCGCGCCGCTAGGGGTGGTCACCGGACCCACCAACGGACTCGGTGACGCGTGCGCCACCCTTCCTGCGGACAGCCTCGACGGAAAGATCGCCGTGGTCTCCCGCGGTGCGTGCAGCTTCTCGACCAAGATCCGCAACGCCGAGGACTCGGGAGCGGTCGCCACCGTGGTGGTCAACAACGTGGCAGGCGATCCGATCTCGATGGGTATCGACCCGTCCGTCCAGCCCGCGCCGACCATTCCGGCGTACTTGGTCGGCCTCGGCGATGCCGACGGTCTGGTCGCCGCCGACGGACAGCCGGCGACGATCGGTGCGGAGCTGTCCTACTTCCGCACCGATAACGACAACATCATGGCCGGATTCTCCAGCCAGGGTCCATCACCCGATACCGCCCGCCGGGCCAAGCCCGACGTCGTCGCGCCCGGCGTGAACGTGCTCTCCAGCATCCCGGTGAGCCATTGCGGTGCGGACGTGAGCGACTGCTGGACATTCATGCAGGGCACGTCGATGGCATCCCCGCATCTGGCCGGGATGGCGGCAGTGCTGCGGGCCGCGCACCCCGACTGGACCGCCGAGCAGGTGCGTTCCGCCGTGGTCAACACCGCCTCCGATGGGGTGCCCACCCGGTACACCGACCCCTCGACCGAGGAATCCGACGTGAATGTGGCGGGCGCGGGCCTGGCCGACCTGCTCGGTGCGGTTGACGCCAAGGTCGCCGTCGGTCCGGTCAGCACCTCGTTCGGCACGCTGGTCGGCGCCAGGAAGAGTTCGGCGGTCATCCAGCTGTCCAGCCTGACCGGCAAGCGGCAGACCGTGTCGCTGGACATCGACACCGTCGTCGGATCCGGGGTGCGCTTCAAGGCGCCCAAGAACGTGGTCGTGCCCGCGTCCGGCACCGTGCGGGTCAGGGTCACCGCGACTCAGCTGCGCGCGGGCGGATCGGGCGACCAGTCGGCGATCCTGCGCCTGTCCTCCCGCGGCACCGAGATCGCGCACAGCGTGCTCTACGCGCACATCCCGTGAGCCGCTCCTGACTCGTGATGGCCTCCCTGCCCGCGTCCAACGCAGGTAGGGAGCCCATCACGTCAGCTCTCGGCGGCAGGAGCGGGCGAGGTCTCGCTGACGACGCATCCTGGCGAGGAGCCCCGGCGGGGGCGGCAGGACTACCGACCCGCGCTGCCCTTCGGTGTCGAAGACATCACCGGTGAGCGTGCCGGAGGCAGTCCACGACGACCAGCGCTCGAGGTCGGGCTCGGAGAAGTCGTGGCGTAGCAAGACAGCCGGTCGCGGGGGTTCGTCACCGGCGGGTAGCGCTCCCGTGCCCAGTGGGAGCACGGTGGGCCTGTTGCGCTCATCACCCTCGAGCTGCACAGTCGCGACCCGCAATCGGTCGCCTGCAGGGTCCACTTCGGACACGCCGAGGACGGCGTCCGCTGTGCCGCCCTTGCGGGCCGCCACCGAGATAACGGCTTCGGGCTCGATCGTGATCAGGATCCGAGGCAGAAACCACCAATGCTCCCTGCGCAGCAGGATGGAATCCGCTAGTACCCGGGATGGCGGATGCTTGCGCAGTTCCTGATCGAGCAACTCCGCGGTGAACACCGAGCCCGCACGATCCTCGATCAGCTCCGGACGGCCCACGACGGCAATCGGATGCCAGCCCGACCCCGTCAGGCGTGCATCGGAGAGCACCACCGCGACCTGCCGGGCAGCGCTGATCGACCGTCCGACCTGTGCCTGGGCGTAGGGAAACGCCAGCGTGGGGCGGTCGTTCCATACCAACGGCGTCGCCGCCACCGCGTCCGGTCGGCCGTCTGCTGGGACCCAGATGACTTCGCAGACGCCTGCCGAGTGCAACGCCGTCACCCACGGTTGGTTACTCACCGAGTCTCGTCCTCCTCCATTTGGTGCGTGCGCAACACCCGGATGTGATCTACCTTCATATTGTTGCCTACATCACGTGCGTGTCTGGATCGCCAATCCGCACCAGAATGAGGAGGACCGGTGCCCGCCATCATCGTCGCCGCCGTGGTACTCGCTTTGTTTGCCCTCGGCTACCGCTACTACTCGCGCTATCTCGCCGAGAAGGTCTATGCCCTGGACGCGGATTTCGTCACCCCCGCGCACGAAATGTCCGACGGGGTGGACTATGTCCCGACCAACAAGCATGTCCTCTTTGGACACCATTTCACCTCGGTCGCCGGTGCGGCACCAATATTGGGGCCGGCCATCGCGGTGTTCTGGGGTTGGGGCCCCGCCCTGGTCTGGATCGTCGCAGGCACCATATTCGCGGCGGGAGTACACGACTTCGGGTCCATCGCGATCTCGGTCCGGCACAAAGCACGCAGTATCGGCACACTGGCCCGCGAGGTCATCAGTAGTCGAGCTCGTACGCTGTTCCTGTTGATCATTTTCTTCCTGCTCACCCTGGTCAACGCGGTCTTCGCCGTGGTGATCGGCAACCTGCTGATCGCTCAGCCCGGCGCGGTCATCCCGATCTTCGTGGAGATTCCGCTTGCCATCGCGATCGGCCAGTACATCTACCGCAAACGCAGCGCCGCGCTGGTGCCGTCATTGGTCGGAGTGGCGGGGCTGTACCTGCTGATCTGGGTCGGTCAGCGGGTTCCGGTCGACATCACGCCGCTGGCCGAGCAACTTGGCTTCGACCGCCCGCGCGACCTGTGGGTGATCATCCTGTTCGTCTACACCTTCATCGCCGCGCGGCTTCCGGTCTGGGTGCTCCTGCAGCCACGCGACTACATCAACTCCCATCAACTGTTCATCGCGCTTGGCGCGATCCTGCTGGGGATCGCGGTCGGCATGCACACCATCGTCGCGCCGGTGTTCAACGACGTGCCGGAGGGTTCGCCGAGCATCTTCCCGTTCTTGTTCATCACCATCGCCTGCGGTGCTATCTCCGGGTTTCACTCCCTGGTGTCCTCGGGAACGACGTCCAAGCAACTCGACAAGGAAACCGACGCTCGCTACGTCGGTTACCTGGGGGCGGTCGGCGAGGGCAGCCTCGCCCTGGGATCGGTGCTCGCGGTGACGGCGGGCCTGGCCGCGACGCAGGCGGACTGGCACGCGCTTTACGCCGACTTCTCCACGGCATCCGGCGGGGCGGGCACGAACTTCGTCAACGGGGTGGCTTCATTCACCAGCAACCTCGGTGTCCCGTTAGAGCTGGGAGCGGTCTTCGCAGCCGTCGTGGTTATCTCCTTCGCCGCCACCACCATGGACACCGGAGTCCGGCTGCAGCGCTACGTGGTGCAGGAGATCGCCGAGATCGCCGGATGGCGCACGCTCGCCCGGAACCTGACGCTCGCCTCGATCGTCGCGGTGGGCATCCCGATGGCCATGGCGTTGGTGCCGGGCGGCGGCGACGCCGGGTACACCTTCGGCGTGCTGTGGCAGCTCTTCGGCACCACCAACCAGTTGACCGCCGGACTGGCGCTCGCCGTCATCGCAGTCTGGGTCACCCGTCTGCGCAGGAACCCGGTGTCGGTGCTGGTGCCACTGGTGTTCCTGCTGTTCATGACCTCCTGGGCACTGATCGTCAACCTTGGCAAGTTCATCGAGCAGGGCGAATGGGTGCTCGCGCCGCTGGACGCGATCATCTTCGTGCTGGCCATGTGGCTCATCGTCGAAGCGGCTATCGCCCTACGGCGGGCATTCGCCGAGCGGGAGATGGCGCCAGGTGCCGAGGCGCCAACGGCGGCGCACAGCGGAGATGGTGAACGCGAAGGAGGGTGAGGGCCGTGCGTCCCGCGCACCGGGTCTTGCTCGTCGGGCCGTGGAGGAGCAGCGCGGCCTCCGGCGGGTGCTGTGGCGCGGACGTGGCCACGCTCGCTGAGCATGACCACGCCGAGCAAGACGGTGTCGAGCGGTATGAACGGGTAGCCGCGGTCGAGGTGGTGCGCGCGCTGCGCGCGGTGGTGGATATCTCGGTTGACGTCGAACTGGTCGATCCCCGCAACACGGCCTTCATGCTGCCCGCCGTCTACCGGGACGCGCGTCGTAGCGGGTTCGGCATGCGTGCGGCCGTTACCGAGGCGGTTCGCGCGACCACGCCCTGGGCCCTGGTGATCGATGGGAAGGTGGTGAGCCGCGCCGGCCCCCTGACACCTGCGATCGCGATCGCGCTGCTGCCCGCGGAGCTGAAGTACAGCTAGCGGCTCAGCCGCCGAGCAGGGCAGCGATAGACGTCGAGACCGCGACGCTGCTGGAGTCGAGCAGGCCGCCGATCGCGCCGGTGACCGGGTCGAGCACCGGGTCCAGCACAGTCTCGTCGTCTTCCTCCTCTGCCGGCGGCGGCTCCTCGTCGGTCGAGGGAGCAGGCTCCGAGGGCTGCGACGTCGGGCTCGAGTCACCCGGCGCGGTCGAGGTCGAAGTCGGCTGGGTGACCGAGCCGTCGCTCGATCCGTTCGCCGAGCGGGACCCGCTGGACTCCGCGGTCGTGCCCGCACCACCGGACGTGCCATTGCGCGAGCCGGCAGGCGAAGCGGCATCGGTCGTGTCATTGCGGAGCAGGTTGGCCGCGGTCGTGGGCGCGGCTCCACCACCATCCCGCTTCAGCTCGGTGGTGGTTGCGGTCTGGGTGCCGGGAGCCGCGCTGAACCGCCGGTCGGCGTCCTGCGGCGCGTCGCTCACCGGGGAAGAGGCGATGCTGGGCTTGAGCGCGATCAGGCCGGCGATGGTCAAGCCGCACAGCACAGCGGCGCTGCTCACGGCGGTGGCACGGTTGCGGGGCCGCTTCTCCTCGGGCAGCTCCCCTTCACGGCGCAGCAGGTCCGCCACGTGCAGTACATCGGTATTCGCGGCCAGGGCCGGTACCTGCACAGCGGGCAGCTCGCGGGTGGGTTCGTTGTCGCCGCCGAAGTCGACGCCTTCCCTGCGGAGCAGCTGGGCGACCGGCACATAGGACCGCGGACCGTCCTCCGGGTAGCTTGGGCGGACCGGAACGGAGGCGGTGCGCTCGCGCGCCACCAGCTCGGCGACCGTGAACTTCCGGGACGTGCTCTGTCGATGATCAACAGCCTTCGTCGTCACGCTCGACCCTCTCACCTGGTGGCGCAGCAGAACCTGCCTGCCGCCGTTATGCACTCGTTGTGCTGTTGGCTCCGCAGATACTACCCGTTTGGGTGATCATGCCAAGTCGATCCGGCAAGTTTCCTGAGGGAATTTTGCTCTCTGTGACCATAGTCACCTAAGTCGCCATCATGGCCATGCTGACGGCGACGAGCTCATCCACCAGGTGTGGACGTCGGGTCAACTGCGGCAGGCGTACGGCGTCGTTGACCGCCATGATGACGGCCTGAATGGTGACCCGGGCGGACCCCGCGTCGAGCTCTGGGCGGACGGCCCGCAGCGCCGCCGTCCATCGCATGATCCCTTCGCGCTGGACGTCCCGGTACCGGGCCGCGGCATCGGGTGGCAGGTGGATCACCTCGCCGACGATCACGCCGACCAGATCCCGCTGGACGTGGGCGAAGAGCGCGTAGTACCGCGCCATGCGTTCCAGCGTGTCGGCTGGGTTCTTGCCCTCGGCCACCGCCTTGGCGATGTAGTAGTCGATGGCCTTGGCGCCGCGTTCGACGATCTCGGTGAGCAACTCGGCTTTGCTCTGGAAGTGGTAGTACACGCTCGGTCCGGTGATACCCGCCGCCGCACCGATGTCTTCGATGCCCACCGCTGCGTAGCCACGCCGGTCGAACAGCTGGGTGGCCACCGCGATCAACCGTTCGCGCCGGGACATCTGGTCGGACAGATCGTGCAGGCCGACCCGGTGGGCCTCGTCGAGTTCGATCCCGCAGGCGTTCCGGCGGCCCTGAGGAAGATCGGCCCGCACTGCCCGGAAGGCCAGTTCTGTGAGTAATGCGGCGAACCGGTCCCGGGACATCAGCACCCGGTGGTAGGACACGCTTTCGAACACCGCGCCGAGGCACCAGGTGAGCAACTCGGCGTCATCCTCGTCGAGTTCCGGGCGCGCGGCCATGATGACCGACCGCACCTGGTCGTTGGCGTTCGCGAGTCTCGCGGTGGCGGCGCGGCGGTCCTCATCGGGCAGATGGCGCAGCTCCCGCTGCCACAGTGCGGCGCGCCCGCGATGCTCGAGCGACAGAGCGGTCAGCGCGTCGATCAACGTGCCGAGCTGATCGTCGGCCTCGACCGCGCCGGTGATCGCGCTTCGCACGAGGTCGAGGCCGTCGAGCAGGCTCCGTGCCAGTAGCTCCTGCTTGTTCCGGTAGTGCCGGTACAACGCGGTGGAGGTGATACCGAGCGTCGCCGCGATGTCGCCCATCGCCGTGCGGTGGTAACCCTCGCGGACGAAGAGTTCGGTGGCCGCCTGCAGGATCATTTCCTTGCGATTACGCGGCCGCGACGCACCGGTGCCGGCATTCGCCCCAGCCCTCATCGCCACGTCAGACGTCCTTTCCTCAGCGGCTCCGCAACCGGAGTACCCGCACCCATTCTGGCGCAACGTCATGAAGCCGTGGCGTCACGGTCGCGGTGCGATCACGGTGAGGGCACCAGGGCGCACCTTCACCGTGACGGGCAGCGTGCCGATCTCGTCGCCGTCCGCGCACACCGGCACCGGGCCGTCTGCGTCGATCACGACCTCGCGCGCGGTGCGGAGATCGACCTCGGGACGGTGTACGTGAGTGCCCTTCTTCGCCTCGCTCATGAACGTCACGATCATCCGGCGCGGCCCCGCGCCGACCACCATCACATCCAGCAGGCCGTCGTCCACCACCGCGGGTGGCACTATGCGCAATCCGTGGCCGTAGGCACCGGAGTTGGCGATCACCACGGTATGCGCCCGTACCTGCCGGGACTGCCCATCGGCGACCACCGTGTAGATCGGCGGTTTCCAGCTGAGCACCGCACGCACCGGTGCCAGCCGATACAGCATCAGGGCGGGTACCCATCTGCTGTTGTTGATGATCCGGGTGGCCAGCGAGTCGATCCCGACGTAGACGTTGCCGGGCACGATGACGCCGTTGACGTCGAGCACGTCGATCCGCCGGGTCGGCCCATCCAGCAGTATCCGGGCCAGCGCCGCGGGATCGTCGGGTATGTCGAGGGTGTGCGCCAAGTCGTTGCCGCGCCCGGCAGGGACGATGCCCAGCGCGCCTGCGGAGGCGACCACTCCGCCCGCTGCGTCCCGCACCAGCCCGTCGCCGCCGACCGCGATGACCACCTCGCCCCGCCCGGCCGCTGTCGCCGCCAGCTCGACGGCGTGCGCGCTGCTGCTGGTCTGTTCGATGCGCACCGTCGCGCCTGCCGCGCGCAGCAGCCCGGCCACCGGATCCCACAGCGTGCCTGCGTGGCCTCCGCCGGCAACCGGGTTGATCAGTGCGGTGTAGCGGCGCATCACGAGCTCCTGCTGATCAGCACGCCGGGGTTGAGGATGCCGGCCGGGTCGAGGGCGTGCTTGGCCGCACGCAGGACGTCGACGGCCAGCGGCCCGATCTCGGCGGCATAGGTGTCGCGGTGGTCGGTGCCCACGCCGTGGTGGTGGGTGATTGCCGCCCCGCAGGACCGGATCGCCGCATTGGCCGCGGTCTTGGCATCCCGCCACTGCGCGATCGGGTCTGCCGCCTGCGCACACACCACGGTGAAGTACAGCGAGGCTCCGGTTTCGTACACGTGCGAGATATGGCAGAGCACCAGTGCGGGGGTGCCGTGCGCCGACAGCGCGGATTGCAGCGCGTCGGTCACCGCAGCGCGCAGCGTGGACAGGTTGGACCAGAAGGTCACCGTCTCCAAGGTCTCCACCAGCACGCCCGCATCGAGCAGCGGATCGCGCAGGTAGGGGGCGTGATACCGGCCTGCTCGCCACGCCTCCCCGGGCGCGGTGCCCAGCGGCTCACCGCCGAGTGATGTCAGCACCTCGGTCACGGCGGCCCGCCGGGCCGCGACCTCGGCGGTGCTGCCCTCGAAGCCGGTGATGGCCAGGCACCCGCCTGGTCCGCTGCCGAGCTGACCACTCGGGTCGGTGAGGTTGATTCCGGTCTCGGCTTCGTCGGACAGGCGCAGCACGGTGGGCATCGGGCCGTCCTGGCCGAGCCTTCGCAGCGCGGTGGCGCCCGCCTCGAACGAGGGGAACTTCCAGCCCTCGTACACCCGCTCCTCGGGTGCGGGACGAACCCGGACGGTCACCGAGGTGATCACGCCCAGCGTGCCTTCGGATCCGAGGACGAGCTGGCGCAGATCAGGGCCCGCTGCCGACATCGGGGCGCTGCCGAGCTCGATGGTGCCGCGCGGGGTCGCGAGCACGATGCCCACCACCATCTCATCGAAGCGGCCGAACCCGGCGGAGGCCTGCCCGGCCGACCGTGCCGCCGCGTAGCCGCCGATGCTGGCTCCCTCGTAGGACTGTGGGAAGTGGCCGAGGGTCAGACCCCGCTGCCGGAGCAGTTCCTCGGCGCGCGGCCCGCGAACGCCTGCCTGGAGGGTGGCGGTGCGGGATACCTCGTCGAGGTCGAGCAGGGCGTCCAGCCTGCGCAGATCCACTGCGATGACCCCGGCGAAACCCTCGCGGGCCGCCACCAGGCCGCCGACAACCGAGGTGCCGCCGCTGTAGGGCACGACGGCGATGCGGTGCTCGCCGCACACTCCGAGCAGGGAGACGACCTCGTCGTGGGAGCCGGGGAAGACCACGGCGTCCGGTGCGTCGGTGGCATCCCCGGTGCGCAGTTTGAGCAGGTCGGGCGTGGACCAGCCACGGGTGTGCGCGACGCGCGCATCGTGATCGCTGGTCACCTGTTCCGCCCCGATTACGGCTTCGATCGCGGCCAGGGCGTCGCTGGGCAGCGTGACCTCCGGCAGCACAACGTCATGCACCTCGACGGGGCCTTGCTCCGGTGTCCGCACCCCGAGTGCGCCCAATGCCGCGCTCGCCGCGGCGGGCAGTTCGCCCGGGTGCTCCGGATTACCCCATCGGTAGGGATGAAACTCGACGACGGGGAGGTCTGACTCGGTCATGGTCGGTCCTGTCGGGGGTTGGTGGACGACGATCGTGCTGATACACTTTGACATGTGATGTCGCAGCAACGCAAGCGGGTGGCTGAGCGGGAGCGAGCCGTCGATGAGCTCAAAGCAGCCAACGCGATTCCCGAGGAGCGCATCCTCGATGCCGCCTACGAACTGCTGCTCTCGGTCGGGATGCGGCGGATGACGATGGCCGACATCGCCAGGAAGGCAGGCGTGTCCCGCGCCACGCTGTACCGCCGGTGGCGCAACGTGCGCGAAGTGATCGCCGCCCTGATGACCAGGGAATGGGCGACGCTGGCCATGAGCGTGATCGACGCGGATGCCGATACCGCGCGGGACCGGCTGGTGCACGGTGTCGTCCTGATCGTGCGCGCGATTCGCCGTCACCCCCTACTGCGCAAGATCATCGAGCTGGATCCGGACTTCCTGCTGCCGTATCTACTGCAGCGGCGGGGGACCAGCACCGATCAGCAACTCGGCCTGGTCGAGTCCGGCATCCGGGACGGCGCGGCGGACGGCTCCATCAGGGTGGGCGATGCCGCGCTGCAAGCCAAAGCCGTTGTGCTCACCGCCTGGTCGTTCGCGCTGACCGGTCCGGTTTTCGTCGACGCGCCGAGTGGCGCGGGCGAGCAGGTCGACGTGCTGGACGGGCAACTGCGCGAGCTTCTCGAAAGGTACTTGGCCCCGTGACGCATTCTTCCTCCCTGAACACTGAACGCAGGTCACGCGAGCTCGACCAGCTTCGCGGTCCGGTCGACCTGCTGGTGATCGGTGGCGGCGTGACCGGTGCCGGAGTCGCGCTGGACGCGGCGTCGCGCGGTCTTTCCGTCGTGCTCGCCGAGAAACATGACTTGGCGTTCGGCACCAGCAGGTGGAGTTCCAAGCTGGTGCACGGTGGTCTGCGCTACCTCGCGTCCGGCAACGTGGGCATCGCGCACGAGAGTGCGGTCGAGCGCGGCATCCTGATCGGGCGCACCGCCCCGCATCTGGTCCGGGCGTTCCCGCAGTTGGTGCCGTTACTGTTCTCTGTGAGCAAGGCCGGGGCTGCCATGGTGCGCGCGGGGTTCCTCGCCGGTGACGCCCTGCGCGTGGCCGCCCGGACCTCTCGGCACACGCTGCCGCGCTCGCGCAGGGTGACCCGCGCCGAGGTACTGCGGTTTGCGCCCACCGTGCGTGCCGATGGCCTGCGGGGCGGGCTGGTGTTCTGGGACGGGCAGCTCACCGATGACGCACGGCTGGTGGTCGCGCTCGCCCGCACCGCGGCCGCCAACGGCGCGCGGGTGCTGACCCGGTGTGCCGCCGAGCAGGTCACCGGCAGCGGCGCGGTGTTGCGTGATCAGCTCACCGATGATGAGTACACAGTGGACGCTCGCATGGTGATCAACGCGGCGGGGGTGTGGGCAGCACAGATCGCGCCGGGTATCACGCTGCGACCCAGCCGGGGCACTCATCTGGTGCTGTCCCAGGCATCCTTCGGCGGTCTGAGCGCCGGCCTGACGGTCCCGGTGCCGGGGGAGTCCAACCGGTTCGTCTTCGCCCTGCCCGCTCCCGGCGGCCGGGTCTATGTCGGGCTGACCGATGAGGACGCACCGGGTGAGATCCCTGATGCGCCGCAGGCTTCCGATGCGGAGATCGACTTCCTGCTGGACACGGTGAGCTCGGCGGTGCGGGAACCGTTGTCGCGTCAGGACTTGCTTGGCACCTTCTCCGGGCTGCGCCCGCTACTGGACACCGGATCGGGGCACCCGGCGGACGTCTCTCGCAAGCACGCCGTGATCACCGCGCCGGATGGGCTGGTCACCGTCGTCGGCGGCAAGCTCACCACGTACCGCCGGATGGCTCAGGATGCCCTGGACGCCGCGCTCGCCCGCTCCGGCGTGCATGCGCACGCGTGCCGTACGCACCGGCTGCCGCTGGTCGGGGCGGCGGGTTGGGCCGAGCTCGCGAAAGTTGGTGCGCCGGAACGACTTCTGCGGTGCTACGGCACCGAGGCGACAGCGGTCATCGCGGAGGCCGACGGCGACGTCTCCCTTCTGGAGCCGGTCGCCGAGGGCATCGACACCACCATGGCCGAGTTGCTCTTCGCCGTCCGCCACGAGGGCGCTCTCGACGAGGCCGACCTGCTGGACCGCCGTACCCGCATCGGACTCGCTCCCGCTGACCGGGACCGTGCCCTGCCGATGGCCAAGCGTGCACTGGAGGGGTGAACCGTGCAGGTGGCGTGGCCTCGTGAGTGAAAGTTGTTGGTCCGGCGACCCTGATCACTCACGAGGGCAGCGGGCCGGGGAGGACGCTTGTGCCGTAGGCGTCCACCAGCAGGAGGGCCAGTTCGAGGGTCAGCCTGCGCTCGTCGATGCCGTGCCCGAGGAGCTCTTCGGCCTGCCGGAGCCGGTACAGGACCGTGTTCTTGTGCACTCCCAGCGCGTCGGCGGCCGCTCGAGCGCTGCTGCCCCCGCTGAAGTAGGCCAGCACCGTGTCCCGCAGTCGTGCCACCGCCGGATCATCCTTGGTCAGCCCGCCGAGTTCCCGCTCGACCAGCGCGCGCATCGACTCGGTGTCGGCGGACAGACAGCTCACGATCTCCACGTCGCGATACAAGGTCACGGTGTCATCCGACGCACCGTTCACCGCTACCCGGTGAGCGAGCACCGCCTCGCGGTGGCTGCGGCGGAACCCCGCGACACCCCGAGCGGGCACGCCCACCGCCACCCGCAAACCCGGACCACAACGCACTAGAGGCACCTCGGCGATGCGGGTCAGGTCGGGGCGGGGATCGCCCGCCAGCCATGCCCACACCACGCGCGCGCTGGACTGCACGGTCAGCGGCCGATCGGCGCCGATCGTGGCCGCCACCTCGCCCGCGAGCATTTCCAGCTTGCCGCTCGGGTCGGGATCCTCGACGTCGTCGGTGGCCCACAGCACCAGACCGGTCTGGTTCCGGCGCAGGTTGTGGCCCAGCCACTGGCCGGCGCGATCAACCTCGAGTGCATCACCTCGTAGGAGCGCGTGCACCGTTTCCACCTTGCGGGCCAGTGCGCCACGCAGCGTCCGCTCCGCTTCCTCGGTGTGCGCCGCGACCAGCGCGGTCATGTTCTGCTCGAGTGTCTTGCTCAGGCGTTCCCAGAGGTAGTGCAGGATCGCCATGCGCAGCTCGGGATCGGCGACCTCGCGTTCGACGATCGCCATCAGCTCGCTCCACAGCACTCGCTGGCCGATGCGGTACAGCCGCAGCAGCACCCCGACGTCGTGGCGGCGCTGGGCGAGCGTGCGGGCGAGGTCGAGCGCGGCAGGAGGCATCACCAGCGGTGAATCCGCATCACGCGCGATCAGGCTCAGGAAGCTCCGCAACGCGTCCCGCGTGCTGGCGTCCAGATCCCGCCGCACCCCGGCGTCCGCGCTGAACTCGCGCATCTCGGCCACGATCTGGTCGTTCAGGCGACCGGCGAGCTCGGTCAGCACGTCGTCGGCCAGCATCAGCTGGGCGTAGGACTGCACCCAGCGGATCGTCTCCGCGTGGCGGTCGACCTGTGGCTGGCGCACGGTTCCTCCTTCCCCCCGCATCGATTGGCCGAACGGTACAACGAGGGGGACCCTCGTTGGGCGGATGCCTCAAGAAATAGCACAATCCGGGCTTCATGCTGGTCGAAGGAACCAAACTTCGAAGCGGAAGGCTGCTCTATGGCACGGATGAAGAAGTCCCTCTCCCTGGCGAACAAGGTCGTGGCCATCACCGGCGGGGCACGCGGCATCGGCAGGGCGACCGCGGAGGCCTTCCTGGACGCCGGGGCGAAGGTCGCCATCGGGGACCTCGACGTGGAGCTCGCGGAGAAAACCGCCGTCGAACTGGGCGCGAAGCCGGGCGCGCGGATCATCGGCCTGCCGCTCGACGTGACTGGCAAGGGCTCGTTCGAAGCATTCCTGACCGAGACCGAGAATGCGCTCGGCGCACTGGATGTGCTGGTCAACAACGCGGGCATCATGCCAACCGGCCTGCTTCTCGACGAAACCGACGCGATGACCGATCGGATGATCGGTATCAACTTGCGGGGAGTGATCACCGGCTCGAAGTTGGCCTGCGCCCGGTTCGCCCAGCGCGGTCGCGGCAGCGTCGTCAACATCGCCTCGCTCGCGGGCGTCCAGGGCCTCCCCGCGCTGGCGACCTACTGCGCGACCAAGCACGCGGTGGTCGGATTCTCCGAAGCGATGCACTGGGAGTTGCGCGATTCCGGCGTCAGCGTCAGCGCCGTGCTGCCCGGTGTGGTGCGAACGGAGCTTTCGGCGGGCGCGAAGGTGCCGAAGTGGCTGGAGGGCATGAGCACCGTCGATCCGGAGGATGTGGCCCGGACGGTGGTCCGGGCGGTACGGACCGGCAAGGAGCGGCTCACCGTCCCCAAGTCACTGGCCGCGACCCTCACGGTGCTGTCCGTGCTGCCCGCCCCGGTGCGTCGTGCGGCCGACCGCATCACGGGCGCCAGTGTGGCCTTCACCCGGGCGGACCCGGCGGCACGCGCGGCCTACCATCGCCGTCTCGAGGGAGACACGCAATGACGGCCGCCACCGACGTTTCCGACCTGCGGGCCGCTCAACCGGAGGGGGAAGCGCTCGGTGCGCGGGAGCGGGTGCGCCGGCTTCGCCGCTCATAAAGTCGGTCAGAGGGCAAGCAATCCCAGCGCGGTGGGGAGGTAGATGAGCAGGGCCGCCTGAAGCTCGCCGATCACGCCACCGAGGACGGCACCGACCGCGATCGCGGTCTTCTCGTCCTCCTTGAAGGCGGGCCGGATGATGTTCTCGAACTGATCCGCCGACAGAAGCCCCATCTTCGACGCGATGGTGTTGCGGATATCGAGGGCTTCCTCGGTGTAGGCGAACATGCTCTCCGCGGTCTCGGGAACGGTCTCCAGGACCTTGGTGACGGCGCCTTCCTTGAGCTGCTGGTACCGGCGGCCGCCCACGGCGAGCACCACGAGCGGCTTGACGAAGCCGGCCTGCTCGTCGATGGTCCGTTGGACCTCCTTCTGCACGATGGCGAGCAGCCGGTCCGACTTCGGCCCGGTCAGCATGCCCTCCAGCAGGTTCTTCGGAGTGAGGATCTCCCTGGCGATGAGGTCTCCGTACTTCGCGCCGACCTCGTCCCGGCGGCGTTGGAAGAGGCCGTGCAGCTTGATGCCGAGGATGCGTTTCTCCTCCTGGGGCCGGAACAGCATGTTCAGCGCGAGGTAATCGGTGATCCAGCCCGTCATGAAGCCGAAGATCGGCATGACCAGCGGGCTCTTGGTCAGGCCCCAGGCCACCGCCTGCAGCACACCGATGAACGCGCCGAAGTAGATTCCGGACCGGACGATGAACCGTAGCTCCGGCTGGGCGACGTCCCTGATCAACCGATTGAGCAGGTCCTTGTCCCGGACCAGGTTTGACACCACCATGTGCCGGACGTCGACCACGGCGTGGATGTCGCTGGTGACCTCCTTGACGAGCTGCTTGACCACCTTGGGGGCCTGCGACTGAATCCGCTTGATCAGCAGTTTGCGCACCGCGTCGGGGAGGGCCTCCCACAGATCGGGCTGGTACTCGGCGAGCAGTTCGCGCGCCAGGTCCTCGACCGCCTGATTCATCGGTCCCTGCAGTTCGCGCACCAGATCGTCGGGATCGATGCGCCCCATGACCTCCTGCAGATCGACCAGGCCGGTGGTCATGGTGTCGTATGCGATCGCGGCCATCTTGCCCGCCCGTGCGGGAATCATGCCCTGCCAGCCGAGGAAGGGCTTGATGCCTTTGAACTCGAGCGGGTTGAACAGCATCCACACCGCGAGCAGTTTGGTGACGTAGCCGATGAGCGCCGCCATGACCGGCATCGCCGCGTAGATCCACCAGTACTGCTGGATGTCGTCGATGACGACCGACCAATTCACCGAACACTCCCAGCTGCCAAGGGGCTACAGCTTCACCCGAGTCGGACGTCCGGCGCAAGCCAGCAGCAGCGTGCGTTCACTCTCTAAGTGCTGTCGCGCACATACCGCGTGACCTGCGGGGACGGTCAGTCAGTCGGAGATCAGCCGCAACAACTGTGCCTTGGTCCTGCGCCAACGACCGGCCACCTCGGCCTCGCTCAGCTTGGCCACGCGTTGGACCACCGCGAGGCCGGTCATGGCGTTGATCGTCGTGTACAACGCGTCCTCGAAGTGCGGATGGTTCGCTTCCTGGGGGAACAACACCGGCACCGCGCCACGGATGACGTCGGTGACGACCCGATTGAGCACGCCCAGCTTCTCCTCGATCTCCGCGTCGCCCGCGCCCGCCACGGACAGTTGCACGACCGCCTGGAACAGCCTGCCGCGGTAGGTGTTCCACAGCAGGTCCATGGCGGCATCAGCACGCTGGGAGCCGGGCGGCAGCTGGCCGAGTTCGCTGAACAGCGATTGGCTGACCTGAGCGATCAGGTACTGGATGGCCTCCGAGACCAGGGTTGCCTTCGTGGGGAAATGGTGGACCTGGGCACCCCGGGAGACCTGTGCCCGCGCGGCAACCTTGGTCGTGGTCAGGTTCGCATAACCCTCTTCGACCAGGCAGTCAATGGTCGCCTCGAGCAGCGCGCGCCGGGTGGTCGAGCTGCGCTCGTCCTGGGTGCGCCGTGGCTTGCTCGTGCTGGTCACGTCGGCCGTCATAGCAGTCAGTGTAACTTACAGGCAAGAATGACTTTAAGTAGCAGGATCGATCGGGGTCCTCGGGTGCATCGCGAGCAGTTGAAGACCTGTGCTGTACGTCTCAAGTGCTGATAAGGGCAGCTAGAGCAGAGCATCCGAGCCGATCTTCCGCAGAGCATGGTCGCCAAGTCTAGATTACCGGCAAACATGCCTGTATGTTTTACTGCGGGTCAGTGAGAACCGATCCGGGAGACCAGCGACAAGCAAAGGAGCGTCTGCTGTGGCGAAGAAGGCTTATGTCGTCGGCGTGGGGATGACGAAGTTCGAGAAGCCCGGCAGGCGTGCGGGTTGGGACTACCCGCAGATGGCCAAGGAGTCGGGCACGAAGGCGTTGGGGGATGCGGGTATCTCGTTCGACGAGGTGCAGCAGGCCTACGTCGGATACGTCTACGGCGAGTCGACCTCGGGTCAGCGGGCGGTTTACGAACTGGGCATGACCGGTATCCCGATCGTCAATGTGAACAACAACTGCTCGACCGGATCAGCCGCCCTCTACCTGGCGGCTGAGTCAGTTCGAGGCGGACGCGCTGACTGTGTTCTCGCCCTGGGGTTCGAGAAGATGCAGCCCGGTTCCCTCGGATCGACCTACGACGACCGCGAGCAGCCGATGATGAACCACATCCAGGCGTTGGTCGAGCTCTACGACCCGGTGTTCCCGCCCGCCCCGTGGATGTTCGGTGCGGCCGGTCGTGAGCACATGGAGCGCTACGGCACAACGGCGGAGCATTTCGCCAAGATCGGCGAGAAGAACCACCGTCACTCGGTGCACAACCCGTACGCGCAGTTCCAGGACGTGTACACGTTGCAGGACATCCTGGACTCGCGGGAGATTTACGCGCCGCTGACCAAGCTGCAGTGCTCCCCGACCTCGGACGGCTCGGGCGCGGCGATCCTGGCCAGCGAGGCCTTTGTCTCCAAGCACGGGCTTGCCGGTCAGGCGGTGGAGATCGTCGGTCAGGCGATGACCACCGACTTCAAGTCCACCTTCGACGGCACCGCCAAGAACATCATCGGCTACGACATGAATGTGCAGGCCGCCCGCCAGGTTTACGAGCAGGCCGGTCTTGGCCCGGCGGATTTCCAGGTCATCGAACTGCACGACTGCTTCTCCGCCAACGAACTACTGCTGTATGAAGCGCTCGGTCTGTGCGGCGAGGGTGAGGCGGGCAAGCTGATCGACGCAGGCGACACCACCTACGGCGGACGCTGGGTGGTCAACCCGTCCGGCGGGCTGATCTCCAAGGGCCACCCGCTCGGCGCCACCGGCCTTGCGCAGTGCGCCGAACTGACCTGGCAGCTGCGCGGCACCGCCGACAAGCGTCAGGTGGCGGGCGTCACCGCAGCACTGCAGCACAACATCGGACTCGGCGGCGCTGCCGTGGTCACCGCCTACCAGCGCGCCGAACGCTAACCAGCGTTCCCAGCGGGCCATCGAACATCACCATCTACAAAGGAGTACACGTCATGGGTCAGATCAACGCTTCGGTCGAGCTTCCAGCCGCCCCGGAGAAGGTGTGGGAGGACTTCTCCAACCCGAACAACTTCGAGAAGTGGCTGACCATCCACACCAAGTGGAAGGGCGAGGTCCCCGCCGAGTTCTCCCAAGGCTCGCAGGTGTCCGAGGTGGTCACGATGCTGGGCATGCCGAACACCATCACCTGGACCGTCGACGAGTACGACGCGCCGAACAAGCTGTCCATCTCCGGCACTGGCATGGCGGGCGTCAAGGTTCAGTTCGACCTGCTGGTTGAGCCCGCTGGGGACGGTTCCAAGGCGAGCATCAATGCCGAGTTCTCCGGTCAGATGATCGTCGGCGCGCTGGGCAAGGCCGTCGAGAAGGATGGCAAGAAGAACCTGGACGAATCTCTGGCCAAGTTCGCCGAACTGGTCGCCTGACCCGGCAAGGAGATTCACCCATGGCCGACGAGCTGAAGTTCGATTCGAGCGGGCTCGGTGAGTGGACCGAGGAGACCCGGTTCGAGGTGACCCGGGATCGGTTGATCGAGTACGCCAGGGCGACCAATGACCCGATCGAGGCGCACCTCGCGGGTGACGTGGCGAGTCCGGTGTTCGCCATTGTGCCGGTTTTCCAGTCCTTGATGGAGCCCGCGCTGGAAGTGGTGCCGCTGTCGTTGCTGGGCCGGATCGTGCACGGGGAGCAGGATTTCCGGTTCCACCGGCCGATCAGGCCGGGCGACTCGCTGGTCGCCAAGGGCAAGATGATCGGCTACCAGGGCCTGCCCAACGGCACCCGTTCCGGGGTCTATCTGGAGACCAGGACCGACGACGGCGAACTGGTCAACGAGCAGTACGTGACCTTCTTTGTCCGCGGCTACGACTGTGGCGAGACCGTCGGCGAGCTGGCTCCCGACCACAAGTTCGACGATTCGTTGCGTTCGCAGTCACCGGTGGCCAAGCTCGCCCAGCACGTCGACGACGATCAGACGTTCCGATACGGGCCCGCTGCGGGCGATCCGATGCCGATCCACCTCGATGCGGAGGTGGCCAAGGATGCCGGCTTGCCGGGCATCATCGCGCACGGCCTGTGCACGATGGCGTTCACCTCGTGGGCACTACTGACCGAGGTGGGTGGATCCGATGTGGGCCGGCTGAAGCGGCTGGCGGTGCGGTTCTCCAAGCCGGTGTTGCCGGGCCAGGACCTTTCCACGCAGATATGGCGCGCGGCCACGGCACGCGGCCTCACCACCTACGCCTACGAAACCACCGTGGGTGCCGACGCCGTGATCAAGGACGGCCTCGCCGAACTCGCCGCCTGACCAACAGGGTCATCTGTCGACAGATGACCCTCACAAGCAAGGAGAAACAGGACAATGGGTGCATTGGACGGGCGGGTAGCCGTCATCACCGGTGCCGGCCGGGGGATCGGGCGGGAGCACGCGCTGCTGTTCGCCAAGGAGGGTGCCAGCGTCGTGGTCAACGACCTTGGCGGCGCCAACGACGGCAGCGGGTCGGACGCGGGCCCCGCCCAGGAAGTCGTCGACGAGATCCTCGCGACGGGCGGCAAGGCGACGGCCAACACCGATAACGTCGCCGACTGGGCAGGCGCCAAGAACATGATCGATCAGGCCGTCGGCGAATTCGGCAGGCTGGACATTCTGGTGAACAACGCGGGCATCCTGCGGGACGCGTTCATCGCCTCCATGGAGGAGTCGCAGTGGGACGCGGTGATCGCGGTGCACCTCAAGGGGCACTTCGCGCCGCTGCACCACGCCGCCGCGTACTGGAAGGCCCGGACCAAGGCAGGCGACCAGGTCGCGGGTGCAGTGATCAACACAGCGTCGCCGTCCGGCACGTTCATGCCCAACGCGGGCCAGGCCAACTACGGCGCGGCCAAGGCGGGTATCGCCGCGATGACCCTGGTCGCAGCGCAGGAGCTCGAGCGTTATGGCGTGCGAGCCAACGCGATCGCTCCGGTAGCCCGCACCCGGCTCACGTTGGCCACCCCCGGTATGGGCGCGATCTTCGCGCAGGAGGTGCCGGAAGGGGAGTTCGACGCGTTCTCCCCGGCCAACATTTCCCCGCTGGTGGCCTACCTGGCCACCGAGAAGTGCGCGATCACCGGCAAGGTATTCGCGGTGCAGGGCGGATCCATTCAGGAACTGTCCGGCTGGAGCGCGGACAAAACCACCGAGGCCGACGGTCCGTGGACCATCGGCAACGTGGCCGAGCGACTCAACGAGTGGGCTTGATTTCCCTTCCACCGCAAGGAGAATGTCGTGATCGAGTGGTCCGAGACCGATCTGCTGATCAGGGATGCGATTCGTGACTTCATCGACAAGGAGATCCGTCCCCACCTCGATGAGTTGGAGAGCGGCCAGCTACCGCCCTACGACATCATCCGCAAGCTGTTCGCCTCCTTCGGCGTCGACGCGATGGCCGGTGAGGCGGTCAAGACGATGCTGGACAAGCAGCGGGCCAGGCAGGCGGCACTCGCCGCGGGCGAGGATCCGCGGGCCAAGAAGGAGAAGCGCTCGGGCGGCTCCTTGTTCGGTGGCCAGGAAGCCATGGGGTTCATCGCGATCAGCGAGCTGGCCGGGGTGAGCCTGGGTATCGTCGCTTCGATCGGCGTCAGCCTCGGACTGACGGCGGGTACGATCGCCTCGCGCGGCACCCTCGCCCAGCAGGAGCGCTGGCTGCCCGGGCTGGCGAGCTTCGACAAGGTCGGCGCGTGGGCGATCACCGAGCCGGGCTCGGGTTCGGATGCTTTCGGCGGCATGAAGACCTACGTCCGGCGCGACGGCGATGGTTACGTCCTCAATGGACAGAAGACATTCATCACCAACGGTCCGCACGCGGACACGATTGTGGTCTACGCCAAGTTGCATGACACAGTCGAGGGCGTCGATGTACCTCCGCGCGACCGCAAGGTGCTCCCCTTCGTGCTGGAGGCGGGCATGGCGGGCCTGACCCAAGGCAAGCCGTTCAAGAAGATGGGCATGATGTCCTCGCCGACCGGCGAGTTGTTCTTCGACAACGTGCGGCTGGGCAAGGACCGGCTGCTCGGCGAGACCGAGGTGCACAAGGGCGGCGATGGCAGGGACAGCGCGCGGGAGAGCTTCACCGCCGAGCGAGTCGGAGTCGCGGCGTTGTCGCTGGGCATCATCAACGAGTGCCACCGGCTGTGTGTGGATTACGCGAAGAGCCGCACGCTGTGGGGCCAGGAGATCGGCCGCTTCCAGTTGATCCAGCTCAAGCTGGCCAAGATGGAGATCGCGCGGATCAACGTGCAGAACATGGTGTTCCGAACAATTGAAACCCTGCGCGCCGGGCGGCTCCCAAGCCTGGCGGAGGCCTCCGCGATGAAGCTGTACTCCTCCGAAGCGGCCACCGAGGTCGCGATGGAGGCCGTGCAACTGTTCGGCGGCAACGGATACATGGCCGAGTACCGGGTCGAGCAACTCGCCCGTGATGCCAAGTCGCTGATGATCTACGCGGGCAGCAACGAAGTTCAGGTGACGCATATCGCCAAGGGCCTGCTGGGCCGTTGAGAACGGGCGCCTCGACAGCTAGGTCGCGCAACGCTATTGACGCAGTGACAACAGTGCTGGTTCTATGTGACGCACGGATTGTGACGAGCGTGCCGGTCGCGCCTCAGGCGGGCTCGGCACGGTGATTTCAGGGAGAGAGAGCATGCCCGCCGAGTTCACCGCCGAACAGCGCGCGTTCGCCGAGGCCATCGACGAGCTGTGTCAGAAGGAGTGCGGCACCCGCGAACAGCGTGACGCGCTGACCCGCAACGGCACAGAGGCGCACAACGCCGAGTTCTATGCCAAGCTCGCAGGCCTCGGCTGGCTGGGCATCGGGCTGCCCGAAGCCGACGGTGGCTCCGGTGGCGGGATCACCGAGCAATGCGTCTTCGCTGAGCGCATGAGCTACGGACTGGCCCCGATCGGCGGATGGGTGACCACTGTCGTGGTCGCGGGCCCGTACCTGAAGTTCGGTACCCACGAGCAACGGCGGCGTGCGGTCACCTCCATCGCCTCCGGCGGGGTGCACGCGATCTCGATGTCCGAACCGGGAGCCGGTTCCGACGTCGGTGCCCTGACCTGCCGCGCGGAGGCCATCTCTGGCGGCTACCTGATCAACGGCCAGAAGACATGGTGTTCCAACGCGCACTTCGCGGACAACATCCTGCTGGTCGCGCGCACAGATTCCAGTGGAGCCAAGCACGAGGGCCTGACGATGTTGGAGGTCCCGGCCGACGTCGACGGGCTGACCATCAGGCAGATCGACACGATGGGCACCAACGAGGTCAACGACCTGTACTTCACCGATTGCTTCATCCCCGCGGAGGCCGTGGTAGGCCGGGTGAACCAGGCGTGGCCGCAGTTGATGGCCGGGCTCAACGGCGAGCGGCTGTACCTGGCCGCGGCGATGCTCGGCCGGGCCAAGCGGGCGTTCGACGACACCGTCGGCTACGTCTCCGAGCGCACCCAGTTCGGCAAACCGATCGGCACGTTCCAGGCGTTGTCCCAGCGAATCGCCGACCTGGCGACCGAACTCGAGTGCGCCGAACTGCTGGTGTACTCGGTCGCCGCCGCCGTGGACGCCAGCCCCGCGAAGCTGTTTCCCCGCGAGGCATCGATGGCCAAGCTCAAGGCCACCGAGACCGCCAAGAAGGTCGCACTGGAGGGCATGCAGATGATGGGCGGCTACGGGTACGCCACCGAGTACGACATGGAGGCGCACCTGCGGGCCACCGTCGTGTCAACCGTGTACGGCGGCACCAGCGAGATCCAGCGCGACATCATCGCCAAGACCTACGGCCTGTGAGGAGTGCAGCCGCACCACGGTCAGGCCTTGTTTGAGAACCAAGTGTCGAGTAACTTTCCCCCCGCAGCGCTCGTTATGCCGGGTGAGGGCTCGTCTGGCCGACTACGCCGGGCTGTGCGAGGGTGTGCGGGACCGGAGGGGCCATGACGTCTACTGCCGAGCGGTGGAGTGCCCGCACGCTTGCGCGGCGCAGGAGCGCGCCCACGAGCAAGAAGATCTCGCCGAGCGTTCTCGAAGTCGGCCTGCTGTTCGGATTCGTCGCCGACACCATCGTCGCCACGTGGACCTCCATCGTGCGCCGCAAGTTCTCCGTGCACGAGTTCCTCAGCCAACTGCAGTTCCTCGCCGGGGTCTGCTCGATTCCGGCGATCCTGGTGATGATCCCGTTCGGTGTGGTGGTCGCGGTGATCGTCGGTTCGCTGGCCGCGCAGGTCGGTGCGGAGAACTACAGCGGTGCCGTGGTGGCGATGCTCATCGTCGGGCAGGCAGCGCCGCTGGTGTCCGCGCTGATGATCGCTGGAGTCGGCGGGTCGGCGATGACCGCCGACCTCGGTTCCCGCAAGATCCGGGACGAGACCGACGCGTTGGAGGTCATGGGCATCTCGGTACTCGAGCGGCTGGTCGTGCCCCGGGTGTTCGCGGCGATCATCGTGACCATGCTGCTCACCAGCCTGGTGATGGCCATCGGGATCGGCGCGAGCTTCTTATTCCAGGTTTCCGCGATGGACGTGACACCGGGCAGCTTCCTGTCGACCATGACCGACTTCGCAGGCCTGCCCGACTTCATCGTCGCCCAGATCAAGGCGATCGCCTTCGCGGTGCTGTCCGCGCTGGTGTGCTGCGCGAAGGGCCTGACCGCTAAGGGCGGCCCGGGTGGGGTCGGCATCGCCGTCAACGAGGCCGTTGTGCTCGCGTTCATGTTGGTGTTCTTCGCCAACGTCGGCATCGGTGAGGTCTACGCGCTCGTGTCACCGGCAAGTGGTTACTGATGGCAGCCCCACAGCTCGCCCGCATCCGGCATACGCTCGCCGGTCCCACCGGCCGGGTCGCCGGTGCGTTGACCGAGGTCGGCGCCCACCTGTTCTTCTACGCCCGAGCCATCGGCTACGTGCCGATGGCCCTGGTCAAGTACTGGCGGCACATCGTCCGGCTGATCGCGGAGATCAGCTTCGGCAGCGCGACCATCCTGGCCGCAGGCGGCACCATCGGCGTCGTCTTCGCGATGTCCTTCGTCAGCGGCGCCCAGGTGGGTCTGGAAGGCTTCCGCGGTCTCGACCTTGTCGGCCTCGCCCCGTTGTCCGGTGCGGTCTCCGGTCTGGTCAACACCCGCGAGCTCGCCCCGGTCGTCGCGGGCATCGCGCTCGCAGCCAAGGTGGGTACCGGGTTCACCGCACAGCTCGGCGCGATGCGGATCTCCGAGGAGATCGACGCGCTCGAGGTCATGTCCGTGAACTCGCTGCCGTTCCTGGTGACCACCCGGATGATCGCGGCGTTCATCACCGTCATCCCGCTCTACCTGGTGGGGCTCTTCGCCGCGTATGTGTCCACCCGGATCGTCGTGGTGAACGTCAACGGTCAGTCGGCAGGCAACTACGACTACTGGTTCGAGCTCATGCTGCCGCCGCAGGACGTACTGCTGTCCCTGGTCAAGGCGCTGGTGCTGGCCATGGTGGTGACCATGGTGCACTGCTACTACGGCTACAACGCCAGCGGCGGACCGGAGGGTGTCGGGCGGGCTGCCGGGCGCGGGCTGCGGACCAGCATCGTCCTGCTGATCATCGTGGACATCCTGCTCACCTTCGCTTTCTGGGGCGTCTACATGGAGCTGCCGGGCATGGGCGGTGAGAACTGATGGGCAAGAACTCGCCGCCGAAACCGCCACCGGGTAAGGGCGCGCTGGCGCTGCGGGGCGCGATCGGCGTCGCGTTGCTCGTCGGGCTGATCGTGTTCACCACGATCGCGGGCACCGGCGCGTTCTCCGCTTATCCCGAGGTGACCGCCGACGTGCCCGCGAGCACATCGGGAATCCGGGAACAGGCTCCGGTCGAGTACAAGGGCGTCGTGGTCGGCAAGGTGCTCAAGGCGGTCACCAGGGAAACCACCTCGACGCTGACCATCCGGGTTTACGACCGGCAGGCACCGGGCATCTCGTCCGAATCGCTGGTGCGCATCCTGCCGCGCACGCTGTTCGGCGACCAGTACGTCGAACTGGTCCCGCCGGAGGACAGTGCGGGCCGGCCGCTCGAATCGGGCGATGTGCTCGCCGCGGACGACTCGGAAAAGACCGTCCAGCTCTATGACGCCTACGTCCGGCTGACCGAACTGCTGGCGGCGGTCGAGCCGGAAAAGATCAGCGCAGCACTGGGCGCGATGGCCGAACTGCTCGGCGGCCGAGGTAAGCGGTTCGGCCGGATGATCGATCAGCTGCACGAGCTGACCGAGGACGTCCCCGAACTCCTCGACCTTGCCGACGACGGCATGCGGGCGGCGACCATCCTGTCCGAACAGGTCGCCAAGGCCACCCCCGATGGCATCACGGCGCTGCGGGACGCCATCATGCTGTCCAAGACGCTGGTCGACAAACGGCAAACCCTGCACGACATGCTCACCAGCGGCATCACCCTGACCGGCGAGACCTCCCGATTTCTCGGCAACGGCAACATCGATCGGGCCGTCGAGCTGATGCGGATGAGCGACCCGGTTATCGACACGCTCGCGGCCAACCCGGGTGCGCTGCCCCGGACCGTGGCCAACGCGCGCGAATTCATCGAAGCCGGGATCCCGGCGTTTCGCACCGGTCCGTGGTTCAAGATCAGGGCGGTGCTGACCTCGGAGGACCCACGCCCCTACACCGCGGCGGACTGCCCGCGCTATCCCGGGCTCGACGGACCCAACTGCGGATCGGCGCGGACGGCAGCCGCACGGACCGCGCCCGACTACGGCGGAACCTCGGGACCGGTTGGCAGCGAGACAGAGCGGGACACGCTGGCCGAGATCATGGACGGCGCGCCCGGTGGGGGGAGCGCTGAGTCGGACGGCACGGTCGGCGTGCTGCTCGGCCCGCTGGTAAGGGGAACGCAGGTGATGATGCGATGAAGCTGCTTCCCGTACTGCTCAGGCTGGGCGGCTTCCTGGTCGTCACCCTGTTGTGCACGGCGTTGGTGTCCAACACCCTCTACCGCCCGTTCGGCCAGTCGACGACCAGCTACCAGGCGGAGTTCGTCGATGTCGTCGGCTTGAAGAAGGGCAGCGACGTCCGGATCGCCGGGGTGCGGGTGGGCAGGGTGAACGACATCGAGCTCACCGGCGAACACGCCACCGTGACCTTCGAAGTGGTGGACGAACAGCGGGTTCCCGCTGATGCCGAGGCAGCGATCCGGTACGCGGACCTGCTCGGTGCGCGGTTCGTCGCGCTGCGGCCCGGCGGCAACAGTCCCGAGACGCTGGCCGAGGGCGCCACCATCCCGCTGGAGCGCACCAGGCCCGCGGTCGACCTGACCGAACTGTTCAACGGCTTCCAGCCGGTGTTCTCCACCCTCCAGCCGAGCGAGGTGAACCAGCTCGCCGGGGAACTGGTCGCGGTCTTCGACGGTCAGGGTGGCACGCTGAACAGCCTGCTCGCGCATGTGGCGCGGCTGACCGAGAACTTCGCCGCGCAGGACGAGGTGATCGGCGAGGTGCTGACCAACCTGCGCGGCGTCACCGACTTCGCGCTCAAGCACCAACCTGACTTCCGTCGGCTGATCGACAGCCTGGCCGGGCTGGCTTCCGGCATGGCCAAGAGCAGAGGCCAGCTCGGCGATGCCATCGACGCATCCAGCGAGCTGGCTCGATCACTGTCCGGGCTGATGACCGATGTGCGCCCGGCGCTGGAGCGGGACATGCGCGCGTTGAACGGGATCGCGGGCACGTTGGTGGACGAGAAGGACCAGTTCGCCGTGGTACTGCGCGGGATGCCGGACACGCTCTCCGCGTTGAACCGGGCCCTCGAGTATGCGGCGTGGCTCAACGTCTACATCTGCAACCTGACCCTCGAAACGGGGCTGCCGCTCGCCGGCGAAGTCGACCTGAGCGCGGGGCCGCATTCGGAGGTGTGCCGCCGATGAGAGGGCCGTTTCGGGAACGCGATCCCCGGCAGCTCGCGCTGTGGGGCACGATCGCGCTCGCGGTAGTTGTCGCCGCTTCGCTGCTGCTACCGCAGGCGATCTTCTACCTGCGCACCGCGACGTACTCTGCCGAGTTCGAGAACGCGGCAGGCCTGCAGGCGGGCGATCCGGTGTACATCGCCGGTGTCGCTTCGGGCAAGGTGACCGACATCGAGCTGGCGGGCGAGAAGGTGCTGGTGAACTTCCGGATGGACACCGGCCGGAATCTCGGTGCCGATACCGAAGCCGGGGTGAAGATCCAGACCGTGCTCGGCAAGCGCTATCTTGATCTGCGGCCTGCCGGAGAGGGGCAGCTGGATCCCGACATTCCGATCCCGCTGAGCCGGACCGAGGTGCCGTTTTCGCTCGACGATCTCTCCCGCGCCGCGGCCGAAACCAGCGAGGAGATCGATCTCGACGCGCTGAAGAGCCTGATGCGGACCTTGCAGCAGGACTCGCCGGACCCGGAACTGGTCGGCAAGGCCTTCGACGGTATCGCCAAGGCTTCCGCGGTGTTCACCAAGCACAGCGACCAGTTCACCGGCCTGCTACGGAGTGCGCAGAGCGTGACCAAGGGCCTGCTCGATCAGAAGGACACCCTGGTGCGACTGCTCGGTGACGCCGATCTGGTCGCGACCACCCTGGCCCAGCGGAGAGACGCCATCGGCAGGATGATCAACGATATCGCCGATCTGAGCACGCTGATGGCCGAGTTCCTGGACACCAACAAGCCGGTGATCGAATCGCTGATCGGCCGGCTCGAGGTCATCACCAAGACCCTGCGGGCCACCCAGCAGGACTTCAACGAAACCCTCCGGCAGTTCACCGCGTCGACCCGGTATTTCTCCAACGTCACCGGGCAGGGCCGGTGGGCGGATGTGGGCGCGCCGGTGGCGGGCCCCATTCCGGACAACGTCCTGTGCGTCGCGCAATTGGTGAGGTGCTGACATGCTCGCCACACCGCAACGCTCACTCGTCGCGCTGGTCATCGCGGCGCTGCTGGCCGCAGGGCTGTTCCTCGCCTTCCGGCCGGATGAGAAGGTCGTGCTGCATGCCGACTTCGCACAGGCCGACGGCATGTTCGTGGGCAGCTCGGTTGGCATCCTCGGGGTGAAGATGGGCCGGGTGGACAAACTGGAGCCGCGCGGCGATCACGTCCGGCTCACCATGTCCCTGCCCGCGGGAACCAAAGTGCCCGCGAGCGCCGAGGCGTTCGTCATGTCGCCCAGCGTCGTCTCCGACCAGTACATCGAGCTCACCCCGCCGTACCGCAGCGGCGCGACACTGCCGCAGGACGGCGTGATCCCACTCGACCGCACCCACTCGCCGGTCAAGTGGGACAAGCTGGTCGGCTCGGTCAACGACCTGCTGGTGACGTTCGGGCCGGACGGCGCGAACTCCGACGGTGACATCGGGCGGCTGCTCAAGCGGTTCGCCACCATGGTCGACGGGAAGGGCGAGACCTTCCGCACCTCGATCCTGAACATCACCCAGGCCTCCGATGTGGTCAAGGGCGAAATGCCCAACATCGAGTCCCTGGTCACCAGCCTGGACGCCCTGGTCGAGGTGCTCGCCGACAACAGGTCCACAGTGGACTCGCTGACCAGTTCGGTGGACGCGGTGGCCAGTGAGTTCGCCGCGCAGGACCGCAACATCGCGGTGGCCATCTCCTCGTTGTCCAGGGTGCTGGACCAGGTTGGCCGGCTGGCCAGGGACAACGGGGAATCGATGACCGGGAGCCTCGAGCGGCTCGCCGATGTCTCGGTGGAACTGGCCAAGCACCAGAACGAGCTGGTCGAGCTGATGGATGTGCTGCCGCTGGCAGGCGACAACATCGACCGGGCGGTGACTCCCGACGGGGCGTTGCGGGTGCGGTTCGACATCTCGACCAACCTCGAGTCCAACAACCTGACCGGGCCGCTGTGCCAGGAACTCCCGCTGCCGTTGTGCTCGGGCGCGGGTATCACCAACCCGATTCCGATGCCGCTCGAGTTGGGAGGTGGCAACTAAGTGAGCACCGTCCTGCGCTCCGCCGCACTACTTGTTGCCGTCGCGCTGCTCGGTGGCTGTGGAATCGCGCTGCAGAACGCGCCGAACGGCCGTGACGTCGACGGTCCCTCCTACGAACTCATCGTCGAGTTCGCCGACGTCGCGGGCCTGCCCACCGGTGGCAAGGTGCGGCTCGGGCCTGCCACAGTTGGCCGGGTGGTGTCCATGGCGGCCAAGGATTTCCACGCCGAGGTGCTGGTGCGGATCCGGCAGGATGTCGCGCTGCCCAAGGGAACCCGAGCCGGGCTCGAACTGAGCACCGCGCTCGGTGACCAGTTCATCGCACTGAAGAGCCCGCAGGATCCGAGTGACGACATGCTGGTTGACGGCGACCGGATTCCGCTCGCGGACACCATCAGGGGCCCCGACATCGAGGACAGCATGGCGCTGCTCAGCCATGTGCTCAACAACAGTGGCATCGCCCAGGCGCGCACCGTCATCACCGAGCTCAACACCATGCTGGGCGGTCGCGAGCAGAAGGCCCGCGAACTGCTCGGTCGCGCCGACCAGGTGCTCGCCTCGCTGGACGAGCGCACCGACGAGTTCAACCGGACGCTGCGGGCGGTCAACGAGCTGGGCTCGACGGTGAACGCGAACACCGATGTGCTCGCGGATGCGCTGCGGGAGATCCGGCCCGCGGTCGACGTGCTGCGCAGCGAACAGGGCAATTTCGACACGCTGCTGAACGGGGTGACCAGGCTCTCGGCCGACGTCAACGACGCGCTCAGCACGAGCAGGAGCACGCTGACCTCGTCGTTGACCAAGATCGCTCCGGTACTCGAGGACCTGGAGGGGGTCGATCATGATCTCGGCGCACTCCTGACTAACATGCGCGAGTTCCAGCCGCTGTTCGCCCGGGCCGTGCCGGGGGACTACGTCCAGCTGGACGCCATCCTCAACGTCCCGGACTCGCTGGCAGGCGTGCTTCGCAACGGCACGGACCTGCTGCCACAGGGCAGTGGCGGGTCCACGCCTGCCGCGCGATCCGGTGGTGTGGAGCAGCTGCTGCGGGGAGGGATCCGATGATGGCCAGGGACAAGGGCCTCCGGCAGAAGCTGCCGCTTGGCCAGATCGCGCTGTTCCTCGGTATCGCGCTGGCCTGCGCCGCGTATATCGCGGTGAACGCGGTCGGCGCGGACACGGTCGCGCCGAAGATCCACGTCACGGCGATGATGGACAACGCGGGCGGCGTCAATCCGCGGTCGCCGATCACCTATCGGGGCGTCATCGTCGGCCACGTCGACGATGTGCTGACCCGGCCCGGCGATGCGGGCACCGAGGTGCGGATGACCCTGCTGGAGCGGGTCAAGATCCCGGTGGACTCCCAAGTGGTGGTCGCCCAGGACACGCCGGTCGCACTCAAGCACATCGACCTGCGGCCACCGGACGAACGGCCGCCTTACCTGACCGACGGGGCCGGGGTCGGCCCGAAACGCACCAGCAGGCCGGTCCCACTGGAAACGGTGCTGGTCAACCTGATGAAGCTGACCGACAGCCTGGACATCGACGACCTGACCATCCTGGCCGACGAGCTGTCCGCGGGGTTGGCGGGCACCGCGCCGTACCTGGAGCGGCTGGCCGACAACAGCACCGAACTGGTCGACGAGTTCATGGAACTCGAGCCGACCGCAGACAACCTGATCCGCAGCGGCCTGGACTTCCTGGAGTCCTCCGGCGGCACCGCGGAACGGCTGCCACATCTGACCAGGACGCTGGCCAAGGTCACCGCGTTGATGCGTAACCAGACCCCGCAGGCGCTCGACCTCGCCGAGAAGGTTCCGCCGTTCACCGAGACGATCGTGCCGCTGCTGCGCGAACAGGAACCGTCGATCGCGGTGCTGCTGGCCAACCTGCTCACCCCGGTCCAGATCATCTCCGCGCGCATCCCCGCGCTGCAGCACGGATTGATCACCATCCCGGACGGCTTCGGGGCGCTGGCCAGCATCGTGCATGGCGACACGGCGAACTTCGACTTCGTCACCAGCCAGGGGCCGACCTGTCATTTCGACACCTCGCGCCGGGTGCCGACCGACACATCGTCCCGGCCGCCTAAGCTGACCTATCACTGCCCACCCGGCGGACCCGTGCATCGGGGGGCGGCGAACGCACCCCGGCCGGGCCACGAGCAACGGCCGGTGGTGACCACCACCGATCCGGCGACCGGACGGACCGAGATTCCCGGTGGCAGGCCGATCCGGCTGGGCAGCAACGGTGGGCAGCAGTCGCTGCTGGGCGGCGACTCGTGGCAAGCGATCTACCTGCAGGGAGTGCAACGGTGACGGTGAGCCAGCCGGAGCAGAGTGAAGCTCCGCGTCCATCCCCGCGGCCGCGGCCTGAGCCGGAGACGTCGGCCGGGACCCCTGAACCTCCCGACGACTCCGGGGGATCGGGCACCCGCGAAGGCGGTCGCGGACCTAAACCGTTGCTGGTCACGCTGGCGGTGACGCTGGTCATGCTGTTGGCGGCAGCGGTGACGTTCGGCGTGTTGTGGTTCCTCGAGCGTTCGGCGGCGGCCGAACGGGACGATGCGCTGGCCGCTGCCGAGGTCTACGCGATCGACCTGACCACCTACAACTACGGAAGGATCGACGAGAACTTCGAGCGGGTGCAGGCCAACTCCACCGAGAAGTTCGCGGAGACCTACGGCGACGTCAGCGAGCAGCTGTCCGACCTGCTCAAGGAGCACAAGGCCGATTCCCAGGGTGAGGTGCTGACCGCCGGTGTCGCCGAGTTCGATGGGAACAAGGCGGTTGTCCTGGTGTTTGTCGATCAGACGATCACCAACACGAACAGCCCGCAGCCCAAGATTGATCGCAACCGGATGGTGTTGACATTGCTGGACGTGGACGGCGAGTGGAAGCTGGACGAGGTCGCCCTGACCTAACTGGCTGCCCTGTGGGATTCGCGCCTGATCAGCGCGCAGGCCGCCTCGGTGAGCTTGAGATTGTTGCTGCGGCAGTAGGTCCGCAGGAGTATGAACGCCTCATCGACATCGACCTGGTACCGCTCGGCCAGCACTCCCTTGGCCTGCTCGATCGCGACCCTGCTGACCAGCGCCTGCTGCAATTGCTCGGTCAGCGCCTTGTAGTGATCAAGGGACTTGCGTAACTCCGTCTCGGTGTCAGCCAGCATCCGAGGACCTCCATGATCGGATCGTGGAGTCGTTCACTGCGAACATCGTCGCCCGAGTGCGGAATGTTTCAGTAGGGGCCAAAGTCCCTACTGCTTTACGGGAGTGGGACCGACCAGACCACGCGGGTTCCGCCTCTGTGCGGCTTTTCGACGCGCAGCGAACCGCCCCCCGCATGCGCGCGCTCGGCGAGGTTGTGCAATCCACTGCGGGCCACCGGATCAGGCATGCCGACGCCGTCGTCGGTGACGTCGATGGTGAGGTCGTCGCCCACCGACACGGTCAGCGCCATCGTGTCGGCTTGCGCATGCCGGACCACGTTGCTGACCGCCTCGCGCACCACCGCTTCGGCGTGATCGGCCAGGTGCGGCTCGACCACGCCGAGCGGCCCGGACATGCTGATGGTGGTGTGCACCTGACCGTCGCCCGCGATCTCGACCACCGCTCTGTGCAGCCGCTCGCGCAGCTTGGTGCTGCCTGCCTCGCCGCCGTGCAGATCGAAGATCGCGGTCCGGATGTCGCGCACCACGCCCTGCAGGTCGTCGACGATCTCGGAGATCCTGCGTTGCACGGCGGGCGCGGGCACCCGCGGCAAGGCTCCCTGCAGCGAAAGGCCGACCGCGAACAGCCGTTGGATCACGTGGTCGTGCAGGTCTCGGGCGATCCGGTCCCGGTCGGCCAGCAAGTCCAGTTCGCGCATCTGCCGGTGGGTCTGTGCGAACTGCAGGGCCAGCGCCGCCTGGTCGGCGAAGGACGCGGCGACCGGCAGTTGGTCATCCTCGAACGGGGCAGCACCTGGTTCGCGGGTTGCCACCAGCACGCCGGAGACCGCGTCCGCGGCGCGCAGCGGCAGCACGAATGCCGGGCCGAGTCGTATCTCGGATCCGGCGGTGGGATCGAATACGAGCTCATCGACGCGCAGCGGGGTCTTGGTGCGGAACGCTTCACCCGCCGTCGAGCCGAGCACCGGCATGGTCCGGCCCGCGAGGCGGTCGGGGTTTCTGCCCACGGTCACCGTGATGACCAGTTCGGACACCTCCTCCACCGGCGCCTCCAGATTGTCCGGCACGGCGAGGAAGGCGTGGTCGGCCCTGGTGAGTTCGCTCGCCCGCCGTGCGATGTGCCGGAGCACCGCCCCGGGATCGGTTCCCTTGAGCAGTTCGGTGCTGATCTCACTGACGGCTTCCTGCCAGTGCTGCCGGATGCGGGCCTCCTGGTAAAGCCGGGTGTTCTCGACCGCGATACCGGCCGCTGCTGCCAATGCCTTGACCACGACCTCGTCATCCTCTGTGAACGGCTTACCGCCGGCCTTCTCGGTGAGATACAGGTTCCCGAAGACCTCGTCGCGGACCCGGATGGGCACACCGAGGAAGCTGTGCATCGGCGGATGGCCGTCCGGGAAACCCACCGAAGCGGGATGATTGGACAGGTTGTCCAGCCGCAGGGCTTGCGGTTCGCGGAACACCTGGCCGAGCAGGCCGAGACCTTCGGGCAGGTGCCCGATGAGGCGGCGCTGCTCCGCGGGCATGCCTTCGTGGACGAATTCGGTGAGCTGGTCACCGTGCCGCCACACGCCGAGTGCCCCGTATTGCGCGTCGACCAGCGTGCTGGCCGCGTGGACGATTCTGCGCAGCGTCGCGTCCAGTTCGAGCCCAGCAGCCACGGCGAGAAAGGCCTCGAGCAACCCGTCCATCTGGTCGCGCGTGCCGATCGTGCGATCTATCCGGTCCTGGACCCCGGTGAGTTCCTGAAGCCTCGGCTGGGAGAGCGTGTCCGTTATGAGCGGCTCGACAGCATCGTGGTCTTGCCGTGTTTCATCCGACATCATTCTCAGGGTCGCACCAGCTGCGGTGGTTTGCCAGACTTCGTCAGCCTGATGACACCAGCAAACCGAACTGATTACTGGCCGTGCTGATTGGCGCGCAGTTCGGCGGCGAGCACGGCGACCTGCGTACGGCGTTCCAGGCCGAGCTTGACGAGCAGTCGCGACACGTAGTTCTTCACCGTCTTCTCGGCCAGAAACATGCGTTCGGCGATCTGCCGATTGGTCAGGCCTTCACCGATCAGCTCGAGCAGGGTGCGTTCCCGGTCGGTCAGCGCCGCCAGCGGCCCACTCGCGGTCGTGTCCGCACGCAGCTTCGACATCAGCGCGGAGGCGGCTCGGTTGTCCAACAGGGAGCGTCCGCTCGCCACTTCGCGAACGGCGTCGATCAGGTCCATGCCCTTGATGTCCTTGATGACATAACCGCCCGCGCCCGCCAGGATCGCGTCCAGCATGGCCTGTTCGTCGGTGAATGAGGTGAGCATCAGGCAGTTGAGCTCGGGCAATGTCGAGCGTAGGTCGCGACACAGTTCGACGCCGTTGCCATCGGGCAGGCGCACGTCCAGCACCGCGACCTGCGGCCGCAGGGCGGGAATGCGGGCCATCGCCTGGGCAACCGATGACGCCTCGCCGACTACCCTCAGCTCGGGATCCGATTCGAGCAGGTCGGCCACGCCCCGCCGAACCACCTCATGGTCGTCGACCAGAAACACTTCGATCATCGGACGCCTCGATGGTGGTCGAGGAGGGTGCGTGCCATGGCGCTGGCCCGGCGCGCGGCGTCGAGGTCGCCCTCGGCCGCGGAGATGATCGCGCCGTTCATCAGGATGTGCCAGGAGCGGGCGAACTCGTCGGTGTCCCGGAGACCGGCCTCGTCGGCCAGGGCGCGCACGATGGCGCGAATGTTGGCCAGGTACTGAATGCTCGCGCGGCCGAGGGGGTGCTCGGCGCGCATCTCCAGCAGCACGCTGATGAACGAGCACGCGTCGAAATCGGCCCGGTGGAACCACTCGTCGAACACATCGAAGATGGCCAGCAGACGATCTTCCGGGGTGGTCCCGCGCCCCCGGGCCTCTGCCTCGACCAGTCCCAGCGTCCAGCGCTGTTCCCGGTCGTGCAGGAACGCGAGCACCAGGTCGTTCTTGGACGGGAAGTGCCGATAGAGCGTAGCCTTGGCCACGGCGGAACGGCTGACCACCTCGTCAACGCCGACGTCGCGAATGCCGCGCTGGGAAAACAGCTCGTAGGCGGTATTCAAGATCCGCTCGCGAGCCCCGGCGAGGGGCCGTACCGCCGCAGTGTCCGTGGTCATCGTGACTCAGTGTAGGCCTGGACAGACCTGTCTGACGAGGGAATGCGCCAGCCGCTGATGGCTTCGATGCTGATGACCACGAAGTGGCCGCGTATGGCCGGTGTCCACGGTTCGAGCCCCAGGGTGCAGAACTCGCTGACGCGCTCGGGATCGGTGACCTCCTTGGCGCGGCCGAGCAACGTCACGCTCCATCCGCGGTGGGGTACGTCGGAGAAGTGATCGGCCTCGAACGCGACGACCGCGTTGTTCGCCGCATCGGCCAGCGGGCCGCCCGCCGACGCGTGGATGACCACCACATCGTCGTGCAGCACGAACTTCACCGGCCGGACGGCGGGTAGCGCACGTTCGGTGTAGACTATCCGGCCCACCGGCGCGGTCGCCAGCAGGGCCAGGCACTCAGCTCGGCTGAGTGCCTCGAGACCGGTCGGATCTACCTCGGCGTCGGATCCAACAGCGGCAGAATCTCCGAACACCCGGCGGCCCTCCAGCCTCGTCGCACTACGACTAAGACTGCTCTGTCTCAGGCTCCCGACGCGAGGGCCCTAAGTCCCTTCGCGCCCGGCGTTAGGCCCGAGTTGGCCGCTCCCGCCACCGAGTTGGCCGCTCCCGCCACCGAGTTGGCGATCCAGGCCGCCGATTTTGCCGGTTTCAGCCAACCCGACCGCGGGATAATTGTCCCCGCTACCTCTCGGTTTGCCTGCTGGAGAGGTGCACACTGATCACCATGACCGCGACAGCCCAGGGAAAGGACACCGCGCGGTTGTCCTCGCTGGACACCCTGCGCGCGGCCCTGGTCGCCTGGATCATCTGGGGTCATGCCCTGCTGGGTTACTCCGCCGTCGGTGGCTGGGCATATGACGAGGTCAACGAGGTCACGCTGGCGCCGTCATCGGAGCTCGTGCTGGCGGCCCTGCTCGGTCCATCCGCGCTGTTCCTGATGGGAACGTTCTTCTTGGTAGCGGGCCTGTTCACCCCGGTATCGCTGGCGCACAAGGGTCCGCGCCGGTTCGCGCTGGACCGTACGGTGCGGCTCGGGGTGCCGTTCATGGTCAGCGCTCTGGCACTGTGGCCGCTGTTCCTCTGGCTGGCCTATCGGTCAGCGGGCCAGTCGGTCTCTTATGGGTGGCTGCTGACCGGGCGGGACCGAGTGCTGGATTCCGGCGCCCTCTGGTTCGCCGAAGTACTGCTGATCTTCTCGCTCGCCTACCTGGTGTGGCGCGTGCTGCGCGGCGAACGGCCCGGAAGCACACCGGAGGCACCCCTCACCGGCACTCAGTTGACCGCATTGGCCGCGGGGATAGCGGTGACCAGCTTCGTCGTCCGGCTGTGGATTCCGGCGCGAGGTACCCAGATCGGCGACCTCCATCTGTGGCAATGGCCGCAGCTCGCGGCCATGTTCGGCCTCGGCATCGTGGGCGCGCGACGCGGCCTCGCCGAGCGGGTCCCGGAGCGGCTGTGGCGCAGTTGCGGGAAGGTGACGTTGGTCACTGTCATCGCCATCCCGGTGGTCGCGCTCGCAATGGGCGTGACCAACCTTGCCCAGGACATCAGTCCGTTCCTCGGTGGCTGGCGATGGGCGGCGGTGCTGACCGCGTCGGTCGAGGCGCTGCTGGTGGTGTTCGGTTCGGTATGGCTGCTCGGCTTCGCGCAGCGGACCTTCTCCGGCACGAGTCGATTCACCACGGCAGCGATCAGGGGTTCGTTCGCGGCCTTCGTCCTGCAGGGTCCGGTGCTGCTCACATTGGCGATCGCCGCGCGGTCCCTCCCGGTGCCCGCTGAGGCGAAGGCGGTGTTGGTGGGCGTGCTGGGCGTCCTGGTGTGTTTCGCGCTCGGCTGGGTCGCCGTCACCCGCACCCGGCTGGGGCGGTTCATGTGAATTCCACGGGCGCTACCGGTGTTCCGGCAGCGCCCGTGGCCAGTGAGCTGATCGGAAGATCAGCCGAGATCGATGACGTCAGGTCCGGCTGACGCCGCGTACAGGCTGTCGATCTCCGGGCGATACTTCTCGGCGATCGGCTTGCGCTTGAGCTTCATGGTGGGCGTCATCTCCTCACCACCCGGCTCCCAGACGGTGGGCAGAATGCGGAACCGCTTGATCTGCTCGACCCGGGACAGCTTCGCGTTGCCCTGCTTGATCGCCTCGGTAATCACCGCGCGGACCGTGGCGTTCTCCGCGACGGAGGCGGCGGAATCGCCACCGAGTCCCAGCGCATCGCGCTGAGCTTCCACCACTTCCGGATCGAGCACGACGAGCGCCGAGACGTAAGGCTTGGCGTCACCGATCGCCACGACCTGCGCGATGAGCGGACTCGCCGACTTCATCGCGGTCTCGATGTTCGTCGGCGACATATTCTTGCCGGCTTCGTTGATGATCAGTTCCTTCTTGCGGTCAACGATCTTGACGAAGCCGTCGCCGTCGATCTCCGCGATGTCGCCGGTGTGCATCCAGCCCTCGGCGTCGATCGCTTCCGCGGTCTTCTCCGGATCCTTGCGGTACCCGCGCATCACGAATGGGCCGCGGCAGAGCAGTTCCCCGTCCGCGGCCAGTTCGAGCTCGACACCGGGCACCGCCTTGCCCTGCGGGCACTTTCTCGCCCGCGAGTTCGAGAGCGACCTTCTTCCTGCCGGTCTCGAACGCCCAGAGTGCGATCTTGCGCTTGGCCTGCTTCGGCTCGGCGGCGACCTTGCTCTCGATACCCGCCTTGAGCTTCTGCCAGACTCGGGGCACCGCGACCCAGATCGTCGGCCGGGCGTCGGTGAGCGCCGCCAAGATCTCACGTGGGTCGTTGATCGAGGTGACCTGCACGCCACGGGTCAGGCTGAAGTAGTGGTTGGCAACCCGGTCGGCGACGTGCGCAGAGGGCAGGTACGAGGTCGTACGGTCGCCCGGGTTGGCGTCGATGTAGCCGACGACCGCGGCCATCTCCGCGATCAGGTTGCTGTGCGTGAGCTCGACACCCTTCGGCGGCCCGGTGGTGCCGGAGGTGTAGATCAACGTCGCCACGTCTGCCGGCTCGACGGCCTGCCAGCTCGCCTGGAAGTGGAAGTCCTCGGCACCCGCTGTCTCGAGCGCGTCGAGGGACATCGCACCCGCTGCCTCGCCGTCCACGGTGATCACGTGCTCGACACCGGCACCGGAGGCGGTGATCTGGGGCAGGAACGCCAACTCGGTGAAGACCACCTTGTTCTCCGCGTTGGAGAAAAGGTAGGCGATCTGGTCGGCCGAGCTGGTGTTGTAGATGGAGAACGGGGTCGTGCCGAGGTGCAGCGCCGCGGTATCGACCAGGTAGAACTCGGGCCGGTTGGTCAGCATGATGCCGACGGTGTCGCCCCGCTTGACCCCGAGCGATGCGAGGCCCGCGGCGATTTTACGCACCCGATCCGCGTACTCGCGCCAGGTGATTTCCTGCTTGCCGCCCGGCGTTCGCAGCGCGACCGCGTCCGGACGCATGCTCGCGGTGCGCTGGAACGCCTCGCACAGGGTCTTGACGGATCCGCCCGCGGGGTGCGGGCAGGTCAGCACTTCAGTAGTCATGTCCGGCCTCCCGGTCGGTGTGTCGCGTGCGGAGAGCGGCGAAGGGACGCGAGGATCATTGCTAGGGAGCGTAGTGCCGCCAGTGGTTCGGATCACTCGCTGATGGGGCAATCGTGACCTTCCCGACTTATCGCCGCCCAGCGAATCCGGGCGTGACCGGATCAACGATGGGAGTGTCGTGGAGATACGCGCACTGCCCGGTCGTAGGCTTGGCGCGAACCGCGAGGAGGAAAGATGGCCAAGTTCAGCGAGTCGGCGCGGGTACAGGCATCCCCGGACAAGGCGTGGGCCACCGCATCGGATCTGTCTCGTCTGGGCGAGTGGATGGCGATGCACGAGGCATGGCGGAGCGTCGTGCCGTCGGAGATCACCGAAGGCACCATGTTGACCTCGGTGGTCTCGATCAAGGGCTTGCGCAATCGAATCACCTGGCGAGTCGCCTCCTTCGATCCACCGAGGTCGATCGTGCTGTCCGGTGACGGGGTAGGCGGCACGAAGGTCACCATCGAGATGGGGATCCGGCCCGACGGCGCGGGCTCACTGGTCGACCTGGACATCGAGTTCTCCGGCAAGCTGGTCTTCGGGCCGGTCGGGGTGACGATCAAGCGCGCGCTGAAGGGCGATGTGCGGTCCTCGATCGAGAAACTGGCCGACCTGATCGGCTGAGGCATGGGGCGGAAAACCCGCGCTGAGCTTCGGCTTTCTGGATTCGGCATGCCCGCGATCGGCACTCGAGCACGAAAGCGCCTACCGTGGGGACACAGCACACCAGAGGCGAAGCCGAAGGGAAGGCTGAAGATATGTTTGCGATGACCGAAGCCGCCGCCGAGGCGATCAACGCGTTGACCCAGAGCAGGGGCGAGCAGGAGGGCGGGCTCAGGCTGGCTGTGGCCGATGCCGATCAAGACGGAACGACCCAGCTTTCGCTTGCTGTTTCGGACGCGCCGGAAGCAGATGATCAGGTGCTCGGCACGGACAGCGGCGCGAAGGTCTTCATGGAGCCGAACGCGGCCGAGTTCCTCGACGACAAGGTACTCGACGTCCGGCAGGACGAGGCCGGGCAGTTGAACTTCGCCGTGTTTCCACAGGAAACGGCGGGCGCTTAACCGCGCGTCGCTAGTGAGCGCAGGAAGAATCCGACGTTCGCTGGCCGTTCAGCCAGCCTGCGCATGAAGTAGCCGTACCAGTCGCGGCCGTACGGCAGGTAGATCCGCACACTGCTGCCGTACTCGGCGAGCCGCCGTTGCTCTTCGGTGCGCACGCCGTGCAGCAGCTGGAACTCGTGATCCGCCGACGTGCGGCCGAACTCGTGGACTAGCGTGCCCGCGATGGTGATCACGCGCGGGTCATGGGTGGCGATCATCGGGTAACCGCCGCCCGCCACGAGCGCGCGCAAGCAGCGCACGTATGACCGGTCGACCTCGGGTTTGTCTTGGAACGCAACGGAAGCGGGCTCCCGGTAGGCGCCCTTGCACAGGCGAACCCGAGACCCGGCGACAGCCAACGCTCGGCAGTCCTGCTCGGTGCGCCGCAGGTATGCCTGCACGGCGACCCCGGCCCATGGGAAGTCGGCCCGCAGCTCGTGCAGGATGGCCAGCGTGGAGTCGGTCGTCGTGTGGTCCTCCATGTCGAGGGTGACCGTTGTGCCCGCTCGTGCTGCCGCCGCGCAGATGCGGCGAGCCCGGTCCAGGGCGAGCTTTTCGCCGTCCCGGCCGAGGAACTGGCCGATCGCGGAGAGTTTCACCGACACTTCCGCCCCGGGCGTCAAGCCCGCGTCGGCCAGCGCGCCGAGCAGGTTCTGGTACGCGATCACGGTCGCGTCGGCCGCGGCCAGATCGGTGGTGTCCTCGCCGAGGTGGTCCACGGTGACCCGCAGGCCCGTCCGGTCCAACTCGGCCGCGGCTGCGACGGCGTGCTCGATGGTCCCCCCAGCGACGAACCGAGCGACCACCGACCGGGTGACGGGTGTGTGTTCGGCGACGTCACGGAGCCGGGCCGAGCGGCTGGCGGCGAGTAGTCCGGAGCGCAGCATTGGGCGACCTCTCAGCCTTGGTGCGGGTAGCTCGAGGTGCGCGGCGCGTTGAAGGTCTCCTTGATCGAGCGCGGACTGGTCCAGCGCAACAGGTTGTAGACCGAGCCCGCCTTGTCATTCGTGCCCGATGCCCGGCCCCCGCCGAAGGGCTGCTCGCCCACGACCGCTCCGGTCGGCCTGTCGTTGATGTAGAAGTTGCCCGCGGCGAACCGGAGCGCGTCGCCCGCGTGCGCGATGGCCGCCCGATCCCGCGCGATGATCGCGCCGGTGAGCCCATAGGGCGAACCACTCTCAACCTGCCGCAATACGGTGTCGTAATCGCCGTCGGCATAGACGTGCACCGCGAGAACCGGCCCGAAGTACTCCTTGGTGAACACCGTATGCGCCGGGTCGGTGCCAAGGATGATCGTCGGCCGTACGAAGTGGCCCTGCTCGTCATTCGCGGTTCCGCCTGCCACGACCTGCAATGTCGCGTCCTCGTGCGCGCGGTCGAGGACGCGCGACAACTTGGCGAAGGAGCGTTCGTCGATCACCGCGCCCATGAAGTTGTCGAAATCGGTGACGTCGCCCATCCGCAGACCGTCCACTTCGGACAAAAAGTCGTCCCGCATGCGGTCCCACACCGATCGCGGCACGAATGCTCGCGATGCGGCCGAACACTTCTGGCCCTGATATTCGAACGCACCGCGCACCAGCGCGGTGCGCAGCACGTCAACATCGGCGGACGGGTGGGCGAGCACGAAGTCCTTGCCGCCGGTCTCGCCGACGATGCGTGGATAGCCGCGATACTGACCGATGTTCGCACCGACCTGTGCCCACAGCTGGCGGAACACGCGAGTGGACCCGGTGAAGTGGATGCCTGCCAGCGCCGAATCCGCCAGTGCCACCTCGGAGACCGCGTAACCGTCACCGGTAACCAGGTTGATCACTCCTGGCGGCAGTCCTGCCTCTTCGAGCAGCCGCATGGTCAGTTGCGCGGCGAATGTCTGCGTGGTCGCAGGCTTCCAGACCACCACGTTGCCCATCAGGGCCGGAGCGGTCGGCAGGTTACCCGCGATCGCGGTGAAGTTGAACGGGGTGATGGCGTAGACGAACCCCTCCAGCGGGCGGTGATCCATCCGGTTCCACACACCGGGGGAGCTGTTCGGCTGCTCGGCCATGATCTGGCGGGCGTAGGCGACGTTGAACCGCCAGAAGTCGGCCAGCTCGCACGCCGAGTCGATCTCGGCCTGGATGGCCGTCTTGGACTGGCCGAGCATGGTGGCCGCGTTGAGCGTCACCCGCCATGGCCCGGAGAGCAGGTCGGCGGCGCGCAGGAAGATGGCCGCGCGGTCGTCGAAGGACAGGGCGTGCCAGGCGGCAGCGGCTTCGAGGGCGGCATCGATAGCGGCGCGCGCGTCGGCCATCGTCGCGTTGCCGAGGGTGCCCAGCACGGCAGCGTGATTGTGCGGCTGGACAACGTTGATCTCCTCGCCGCCGCCCATGCGCTGCTCGCCGCCGATCGTCATGGTCAGCTCGATCGGCTCTTTGCCGAGCGTGGTGAGCTCGGTCTGCAGTTCGGCTCGCTCCCGGCTGCCGGGGGCGTAGTCCAGAACCGGCTCGTTCGTCGGGGTCGGCACGACGGTGACGGCGTCCACGGGCAGCTCCTCGCTGGATGGGGCGGATCGGGCTGTTCGCAACGGTAGGCAGCGAGAACGCGCGCGCTCTGTGTTGATTCGGCTAACATCTGGAACACGATGTTGTCCGATGCCACAAACTCCACCCGGCACCCGCCCGGTGTGACCCTGCGCCAGATTCTGATGTCGCTCGGTGAAGGCGTGCTCGAGATGCAGGTCGCCCCGGCGGGGTTGGACGTCGAGGTTCGGGACGTGGTGATATGCGACCCGGACGATGCGCCCGATCTGCGTCCGCACGACCTCGCGCTGGTGGTCGGTGCACGCGGCAGGGCGGCGATCGCGTCGGTACGCGCCGCGGCCTCCCGCGGGGCGGCCGCGATCGCGGTCAAGGTCGATCAGTCCACCCGGTCGGGCAAGCGGGCCGATCCGTTGCCGGCCGCGGCCGGTGATGCCGGCATCGCGCTGCTCGCCGTGCCCGCCGAGCTGCGATGGGATCAGTTGGAGTCCCTTGCCAAGGGAGTGCTGACCAGCGCTCAGGTCATCGCCGATGCCGATTCCGGGGAGGTGCTCGGTGACCTGTTTGGGCTCGCGGCCACGATCGCCACGGTGACTGGTGGATCGGTCAGCATCGAAGACACCTCGAGCCGGGTGCTCGCCTATTCGAGCACCGGCGACGAGGTCGACGAGTTGCGCAGACTGTCCATCCTGGGTCGGCAGGGGCCAGAGCCCTACTTGAGAATGTTGCGCGAGTGGGGCGTCTACCAGCGGCTGCGGTCGGGTGATCAGGTGGTGCGCATCGCCGAGCGTGCCGAGTTGGGCATTCGTGAGCGGCTCGCGGTCGGGATCCAGGTGGGCAGCCGCCCGCTCGGCACCATCTGGGTTGCGCAGGGCGCCGAGCCGCTGGGTGAGCGCGCGGAGCATGCACTGGTCGGCGCCGCGCGCGTCGCGGCGATGCACCTGGTACGCAGACAACACGAGCCGGATGTGAGCCTGCGGTTCCGGGAGAACCTGCTTACCGGCCTGCTGGATGGCCGGATGGACGCCGAGTCGGTCGCGCAGCAGATCGGCGCCGACCCCGCCGCGCCAGCCGTGGTGATCGGATTCAGCCTCGCCGAACACGCGCACGCGGATCGGTCGCAGCTCGAACTGCTACGCGCCGAGATGATCAACCTGATCTCGGTGTACGCCGCCGCCTATCGGCGCAGCGCCTTGGTGACCCCGTTGGCCGGCCGGACCTACGTACTGTTGCCCGACCTCGGTGCCGGCGATAGCCAGGCGAAACGTCAGTCGGTGCTGGCCTTCGCCCGGGATGTCGCCGGGGCCGCCCGACGCGACCTGCACGTGCCGGTCCAGGCCGCCGTGGGGTCCATTGTGGACAGATTGGCGAGCGCGATGGTCTCGCGTACCGAGGCCGATCGGGTGCTGGACGCGATCGCGGGCGAGGTCGATGCTCCGGTCGCCGCACTGGAGGATGTGCGTGCCGACGTACTGCTGGCCGAGACGGCCGAACTGCTCGCGGCCAACCCGGCCATGCGGGACCCGAGGGTCAGCGCGCTACGGGAGCACGACGCGCGGCACCGTGGTGGGCTGGCCGCATCGGTGCTCGCCTACCTGAATGCGCTCGGTGACGTGCGCGCCGCCGCCGCCGAGTTGGGAGTGCACCCGAACACCGTGCGCTATCGGGTGCGCCGCGCGGCCGAGCTCAGCGGCATCGACCTCACAGATCCCAAGCAGCGGCTGTTCGTGCAGATTCAGCTGAGCCTCACTGCGGACTAGCGCACTCTCGTGAGTGATTGTGGTTGCTATGGCGACCACAACCACTCACGAGGGGTCCCCGCGAGTTTGAGCGAACTTCGCTTGCCGAGCGCTCGGGTTGACATAATCCAGTTCGCGCACTACCGCGTCCGGCACGCCCAGTAGAAATCGTTCGCGGTGACGGCCGGCACTGAGCGCATGCGGCGCGTGACCACGCCTATCTCTTGAGTCCTAGGGTGGCGGGATGCCGATCTCGCCACCTGATCTCGCCGCCCGCGGAGCGGGCTTTGTGCAGTTCTGGACCGAACGACACCTGGGTACGCTCAGCACTGTGCGGCCGGACGGAACCGCGCACGTGGTGCCGGTCGGCGTCACCCTCGACGTGGCGACCGGGCTCGCGCGGGTGATCTGCTCGCGCGGATCACGTAAGGCTCGACTCGTGGGGGACGCTCGTGCCCGGGGCGTCGCGGTCGCGATTTGCCAGGTCGACGGCCGCCGGTGGTCGACGCTGGAAGGACGTGCGGTGCTGCGCGACGACCCGGAGTCGGTCGCCGACGCCGAAGCCCGGTACGCCCTGCGGTACCGGACTCCGCGGATCAACCCCGAACGCGTGGTGCTCGAGATCGCTGTGACCAGGGTGCTCGGCAACGTCTGACGTGTCCGCGTTCCAGGTGGACACGCCCGCATGAACCGTGGACACGCCCGCATGAACCGTGGACACGCCCGCATGAACCGCGGACACGCCCGCATGAACCGCGGACACGCCCGCATGAACCGCGGACACGCGTGCATGAACCGCGGACACGCGCGACACTGAGTAGCACTATGGATCTGCGCAGCGACCTCGAGTCCGCCGTGCGCGGCGCCGTGGACTTTTCCAGCAGGCGGCGTGCGGAGTACAGCTCGGACGCGTCGAACTACCGGCGTCCACCACTGGGTGTGGTGTTCCCCCTCGATGCCGACGACGTCGCGGCCGCGGTGGGAGTATGCAGGCAGCATGACGTACCGATTACGGTGCGCGGTGCGGGTACGTCGATCGCGGGGAACGCGATCGGACCCGGCGTCATTCTGGATTTCTCCCGGCACCTCACCCGGATCACCGAGATAGACCCGGAAAGCCGCACCGCGCGGGTCGAAGCGGGCGTGGTGCCCGATGTGCTCAACGCAGCGGCCGCTGAGCACGGGCTGCGCTTCGGGCCCGACCCGTCCACGCACGGTCGGTGCACCATCGGCGGAATGATCGGCAACGACGCCTGCGGCTCGCATTCCGTCGCGTGGGGCCGGACCTCGGACAACGTCGTGGAACTCGAGGTGCTCTGCTACGACGGCACCCGGATTCGGGTGGGTTCGATGACACCGGGCGAGCTCGACGAGCGGATCGCGCGCGGGGGAGCCGACGGGCGTATCCATCGCGCGTTGCGCGACCTGGCCGATGACCATCGTGCGGCGTTGCGGACCGAATTGGGCCGGTTCTCCCGCCAAGTCTCCGGTTACGGGCTGCACCATCTGCTCACCGAGAACGGCTTCCACGTCGCACGATCACTCGTCGGGTCGGAGGGTACCTGCGCGATCGTGCTCGCCGCGATCGTGCGGCTCGTCCCGGTCCCCGAGCAGCAGCGGCTGGTGGTCGCGGGATTCACCGACTCGGTCGCTGCCGCCGATGCGGTTCCGCTTGTCCTGCAACACAAACCGCTCACCTGTGAGGGCATGGACGATCGGATCCTCGACGTGCTGCGATCCCGGCGAGCGGGGTCGGTGCCCGAGGACCTGCTGCCCCGAGGGGCGGCATGGTTGCTGATCGACATTCCCGGGCCGTCCGACCGGGCCGCGGCGCTGGCCAATGCGCTCAGCACGGTCGACGGCATGCTGGGCATCACCACGATCGCCGATGCCACGCAACGCCGGGCTGTGTTCAAGATCCGGGAGGACGGTTCGGGCCTGGCGACCCGGTCGGTCGACGGCACGCTGTCCTGGCCGGGATGGGAGGACGCGGCCGTCCCGCCGCAGCGGCTCGGCAGCTACCTGCGCGGATTCCACCAGTTGCTTGACGCCTACCACCTGCACGGTGTCGTGTATGGACACTTCGGCGAGGGCTGCCTGCACGTGCGCCTGGATTTTGATTTCCGGAGCGCCGAAGGCATCGAGCAGTTCCGGTCGTTCATGGGTGAGGCGGCCACGCTGGTGGTCGCCCACGGGGGAGCGTTGTCCGGTGAGCACGGAGACGGCAGGGCGCGCTCAGAGTTTCTGTCCACAATGTACAGCGCGGAGATGATCGAAGCGTTCGGAAAGTTCAAGGCGATCTGGGATCCGGGCGGCAAGCTGAACCCTGGCGTGCTGGTCCGGCCGAACGGTGCCGCCGAAGACCTCCGCCTCGATCCGGCCAACACCTGGCAGAACCTGCCGGTCAGCCTCGCGCTGCACGACGATCGGGGGCAGATCGGTCCGGCGGTGCACCGTTGCGTCGGCGTCGGCAAATGCCGGATGAGCTCCGGTGGGGTGATGTGCCCTAGCTACCGCGCCACCCGCGACGAGAAGGACAGCACCCGAGGCAGGGCGAGAGTGCTGCAGGAGATGCTGCTCGGCGAGACCGTGAAAGATGGCTGGCGGTCTGCGGAGGTCGGTGAAGCGCTCGATCTGTGCTTGTCCTGCAAGGGATGCAAGAGCGACTGCCCGGTCGGCGTCGACATGGCGACCTACAAGTCCGAGTACCTGTACCAGCGCTACCGGAGGCGGCTGCGACCAGCCTCGCATTACTCGATGGGCTGGTTGCCGATGGCCGCGCGCATCGCTGCGCGCACGCCGAGGGCGATCAATGCCGTGCTGGGCTCACGGCTGAGCGGGGTGATCAAGCGGACCGGTGGGATTGCACCGGAGCGTGCCCTGCCGCGATTCGCCGAGCAGAGCTTCCTAGCCTGGTTCGCCACCCGCGATCGAGGGGTGCATCTGTCGACAGATGACCCGGGCATACCGGACAAGTCGGTGCTGCTGTGGGCGGACACGTTCACCAACTTCTTCGAACCTCAGATCGGCGTGGCCGCCGTCGAGGTGCTGGAGGAAGCCGGTTTCGAGGTGCTCGTGCCGGACCGACCGTACTGCTGTGGTCTGACTTGGGTGAGTACCGGGCAGCTCAACGTCGCGCGTCGCCAGCTCCGCCGGTCCTTGTCCGCGATCGCGCCGCTGGTCGATGCCGAGATCCCGATGGTCGTGCTGGAACCGAGCTGCGCCGCCCTGTTCCGCGCCGACGCCACTGAACTGTTGCCCGATGATCCGCGTGCGCATGCGGTCGCAGGCGCCACGAACACCTTCGCCGAATTCCTCGGCACGCACGCCGCGCATTGGGCGCCGCCGCAGATCGACCGGACGGCGCGGGTGCAGGTGCACTGTCACCAGCACGCGATCATCGGGGCGCGGGCCGAGGAGGAATTGCTGCGCGCAAGCAGAGCCGACGCACGCCTGTTCGACGCGGGCTGCTGCGGCCTCGCAGGCAACTTCGGGTTCGAGCGCGAGCACTACCAGACCTCGAAGCTGGTGGCCGAACAGGGCGTGCTGCCCGCACTGGCCGGGGCACCCCCGGACGCGGCGATCATCGCCGACGGCTTCAGTTGCCGTACTCAGTTCGAGGAGTTGGCAGGCGTCCATTCGATGCACCTGGCCGAACTGCTGCGCGACGCGTTGCACGACACGGCGGCGACCACCGAAGGCAGGTAGAACGGGTATCAATGCTACGGTCGATTGACGCGATCGGCGGTCAGCGAGGTGGTGCTCGATGGACGGTCATAGACAGCCAACGGTCGTCATCGTCGGCGCCGGAATGTCCGGCATCTGCATGGGTATCAAGCTCAAGCAGGCCGGAATCGAGAGCTTCACAATCTACGAGAAGGGCAGCTCGGTCGGGGGAACCTGGCGGGACAACACCTACCCAGGGCTCTCGTGCGATGTTCCGTCGCGCTTCTACCAATACTCCTTCAGGTCCAATCCGGACTGGACTCACTTGTTCTCTCCCGGGAGGGAGATCTGGGAGTACTTCGATCGGGCCGCCGACGAATACGACCTTGGTCCGCACATCACCTTCAACACCGAGGTCCTCGGTGCCGACTTCGCGAACGGCCGCTGGCGAATCCGCACCTCCGACGGCAAGGAGACGGTCGCCGATTTCCTGATCTCGGCGACCGGGGTACTGCACCATCCGCGTTACCCCGACATCGAGGGCCTTGACACCTTCGCGGGGGCCGCATTCCACTCCGCTCGCTGGGATCACGACGCGGAGCTGGCGGGTAAGCGGGTCGGGGTCGTGGGGACGGGCTCGACCGCCGTCCAGCTCACCTCGGACATCGCCAGGAAGGTGGAAAGGCTGCTGGTGTTCCAGCGCAGTGCGCAATGGGTTTTCCCCGTTCCCAACTGGCGCTACTCACGACACACCCGAGCTACCTACCGTCGGATTCCCGCGCTCAGCCGCATCGGCTACCTCGGATACAAGAAGCTGCTCGATGTGACGATCTTTCGCGCGGTCATCGAGCCGGGTTGGCAGCGCTGGCTCATGAGCTCGATCTGCCGGCTCAACCTGCGCACGGTGCGAGACCCGGAGTTGCGGCGCGCATTGACTCCCGACTACCAGCCGATGTGCAAGCGGCTGGTGATGGCGCCGCACTTCTACCGGGAGGTGCAGCGTGCCAACGTCGACATCGTCACCGAGGGGATCCAGCGGGTCGAGCCTCGTGGCATCGTCACCCGCGACGGCAGGCTGCACGAGCTGGACGTTCTCGTGCTCGCCACCGGTTTCGACTCGCATGCCTACGTCCGGCCGATGGAGTTGGCCGGGGTAGCCGGGATCACGCTCGAGGAGGCATGGCGTCACGGGCCGCGCGCCTACCGAACCGTCGCGCTTCCTGGTTTTCCCAACTTCTTCATGCTGATGGGACCGCACAGCCCGATCGGCAACTACTCGCTGGTCGCCATCGCCGAAACGCAGGTGCGTTTCGTCATGAAGTGGATCAGCCGGTGGTGCGCGGGCGAGGTCGCTACCTTGGTGCCGACCGAAGAGGCGACCGAACGGTTCAACCTCCAGATGCGAGCGGCGATGCCGAGCACGGTGTGGGTCACCGGCTGCCGGAGCTGGTACCTCGGCAAGGACGGGGTGCCGGAACTGTGGCCGTGGACACCGGCCAAGCACGAAGCCATGTTGCGTGAGCCCGACCCAGCCGAGTTCCACCTGGAACCGGTGCCGGACTCGGCTACCCCAGACCCCGCCGAATCCTCACCTGCCAGTTGAGGAAGCCCCGGTCACGGAGTCTGCGGGGGCTCCGTGGACCTCGGATGCCGCGGGGGCGGCAATTCCAGCGGCAGCGTGGGTTGATGCTCGTAGCTCGGTGCGGAGTCGTCCACCTCGATCGGTTCCGGCGGCATCGGTGCCTGCGTCGGAGGTTCCTCGATCGGAGGCTGCGCGGGCATCGCATGCGCCGGGTGTTCGAGGATCGCGCCAAGTTCCCACGCCCGGTCGATCACTTCGGCGACCTTGATATGCCTGGCGGCCATCACGCGTTGGCTGGCGGCGAGCTTGTTGGCGTGCGCGATCACCTGCTGAACGACATCGAGTTCGATGTTGTAGCCGAGCGAAACCACCTTGGCGGGCAGATCGTGCGCGTCGATCTTCGCGGTGATGTCGGCTTCGGTGATCTCATCCACGTCAACGGTCACGGTGCACCCGGTGGTCGGCACCATGCGGATGCGGGCCCGAAGCATGATCTCGATGCCGAACTTGAAACGCTGCCGGGTGAACCGCACGTCCACGCCTACCCGCACCGGCACCTCGAGTACCACGTCCCAGTCGGCCTCGTCCGCGGCCCGGCCCCGAATCTCGCCGAGGTAGCCGATCGCGGTGGCCTTGGCGACGCCACCGGGACCAACCCGGAGAGGCCCGATCGCAATGGGGTTCTCCACCACCCGCGCTGCGCCTGCGGCCACCCGATCCGGGCTGCCCGCTATCGCCATGATCTGCGCGGCGAACTCCTCGAGGGACACTCTCGCCATACCGAAGAACGTAGCAATCGGGTTCGAGACCCGATCCGAGGAGGCGCTCACCGTCGAGGGAGATCAGATCTCGCTGGGCTGACGCGGCCGGACCATGAGGTCACCGCGGGCGACAGTCACCGCCTGTCCGGCAAGGCCGACCCGCTCGCCGCGCAGTGTGGTGCGCACGATCCCGCCGCGCTGTGACGCCTGGACGCCGACCAGTTCATTACTACCCAGTCGTTGCGACCAGTACGGCGCGAGCGTGCAGTGCGCGGATCCGGTCACCGATTCCTCGTCGACGCCGCTTGCCGGGTAGAAGCAGCGGCTGATGAAGTCGATGCCTGCGCGATCGGGTGGGGCAGTGACGATGAGGCCCCGTGCGCCGAACGCCGCGATGGCGGCCAGGTCGGGTTGCAGCGCGCGCACCTGCTCGGGCGCAGCGGCGACGACCAGCAGATCCGAGACGCCTCGGGCGTACTGCTGGATGGTCACGCCCGGCAGTGCGGCGGCCAGTCGGGCGTCCGGTGCCAGCGGCGCTGCCCGATCCGCGGGGAAGTCCATCTCGACCCAACCGCTGTCGGTGGCGGTGCAGTGCAGATCTCCGCTGCGCGTGCTGAACGTCTGATTGCCACCGAGTACGTGGGCGGTGGCCAGGGTGGCGTGCCCGCACAGGTCCACATCGGTGGTGGGGGTGAACCAGCGCAGCGGCTTCGGTTCGCCCCCTTCCACTTGTACGAACGCGGTTTCGGAGTGCTTGAACTCAGCGGCCACCGCCTGCATCCAGGCGTCGTCAGCCGGTTCATCTAGGAGCACCACTGCCGCGGTGTTCCCGGCGAACGCGGTACTGGTAAAGGCGTCGACGAGAAAGAACTGCATACATCGATCTTGCCTGAGCATCATCTGCCGATGGTCGGGGGCGGCGAGGTTGGTCGCGCGAAGGTATGGCCTAGCCAACTTACTCTTGGTAGGTTCAGTGCATCGTAGCTGTCGCGTAGCCGAGGAGTCGCCGTGGTTTTCACCAGTCCGTTCGCTGATGTCGAGATCCCTGACGTCTCCCTGACCGAGTTCCTGTTCGCCGACGTAGCGGCTCGTGCTGATCGTCCCGCGCTCATCGACGGCACCTCTGGGCAGGAGATCAGCTACGGGCAGTTGGCCCAGTTCACCGACCGGGTCGCGGCTGCCTTGGCCGAGCGGGGCATCGGCAAGGGCGATGTGGTCGCCATCTTCGCGCCGAACACGCCGTACTGGGCCGTGGTGTTCCACGGCATTCTCAAAGCCGGGGCCACCGCCACCACCGTCAACTCGCTGTACTCCGCTGATGAGGTGGCTCATCAGTTACGCGACTCCGGTGCGAAGCTGATGTTCACCATCTCGCTGTTCCTCGACCGTGCGGATGCCGCGGCCGGCCAGGTCGGCCTCGATCCGGTCAGCCAGGTCATCCCGCTGGACGGCGCCGAAGGCAGGGGCAACCTCGCCGAACTCCTCGGCTCCAAGGCGCAGGTGCCGTCCGTGCGGATCGATCCGGCCAACGATCTCGCCGTGCTGCCCTACTCCTCCGGCACTACCGGGCTGGCCAAGGGCGTCATGCTCACGCACCGCAACCTGGTGGCCAACATCGTGCAGACGCGCGCGATGATTCCCGAGATCACCGAGGACAGCAGGCTGCTGTGCGTGCTGCCGTTCTTCCACATCTACGGCATGCAGGTGCTGATGAACTCCGCCCTGGCCAACGGTGCCGCGGCGGTGACCCTGCCGAAGTTCGACCTCGCCGACTTCCTGTCCGCGATCGCCACGCACAAGACCGATTGGGTGTTCATCGCCCCGCCGGTAGCGGTCGCGCTGGCCAAGCACCCCGCGGTGGACGACTACGACCTGTCTTCGGTGCGGTGCGTCTTCTCCGGCGCGGCACCGTTCGACCAGGACCTGGCAGGCTTGGTCGCCAAGCGGTTGAACGTGAAGGTCAAGCAGGGCTACGGCATGACGGAGCTCTCCCCGGTCACCCACGTCATCCCCCTCGATCGGGACGACATCGGCGTGGGCAACGTCGGCCTTGGTGTGCCCAACCAGGAGTTCAAGCTGATCGATCCGGACACCGGCGAAGAAGTCGGACCTGGCGAGCGCGGTGAGTTGTGCATTCGGGGCCCGCAGGCGATGAAGGGCTATCTGAACAACCCGGAGGCCACCGCGCACACCATCGACGGCGAGGGGTGGCTGCACACCGGCGACGTCGCCACCGTGGACGAGAACGGCGTCACCGCGATCGTGGACCGGGTCAAGGAGCTCATCAAGTACAAGGGCTACCAGGTGCCGCCCGCCGAACTGGAGGCGCTGCTGCTGACCAACCCGAAGATCGCCGACGCCGCTGTCATCGGGGTGCGGGACGCCGAGGGTGAAGAAGTGCCCAAGGCCTTCGTCGTGAAGCAGGCCGATGCAGGCGAGCTGACCGAGGACGAGGTGATGGCGTTCGTCGCCGAGCGGATCGCGCCGCACAAGAAGGTGCGCGCGGTGCAGTTCATCGAGGCGGTACCCAAATCGGCGTCGGGCAAGATCCTGCGCAAGGACCTGCGCGCGTCGGAGGCCGACATACGGG
>JBOHER010000385.1:0-6103 GCA_050701115.1 Haloechinothrix sp. | reverse complement strand
CCGGTCGTCTTGCCAGCGTCGGTGGTCTCGCCGAGCACCGGTGTCGCCTCGGACCCGGCGTACGTCGTCGGGACGACCACCTGGCCGATGCCTGTCCTGGCTGCCAGGGTCTTGCGGTGCCCGGGCTCGACGGGCATGGCACCTGTCAGTCCTCCGATCAGCAACACCCAGCCGGGCTCAAGTGCGATGCCGCGACCTGCGAGAGCGTTGGCGGCCTGAGCCAGGGCCTCGAGCGGGTCACCAAGGACCGCAGCACCGGTCGCCCGATCGACGATGTCGCTGCCGACGGCGACGGCGACCCGTGGACCGGTGACCCGCTCGCCGAGCACCAGGGCGATCTCCGGCTTGATCCGAGGATATGGATGAGCTCGGCGATCGGCACCGGGTCGTGTTCTGCTAGGTGCATGTCGTCAACCAAGCGGTCAACGGTGTGTCCATACCAATCCGCGCTGCTTGGCCACCGAGGTCAGACCAAGCTTGATCCCGGGGATGGTGGCTCCGGCGTGCACGTTTCATGCGACCAGGAGGTCCTGGACGCGATACGCCGCGGCCAGGGTCGCCATACGCGTGACCCGTCTGCACTCTTTGGGGTATCGACATGAGCAGCCGTGGCGCGGTCTCTGGACGGAGGTGGGCGCGCGGGTGCGGGTCGAAAGTCAGCAGAACCAGTGGAACCCGCTCTTTGCGGGCAGCTCGGCGTGCGGTTTTGACCAGCGTCTGGTGACCGCGGTGGAAGCCTTCGAAGACTCCGATCGTGACGACGCACCCAGGCCAGTCCGTCGGCCGCTCGGCGGTGCTGTTCCACCATTGTTGGTCCATGGGGGCTCAGTCCGCTCCGACCGCGGAGGGATGTTGCGCCAGCGGGGTCACCTCGACTCGCAGGCGAGCAGTCGGGTGCGTTCCTGCCCAGGCAGGTCCTGAGTATCGAGACGTCCATTCGGACGTGGAACAGCATGACGTCGTCCTCCTGGTTGTGGCGCGGGGCGTGCGGGGTTTGTGACCCGCACGCCCGTCCGATGTCAGGCCCTTTCTCGAGTTCGAAGTCGTACTCCGCGCGGGCCACCCCGTCGCTGTCGGTCTTCGGGTCGAGGATCAGTTCGGGCTTGGTTGCCTCGGCGATGTCGGAGTCGAGCCAGTCGCCACCGGCGAAGTACAGCTGGGTGGTGATCATGCGGTGTCCGTCGGCGCGGACCATCAGGCGCAGGCGCGCGGGTCGCCAGGGGTGCCAGCCGGCTGCCTCGATGAGCTTGCCGGTGGGACCGTCGTGCGGGATCTGGTACGGCGCGGGCTGGATCGTTTCGATGGTGAAGCGTCCTTCGTCGTCGGTGACCACGACCCCGCGTAGGTTGCCGGCCGGTACATGCGGTGCGAACCCGGAGTCGTAGCTGTCGGAGTCGGCGTGCCAGATGTCGACCTCGGCGCCGGCCAGCGGGGTCCCGTCGATGTCGCGAACCTGGCCGCTGAACACCAGCGTCGTGCCCTGCTCGTCGGGTCGTCGTGGCAGCGTGGCCTTGGCGTCCAGCCTCGCCTGGTCGGGAAGGTAGTAGGGCCTTCGATGGTGCCTTTGGTGCCGTTCTGGGTTCGGGAGACGACCTCCTCCACGACGTGCTCGACGAAGACGCCGAGGAACAGCGGCCATTCTCCGGTCTCGCCGACCTCGATCATCCACGTCTTGGCGGCCTGGAACTCGGGGTAGGTGACGTCGTGTTCGCTGATCGCGTCGCGCACGCCCTTGAGCACCGCGGTCACTGCTGTCGCGACGCGCTCAGCTGTGAGTGAGTCCTGGGTGATGCTCACGCTGCTCCGAACGCCGCGCTGCACAGGGAGCCCACCTGGCCGTCGATCTGGTTGCCCATGACCACTTCGACTCCGACCCCCTCGCACAGGTGGCGGATCCGTCTAATCGACGTCGAGCTCGTCCGGTCGGCGATCGAACTTCACCTTGAAGGCGCAGACCGCGTAGGGCACGCCAACGTCAACACCTCGCTCGGGATCTACGGCCATCGGTCCAGCGGACATGACCGCGAAGCCGCAGAGCTCATCGCCCAAACCATCGAAGCGGCGCTCAGCTCTCACAGTCAGCCACCTGAACAAGGTCCACCGGTCACAAATCTGGTCACGTAGACGCGAAAACGGCCCCGGAGACTGAGTCTCCGGGGCCGTTTCACCTGGTAGCGGGGACAGGATTTGAACCTGCGACCTCTGGGTTATGAGCCCAGCGAGCTACCGAGCTGCTCCACCCCGCGTTGGTAAAACCAAGACTACACCGGGGTGTCGCGGAGCGTTCAGGCGGGTACCTGATTGGGCGTCTGTGCAGGTCAGCCGCCGTCTGCCTGTCGTGCCTCGTTGTACCTGCGTGCCGCTTCGTCCAGCTCGGCCAGCGCCTCGCCCTGCGCCGCGTAGTCGCCTTCGGCCTGCGCCCTCTTGTACTTGGTCCAGGCGGCCTGCATGTCCGCTGCGGCGGATGCCGCGCCACTGGCGTCCTCCGGTGCCGGCTCGGCCGGAGCCTCGGGACGCTGTTCATCCGTAGGCTGGTCCGGCGCGGCCGGCTCGCCGTCCGGTGCCTCCTCCTCCGGCGCGGTGGCCAGGTCGGCCGCCTGCTGGCCGAGTACCTGCTCGAGCGCCTCGGGCAGCGTCGGCGCGAAGCCGACCCGGCCGCCGTACTGCACGAGCACCCGGGCCAGCTGCGGGTAGCTGTTCTCGTTGGTCTGCTGAATGTAGACCGGCTCGACGTAGAGGAAACCACCTGCCAGCGGAAGAGTGAGCTGGTTGCCGAAGATCACCCGGATGCTCGGGTTGTTGAACAGGGTGCGCTCCTGCGCGACCCGCGGGTCACTCTGGAATCGGTTCTGCACCTGAACCGGGCCGTCGGTCTGCTTCGAGGCATCCTCAGCGGGCAGCCGCAGCACGGTCATCGTGCCGTAGTCCTCCGGGTCGGACGACACCGACATCCAGGCCGAAAGGTACTGCCTGCGCAGCGGCGTCAGTGCGCTGGTCAGGTGAAAAGCGGCCTGCTCCGCTGCCCCGTCTTCTCCCGGTACCTGGGTAAGCACGTAGTAGGGTGGCTGGTTCTCGCCCTCCTCGCCGCCGTTCGTCGGGTCGGCTGGAACGCTCCAGAACGTGTTGGTGGAGAAGAACTCCTGCGGACTACCGACGTGGTACTTGGTGACCAGATCCCGCTGCACCTTGAAGATGTCCTCCGGGTAGCGTAAGTGGGCACGCAGCTCGTCGGAGATCTCCGAGCTCGGCTTGATCAGGTCCGGGAAGATGCTCTGCCAGGCGTTGAGGATCGGCTCGTCGTCCTCCATCGCATACAGCGTCACCGTGCCGTCGTAGGCGTCCACAGTGGCCTTGACAGAGTTGCGGATGTAGCTGATCGGCTTGTTCGCCAGTCGTGCGACACCGGTGAGGGTGTCCTCGGTGACCTCCCCGAGCTGCGTTTTTTGCGCGTACGGGTAGTTGTTCGTCGTGGTGTAGCCGTCGACGATCCACTGAATCCTGCCGTTGATCACCGCGGGGTAGGGGTCGCCGTCCACGGTCAGCCACGGAGCCTTCTTCTTCACCCGGTCCCGCGGGTCCCGGTTGTACATGATCTTCGAGCCTTCACCGATGGCAGTGGAGAACAGAATGTTCCGCTCGTTGTACTGCGCGGCGAACACGAGCCTGTTGAGCCAGCCGTCGATCGGCACGCCGCCCTCGCCCGTGTAGCGGTAATCGCGCTCGGCCGCGGTGTCGTACTCCCCTGGTGCCTCGCCTTCCTGGCCGCCCACGATGGCGTAGTCGGTGGCGAGCTCGCCGTAGTAGATCCTCGGCTGGTCGACCTTGATCCCGCTCCCGGTGGGGTTCTGGGTGTCGCTGGTCCGCGCGATCGGGTACCCGGCGTCGCTGCCTTCCCCATCACCGACCGCGCGGTCAATGGTGTTCGCGGGTGCGGCGACGAACCCGTTGCCGTGCGTGTACACCAGGTGCCGGTTGATCCAGTTGCGCTGGTTCTCGGCCAGCCCCTCGGTCCTGATCTCCTTGGCCGCGACGATGTAGTCCTGCGTCTTACCGTTGATGGTGTAGCGGTCCACGTCGAGCTTTTCCGGGAAGCCGTAGAAGTTCTGCCGACCTACCCGCTGGGTGAAGGTGGGCTCGAGCACGCCCGGGTCCAGCAGCCGGATGTTGGAGATCGTGCCCCGGGCAGCCTGCAAATCCTCCTCCCCGGCCGTCGAGTTCGCGTCGTAGTCGAGGTATTCGACGTCATCGAGGTCGTAGGCGGCCCTGGTGGAGTCCATATTGCGCTGGATGGACTTGGCTTCCTTCTCGATCGCGTTGGGCCTTACCGAGAACTGCTCGAGGATCGCAGGCCAGGCGGCACCCACGAGGATGCTGGAGAGCAGCAACAGGACCAGGGCGATCGCAGGCAGTTGCAGATTACGCAACACCGCACCGGCGAAGAACGCGATCGCGCAGAACACCGCGATGCTCATCAGGATCAGCTTGGCGGGCAGCACCGCGTTCAGGTCGGTGTAGGTCGCGCCGTAGAACAGCGAGTTCCGATCGGAGAACAGCAGGTTGTACCGGGCGAGGAAGTACTCCACCGCCTTGAACAGTACGAAGATCCCCGCGGTCACGGCCAGCTGAACACGCGCGGCGTTGGTGAACTGGCTACCCCGGCCGGCCAGCCGGATGCCGCCGAACAGGTAGTGCGTCGCCGCGCCCGCGATGAAGGAGACCGCCACCGCGACGAAAAGCCAGCCCAGCAACCAGTTGTAGAACGGCAGGCTGAACACATAGAAACCGATGTCCTTGCCGAACTCGGGGTCGGTCTGACCGAACTCGGTGCCGTTGAAGAACAACTGCACGAGCTCCCAGTCCGCTTGCGCGGTCGCCCCCGCGATGAGCCCGATGAACACCGGAATGCCGATCCCGAACATCCGGACGCGAGCTACCACCGTCGACCGGTAGCGCGCGAGCGGATCGTCCTCGCTTGCCAGCGGCACGAACACCGGCCGGGAGCGGTAGGCGATGGTGAGGCTCAACGCGACGAGGGCGCCGACCACGATGCCGACGGTGAAGAACAGCACGGTGCGGGTGAACAGGATGGTGGTGAACACCGAGCGGGCGTCGACCTCACCGAACCACAACAAGTCGACATAGGCACCGAGCAGCCTGCTGCCGAGCATCATGGCCAGGATGACCGCGCCGCCCAGGATAAGAAGGAACCGACTACGCCTGGTCAGCTTCGGCATGCTGACTGGGGGCCGAGTGGCCACTGCACACACTCCTGTGTTCGGGAATCTTCGTTTTTCCTACCGCTCATCAGCGCACCAGAACGCGCCAACCGCAGTGTCGCCGACGCACGGTCGCCTGCCGCGATCGCTCGCCCTGTACTTCTAACTCTACGGATCGGGCCAGGAGTTCCCCGGCTGGGTTACGGGACTGGCACGATGACTGCATGGGAGAAGCCGAGGACAGCGATCAGGGCGTTGCCGACACGAGCATCGCGAGCGCAGCGCGCGAGGTCGAGGAGTTCGTCGCGAGCGCGGGATGGGATCAAGCGCCGCAGCTGTTCGCGCTGGTCACAACCGAGGAACTGCTGGCACGGCAACCGGACCTCGCAGGGCACCTCGACCCCGACGCCGCGTTGACCCCGATCGCCCAGGACGCGCTGCCGGAAACCGACCTGGCTGAGGCCCTCGCTCGGATCGCCTGGCCTGACGCGGTGCGCGGATGCGCCCTCGCGCAGGAGATCATCGTGCTCCCACCGGACGCCGAGGCGGATCTGGCCGAGCAAGTCGACGCCACAGCGGCGCCCGACGCGGAACGGCTGCGTAAGGCGGCGGCGAACCATCCTCGCCGCACCGAAGCACGTTTGGTCGCCGCGGTATCCCGGGACGGCGCCCGCGCGTGCGTGCTGCGCCTGCGTGGCAGTGCCGATCAGGAAACCAGTGCCGATCAGGAAAGTGCCGATCAGGAAACCAGCGAGGCGCTCGAACCGGATGAGGTGATCGAGCACCCCGGGCTCGCGCCGAATCTGCTCGACGCGCTCCAGTCGACGTTCGCACCGTGATCCGGCGAGCTGAAGGTGGCCTTGAGTGCACCACAGGCACTCCAGGCC
>JBOHER010000384.1:0-12450 GCA_050701115.1 Haloechinothrix sp. | reverse complement strand
GAACAACCACTTTCACGCACGAGGCCACCCCATCTGCACGGCTCTGCCACACTGCGGTCGTGGATCTGTACCCGCCGATCGAGCCGTATGCCGCGGGCATGCTGGATGTGGATGACGGCAACAAGGTGTACTGGGAGGTCAGCGGCAATCCAGCGGGGAAGCCGGTCGTGGTGCTGCACGGCGGGCCCGGCACAGGCAGTGTGCCGATGTCCCGGCAGCATTTCGACCCGGACGCCTACCGCATCGTGCTGTTCGATCAGCGCGGCTGCGGGCGTAGCACCCCGGGCATCAGCGAGCCCGGGGCCGACCTCAGCGTCAACACCACCTGGCATCTGGTCGCCGACATGGAACGACTGCGTGATCACCTTGGCATCGAGCGGTGGCAGGTGTTCGGCGGCTCATGGGGCTCCACCCTCGCGCTGGCCTACGCACAGACCCATCCGAACCGGGTCAGCGAGTTGGTGCTGCGCGGGGTGTTCACCGCGCGCCAAGCCGAACTGGACTGGATCTACAACGGCGGAGCGGCGCAACTGTTCCCAGCCGAATGGGCCAGCTACCTCGACCCGGTACCCGAAGCCGAGCGCGGCAACCCGCTTGCCGCCTACGCGCGCTTGGTGAACGATCCCGACCGGAGTGTTGTCGAGCGGGCGGCTGTCGCGTGGAGCGCATGGGAAGGCGCGATCGTCGCGCTACTGCCGTCGGCGGCGTTTCGCACCCAGTACGCCAGCCCGTCGGTCGCGGTGCCCTTCGCCCGCATCGCGCTGCACTACTTCGCGCACCGCGCATGGCTGGACGAAGGCCAGCTCATCCGGGACGCTGCGAAGCTGGCCGGCGTCCCGGGCATGATCGTGCAGGGTCGCTACGACGCCGTCTGCCCACCAGCCACCGCATACACGCTGCACAAGGCCTGGGACCGTTCCTACCTGGTGATCCTGAACAAGGCGGGCCACGCGGTCGGCGACCCAGGCGTGCTGCGACACCTCAGAGCGGCGACCGACCGCTTCGCCACGCGCCGCCCGCGGAAGGTCGACAGCGACTTTCCCCCGGGGTTCAACCCAGCGCCGCATCCAATGCGGCGGACAACTGCCGATGGGCGTCCACAAGGGACGGCCCGTACCAGGTGAGATAGCGACCGTTCACCAGGACGTAGCGCACCCCGGGAAACGCCTCGGGACCATCGTCGTCGGTGAACTCGTAGGGCTCGTCGGGCAGCACCAGCAGATCGGCGGCACCCTCGGAGAACTGGGCACGCAGTTCGTCCAGGGTGGGCCGCGGATAGCGGTCGTCATGGCCGGCATAGGCCCCGGCCACTCCGAGTCGACGCAGCACGTCCCCGCCGAAGGTGTCCCTGCCCAGCACCACCCACGGCTTGCGCCACACCGGCACGACCGCGGTCGCGCGCACCGGCGCGGTATCCGACCAGGCATCCTCGGCGGCGACCAGCCATCCGGGCTCGCGTAACTCGAACGCCCGGGTCAGCAGCCTGCGCAGTGAGGCGAGCGCATCGGGCACCGTCGCGGGGGCAGCCATCACCCAGACCGGGACCCCGTTGGCCCGCAGTCGCTGCACGTCCTCAGGACGGTTCTCCTCCGAGTTCGCCAGTACCAGGTCGGGGCGAAGGTCGAGCACGTCGTCCACCCTCGGGTACTTCGACCCCCCGACCCGGGTCACGTCCAATTCGGGCGGATGGGTGCAGTAGTCGGTGGCTCCGATGAGCAGCCCGGCGCGACTTGCCTCGACGGACTCGGTCAGCGCGGGCACCAACGACACCACCTTGCCAGGGGTGCCGAGCAGCGGGACTTCTTCGCCGAGGTCATCGAAGAGGTGGTTCGCCCGCACCGCATTCACACCCTCTCGAACGTCACGGTGCGCGCGACATCGTCGACCTGGACCAGCCTGATCGCCACGTGCTTGCCTTCCTGCATGTTCTCGCCGGAGCATTTCGCGAGCACCGGGGGGTCGGTCAGCAGCACTTCGGCCTTGGTGTCTTCCGCGCGCAGCACGACGGCGTCGAACTCCTGGCCGACCCGGTCCTTGAGTACCCAGCTTTCCACCTGATCAAGGCAGGCGCGCTCGACCTTGGCCGCCACCGTGTCGGATGCCCCCATTAGCGCGGGCAGGTCCGGCAACGCGGCACGGGCCCACCCGGGGACCTCGGTGTCCGCGCTCACCGCGAGGCACACCTCGGTGCCGAACCGGTCGACCAGCCTGCGGATCGGGGCGGTGACGTGCGCGTAAGGACCGCCGATCCCGCCATGGGACATCCCATCCGGCGCCGCACCGTCAAAGGCGGTGTAGCCAGCGCCGCGCAGCAGCCGGGTGCTGTCGGCGTAGAGCGCGAGCGACTCAGGACGGGCCGGGTCCAATGAGGCGAGCAACTCAGCCACGCCCGCACCCGCCGGCCAGTCGAAACCCAGCGCGCCCGCGGATCGGCGCAGCCAGGTCAGCGCCTCGGGATCGGCCTCGGGCAGGGTGCGCAACACGCCGACCCCGGCGTCGAGCATCATCGTCGCCGCGCACATCCCGGTGAGCAGGGAGATCTCGGCGTTCCACGCGTCCACGTCGGTACGAAGCCGTAGTCCGAGGGACCAGCCGCCGCCGGTGGCGTCACCATCCCAGGAGATCTCCTGCTCGGGCAACTGCAGTTCGATCGCACCGCGTTGCACGGCCAGCTCACGACGCAACCTGCCGAAGTCGGGCAGGGCGGCGAGGGAGGAATGCACCTGGGCGGCGTCGATCGATGCCTGGACCCCCTCGTAGTCGAACCGCTCCACCGAACGAACCATCGCCCTGCGCACATCCACGGCGACCGGAACGGCATCGGCGTCGGTGTCGATCGTCCACAGCGCAGCGGGCCGCGCTTGACCCGGCAGCAAACTGGCTGCCCCTTCGGACAGCACCGTGGGGTGCAGCGGCACGTTGCCGTCCGGCAGGTAGAGCGTCTGCCCGCGCAGCCTGGCCTGGGCGTCGACCGCGCCTGCTGGGGTCACGAACGCCCCGAGATCGGCGATGGCGTAGCGCAGCCGGAAACCGCAGGCGCGTCGCTCCAGGTACATCGCCTGATCGAGATCTTTGGCGCCAGGCGGATCGATGGTCACCAGCGGGATGTCGGTGGCGTCCAGCCGATCGTCGGCAAGATCACCGACGCTGGACACCGTGCGGTCGGCTTCGGCCAGCACGTCCGGTGCGAATCCGTCCGGCAGGTCGAACTCGGCCCTAATGCTCGCGAAGTCGCGCGGTGGACGTTCGTCGCCTGCGCGCCGGGGCATCCGGATGTGTGTGGAGTCCACGCGTTGCACGATAGCCGCGCTGCCGCCTCAGTTGCCGTTCCACTCGCGGTCGGCCCGGTCGGCGGCCTCGGTGCGCGCCCGCGCGATCTCCAGCGCGCGGCGGGCGGTCGCCTCGTCGGGATACGGGCCGAGCCGATCGATGGATCGGGACACCTCGAGGTGCTCGACCTCGCCGGTCTTGGTGTTGTAGTACCACCCGGCGTCCGGGTTCGGGTCCTTGCCACGCCTAGCCATGTGATCAGTGTCCCAGAAACTCAGGGACCGAACCGGTACGGGCGCTCGATCGGTTCCCCGGTGGGCCCGAATTCGGCCGGCTCGTCCGGCGAGGCCGGTTCGTCGTCGGCGGGCTCGGTGAACCAATCCCGGGACTGCTGTGGCGTGCGGGCCTTGTCTGGCACGGTGGACCACACCGGCTGGGGCCCGATGTTCATCGGCGCGGGGGCGCGCGGGGGCGGGGCCGGTGGGACTCCCCCTTGGCCGGTCGCGGGGGACTGGCCGGTTGCCTGCGCCGATGGCGCCCCGGGCCTGCCGGTGGCGATCGGATCGAGGCAGGACACCAGCACGGTGGTTTCCTCGGGCCGCTCGACCTTGCGGCCGTTGCGTTCCCGGTAGACCATCTCGCCCTGCGCGTCGATCTCCACCAGGTAGCCCACTTCGGCCAACTGCTCCTCGTCGAGGTCTACCAGCTTCTCCTCTCGAGACGGAACGACCCGATACAGCGGCCACGACAGGTCGCGGTGGGTTTGATGGAACTGCGCGAGCAAACCGGTCAGCTGCTGCTGCCACGGCAACGGCATCTGTTCGGCCAGCGAGCGCGGGAGCACGACGTAGCCCTGGTCGACCCCGGGCCCGCCCCTGGCGAGATGATCGGCCAGCGGCGTGCTCGACGCGGGCGGGCCCGCGTGCCGCGGCAGGGGCGCCGCGGCGAAGCTGCTGATCGGATCGTGCTGCGGTTGTCCCGGCCCGGACTTGTCCCGCTTGCCGAACATCTTGGCCACGACTCTCGGTCCTTCCTCACTCGTCGCTCAGACCCCGGGCCGCACCGCAACCGGCAGCAGTTCGGCTTCGCCCCAGGTCACAGCCCTGGTGTGCACCGGCACTCCGGACTGCTGGGCTTCCACGATCTGACCCTCCCCCAAGTACATCGCGACATGGTGGATCGTGCTCGGGTTCGACTCGTCATACGCCCAGAAGAGCAGGTCCCCCGGCTGCGCCTTCTCGACCGCCAGCATCGCGCCGGCCCGGTACTGATCGCGGGATACCCGGGGCAGGGTGATCCCGGCAGATTCGAAGGCGCGCAGCATCAGGCCGGAACAGTCGTAGGAGTCCGGACCCGTCGCACCCCAGACATACGGCTTGCCGCGCTCGCGCAGGGCGAACTGGATCGCGATGGCCGCGGCCTCGCTCGGCGGCAGGATCGCTCCGGTGCCTTCACCACAACCGGAGGCGTCCACCACCTTGCCGAGTTTCTCCACCAGGTGGACGGCCATCGCTTCCCAGCGGTGATACCGATCGGGGAAGGCCGAACGCTCGACCGCCTGCGCACTGTCCCCAGGCCTGCGCCGCTCCCAGTCCGGCACGTTCCCCAGCACGTCGTAGAACTTGCTGACCTGATACGGCGGATGGGTCACCTGCTGCGGAGTTCCCCATCCCATCGACGGGCGCATCTGGAAGATGCCGAGCGAATCGCGGTCGCCGTAGTGCAGGTTGCGCAGGCCGGACTCGGTCATCCCGGCCTGAATCGCGACCTGCCATGCCCTCGGCGGCAGCTCGCGCTGCTTACCGATCGAGATGATCAACGCGACGGTGCCCCGCTGTTCTTCGTCGAGGTTGCCCGCGTCGGCCGAGCCCAGTCGCGGCCGGCCTTGTTGGGTCGGTCCGATCGACGCCTCGCAGCTCACATTGCTGATTCCCGAGGCCTGAACCTGCTGATGGGTGCTCACCGTGGTGACCACCGCGGTCGTGGCGACGACGATCGCGAAAACCGCGCCGAGCACGATGCTGATCACCACGCCGATGCGCATGTCAGGCTGCCTCGTCGTATCCGGCGACCCGCCAGCCCTCGTCGGTGGACACCACGGTGATCCGCAGGGTGGGGCCGTCGGTACGCACGTCGGCGTCCAGCGAACTGGTGAACGAGTTCACCGCGACCGGTTCACCGGTCACCTTGCTGGCCGGGATGTTCGCCGGGTCCACCGATGACATCACCGCCAGGTACTCCTCGGTGGTGTAGGGCTCGAGCCCCTTGCGCCACTCTTCGCTGGTGATGCCTTCCGGGTGGCGAACCCACGCCTTGGCCCACTTCTCGGCCACATCGAGCGCCTGCGGATCGGGTGGCGCCGAGGTCGGCGTGGCCAGATCCGCGGTCAGCCTGGTCTCCGGCGGACCGGACTGGCCGGGCGCACCGGGTTGAGCAGGCGGGGTGTAGTGGCCGGTCGAGGACGGCCCGGCACCCGCGGTCACGCCCGGCTGACCGGTGTCGGGCAGCACCTTCGGGATGATGAAGCCGAGCGCGGTGATCAGCCCGACCATGATGACCACGGTGACGATCAGATGCCGGGGCGAACGCAGCGGCGCTCCCCACAGCCTGCGATAGACCGCGGCGCGGCCGCGGTTGGTGCGTATCGGCACGAGCCCCCCTACCTGATCGCGGTGTCGGTGTCACGGAGGTCCCCTCGGACCTCAAGACCTCGAGACGGTCGGTACAGCACGAAAACTGGGCGGCCACCGACGACCTCGGCGTCGGCGCGGCGTGGCTGCGGGCCTGGTGCCCGCATGGCTGGTGCGGCATCACGGTCGCCGGAGGGCGCCGCGGTCGCGTAGCCGGGCACCTGATCGCCCAGCCGGGAAGGGACCACGACCGCATCGCCGTAGTCACCGCGATCCCACCGGCGGTCGGTGACCGGGGCGGTGTCCACCGGCCTGCTCACCGGCGTGCCTGCCCGGCCGGAACGATAGGGCACGGTGGCCGGGTCGGCGCCGTCCGGCATGCCGCCTGCCGGGTTGAAGCCCAGCCGGGCGGGGTTGGGTGTGCCACCAGGCGGTAACGCCGCCCTCGCTTCACTGCGGCCGGCCAGTGCTGCGCCGCCTATCCCGGCGGCAGTACCCACGGAACCGGCCGCGCCCGATCCGGGTAGTGCGCCACCGGCGTCGAGGCGCACCGCGGCGGCCGACACCGGGTTGCGCGCCTCCGGCCGCAACCGCACGCCGGACGCGGTGGAACTGCCCAACGGGCCCGGGGGTTCCGCTACCGCGTCGATGTCGGTGTCGCGCACGTTCTGCCAGAACTGATCCTGCGGAGTCTGGCCGTCGCGGGAGCGCCGGAACCGCGAGAACAACCCGGTCGGCGCGGACGGGATCGCCGCCCCGATGGTGCGGGTGGACATCTCCATCATCTGCCACAGCCGCCGCACCGGGCGTCCGACCACGAACAGCAGAATCGTCACCAGGGCCGCCATGGCCATCTGGGTCAGCATGGACAGCGCCGGGCCCGCGGAGAAGATCGCCTGCAGCAGCAGCGCGTGCACCCCGGCCAGCACGGACAGCACCACCAGGTTGAACGCGACCGCACCGGCGACCCGCGCCACCTTGCGCAGGATGTCGTGGTGCAACAGCGCGACCAGGCCGATCAGCGGCGCGGTCAGCGTCAGCAGCCGCACCAGTACCTGCGCCAGCAGCACCGATGCCTTGGCCAGCAGTTGGAACAGCGAGTAGATGAGGCTCTGCAGGAAGGCGAGGAAGCCCGCCCCGGTGCGGCTGCCGTCCTCCCCGGTGAAGTACCCGGTGGCCGGGCCCTGCTCGCTCGCGATCCGCTTGTACTCCGCCTTCTTGCCATCGACGACCGCTTGATCGGCGTCATCACCGTTGCGGATCTGCTCCCAGGTGAACGCCTGCGCGTCCAGCAGGTCCATGCCGTACTTCTCCGCCTGCGGCGAGTCCGGCGCACCGAACTGGCCACGGGTCCAGTTCTTGTAGATGATCTCGTTGTGCAGGTTGGTCGGCAGGATGTGCCGCACCACCCGGTTGTCCGACTCGTCGACGAACCCGGCTTGGATGTTGGTCGTGGTCTGCACGATCGCGCGATCGATGTGGTCGTAATAGCGCAGCAGGGCGAACGAGGACGCGGCCAGCCAGAGCCCGCCGAGGGCGAACAGCGCGCGCTTGCTCACCGACGGCAGATCGCCACGCCAGATGTGCCGGAACATCATGATCGCCAGCAGCAGCGCGGCCAAGCCGAACAGCTGGGCGTAGATATTGTTGTAGACCTTCTCGGTGCCCGCCTTGATGGCGTCGTAGAGCGGGGTGAACAGCCCGCCTTCCATCACCGTGTAGTGCAGGGCGTTGGTGGCGCCGACGATGTTCTTGGCGATGTTGAACAGCTGGTTGCCTGCCCAGGTGTCGAGCGTGGTGTTGGGGTCGGTGATGCCGGACAGCGGGCCGCAGTCGGTCTCGTAGACGTGCCAGACCATGCCCGCGTAGCTGTAGTCCACGTAGGCGCTGCCCGCCTCGCCGTTGCCCTCCGCCGGGTCCATCGCGCCGACCATGCCCGAGCCGGGACGCTCCGGGTTGGGTGCTTCCCCGCACTCCGCCGCGAGGGCGGGCTGGGCACCGATGACCGACTGGAAGCCCATGATCGCGATGACCAGCAGCACGGCGCGCGTGCGCGAGCGCTGCGGCGCGCCAACCCGGCGTGATCGATTCCGTGCCCTGTGTAACGCCGCTACGGCGAGTACCACCATCAGCACGACCAGGGCGCTCACGCCGCGTCCCTACCTGTTCCGTGCTTGCGCCCTGCTTTGCTGTGCTCCACCTGGTCGCGGACGGCTCCAGTGCCATCCGCGCCGGGCCGGTCGGCAGGCGGCGATTTCGCGGGTGTGGGCGCTACCGCGCCGGGGGTGGTGTCCAGCACGGTGCGCAGGTGCTCAAGGTGCGGCCCGGAGAAGTCCACCCGAATCCGCTCGACGCCCCCCGCGCCGTCGGCGAAGATGAACTGCCGCGGATCGCGGTCACGCTCCAGCCCGCCCCGCTGCATCCCCGGGCGCCGCCCGAGCGAGGCCACCACCTGCTCGTAGCCAACGCCGACCGGCACCTTCAACAGCCGCAGCGCGTCGGCCTGCACATCGTCGTCGTCCAGCCTGCCGATGAAGACCGAGTCCAGCAGCGACACGAAGCCCTGGATGCGCAGGAAGTCCGCCGGGATCTGTGAGGACAGCAGCACCCGCACGTTCCACTTGCGGGAGTCGCGGGCGAACCGGTTCATCAGTACCCGCCCGGTCGGCACCTCGGAGAGGAAGAACGCCTCGTCGATCCAGACCCCCTTGCGCTCCTCCTTGGGCCGCTCGTATACCGACCGCTGGGTGAGCCAGGCGGCCAGGTTGAGCATCTCGACGCCCAACGCCTCGGCATCGGTCCAGTGCTCCCGGCCCACCCCGTCCTTGGGCAGGGTCAGCCCGGCCATGGTCAGCACGGTGAGCCGGTCGTCCCGGTGATCGCGGTACGGGTCCGCGTCGGCTTCCGGGATGAGCAGCGACATGCGCTCGCGCATCTCGTCCAGGAAGTCGGCGACCACGACGGCGTGCTCGTGGTGCTCACTGGCATCCCTGCGCAGCGCGTCGATGACCTGGCCGGGGTCGGCGTCGAACCGGCCACCGACGGCACGGACCGCGCGCAGTAGCACGATCCTGGTCTGTGCCAACCGGGAGACCTCGTAGGGCAGGACGCCGGAGAGCACGTCCAGCACGAGGCGGCGGCGGGTGGCCCCGGCCAGCGCGGACTCCCTGCGCCAGGCTCGCTCGGGGTCTTCTTCGTCCATGAAATGCTCGAGCAGCGGCTCGGCCACCACCCGGTACGGGTTGAGGATGCCCGGCTGCGCGTTGAGCAGGTTGATCGGCCGGGCATACGGCCGCAGTTCGGGCAGGTCGCACAGCTTGGACAGCGGGCCGGACGGGTCCAGGATCGTCCAGTGCGCGCCCGCGCGCAGCGCCTTGTACACGATCCCGCCGCCGAGGAACGACTTTCCGCCGCCGAGGCCTGCCACCATCGCGGTCAGACCGGAGCCGTCCCGGATCTCCTGGGCCATCCACGGGTCCCAAGCCACCGGACGCCGGGTCGCCGTGCAAGTCTCACCGAGCAGGATCCCGCGCCGGTCGCCTACCTCGGCGGTGGCAGTCGGCACGGCCGAGGCCGCCCAGATCACCGAGCCGCGACGCCGGTAGGCACCGGAGGCGATCGGTTCGCCCGGAATGAACTCCCGGGCCAGTGCGTACTGTGCCTCGGGATGTTCCACGGCGACCTTGGGCTTGTACAGCTCGAGCAGTTGCTGGGCCAGCCGGAGGGTCTCGCGCTCGGTCGGCGCGGACACCGCCATCCGCCACCAGGAACGCACCCTGGTGGCCAGCGCCGTGAAGCCCGACGTCATCTCGTCGTCGATCTCCAGCACCCGGGAGGCCTGCCGGGCCAGCGACTGCGGCGGCTCCAGTTCGTGTTCGTCGGTGTAGTGCTTGACCTGCGAGCGCACCTTGTTCATCTGGCGGCCGAGCTCGCCTGCCACGTCCTCGGGGCGCCGCACATAGATCCGGGCCGACCATTCGACCGCGGCGGGCAGCCGGTCGGCGTGCTGCACCCACGGATCGTCGATGTCGGGGATCTGCAGCCCGTGCATCTGGCCGATGGTGAGCACGGCAACGTGCCGGGTGACGCCCGCGTTGGAGCCGGTGCGACCGCGCACCGTCACCGTGGGGGCGTAAGGCTCGGCATGGAAGTCCGCGGCGTCGGTGAAGGACGCGAGGTCCTCGGGCTCCCAGGTCGACCCGGGGACGGCGGGCATGCTGCGCGGCGCGGGCAGCCCGAGCGAACACGAGCGGTGCATCAGCCAGGACATCTCCCCGGCCTCGGCGGGCCTGCCCTCCAGACCGGCCGCACCCAGGATCTGGTCGAGATGCTCCACCTCGGAGTCCAGCGCGATCAGTTCGGCGTCGACCGCCTCGGGCAGCACCTTGCGCAACAAAGGGGCGGCCCGCTCAACCGCGCGGTCCATGGCGTTGCGGGTCTGCACCTGGACGCCAAGGTAGATCTCCTTCTCCGCCATGGCCCGACCCATCAGCTGCTGTTGCTCACCGATCAGGTAGTCGTCGAAAGACAGTGCGCCGGGGGTGTCCGGGAGCCGGTTCACCGCGTTGTGCACATGAGCCTCGGCCCACATCCGGATCGGGTAGGGCCGGTTGGTGACCCGCAGGTGCAGCCAGCGGCCCTGTAGCTCGGCGTACTGGCCTGCGATCGCGGCGATCAGGTCACGGCGCTGCGAATCCGAGCGGAACGACCAGCGCTGCGGCGAGAGCCGATACCAGGCGTAGATCTCCTGCCCGGTGCGCAGCAGGTGGCCGTCGATGCTGCGCGCGGCGATCGAGGGGGTGTAGGCGGGTACCGACTGCTCACCGGGCAACCGCCGGCTGCGACGCCCCGCGCGCACTCTCTTCGGCGCAGCACCCGGTCCCGCGACGCCGCTGTTGGCACGCCCCGGTTGCTGCTGGCTCGCGCCGCGACCGAACAACGCCTACCTCCTGGTTGCCGTACGGGGGCGCGGACGGTGCGTCCGCACCCGAACCTTGCTCGCGCTGACCGCACCGCCGTCTCCCACGACCCGCTCGCGCGGGGCGGTGAGTTCGCGGAACCACATGGACAACACCGCGGACAGCGGTCGTTCGTGAGTGATCTTCGCGGTGATCAGGCGGGTGAGCAGAATGGTGATGACGAATGCCCATGCGGTGGTGAAGAAACCGAACTCGAACCCGAGTTGCCGCTCCACCGTCAGAACGACGAAGAACAGCACGAGCCCGATACCCCACGCAACGTAGCGGGCACGCCAGGGGAACGTGGCCTTCGGTGGGCCGAGCCATACGGCGTCGACCCGATAGACCTCGTCATCGGTGCGAATGCGCAAATCAGGTCACCACGCCCTAGCCGGTGAACAGCCCGGAGATCCACTGACCGACGTTGACACCGGCACCGCTGACCGCCAGCCCGATCACCGCGAGCGCGATGATGACCCCGCCGAGGCGGCGCATGACGCCCGCGTTGTCGCCCTTACCTCCACCCAGCCACAGCAGCAGCACGGCTACCGTCAGCAGCAGCAGCGGAACAACGTTGTCGAGCAACCACAGGCGCAGCCCTCCTGTGTTGAGCTCTCCGGTCGGGGCCTGGGCAAGGGCCGCAAGGGTCAAGGTGGTCATCGTGGACTCCTGAGTGCGAGGAGTGTGGTCGGTCGGAGCATCGCACGTGCTCCGACGTTAAGCCAAGGACAAGAGGTCGTCACCTAGAGTAGCGTTCTCAGCGCGTTCTGTTCAGTGGGACGTGTGTGCCTCCCGCACATTACGGCTCACATCGCTACGTCAAGGCCGCCTACCATGATGAGGGCAGCCGAAGTTCAGCGGAACGCGACCCACCCGTTGTTGGTAATAGGCCGACTCCTCACTCACATGCATGCCAGCACCCACACTCGTCACAGGCGTCGTCACCCCACGCACCGCTAACCGGCGACCTTCCCCCAATCGGGTTCCTCCGAACGGTTACCAGGTCAGGCCTGAGAACGCGGCGGAACAACGGAATTAGTACCGAAGAAAGACCTGAACGGAGCAGTGGTGTGCGCGCGGGCCCGGTTGGGCGGACGAGTTGGCAAGTAAGCCGGATCCTGTTCCGTGCTACCGGTGACCGATATCACGGTGGCGGCCATCCATCTGGGCCTGCCGTCGCCGGCAGGCTCTAGCGGCCTACCCGCAGGCTCGGGCGGGCAGCCCTCGAACGCCTGCGCGGGCGCCCGGAGGCGCCCATCTTGGCCTTGCTCCGGGTGGGGTTTACCTAGCCACCCCGGTCACCCGGGGTGCTGGTGGTCTCTTACACCACCGTTTCACCCTTACCCGATGGATCCCATCAGGCGGTTTGTTTTCTGTGGCACTGTCCCGCGGGTCACCCCGGGTTGCCGTTAGCAACCGCCCTGCTCTGTGGAGTCCGGACTTTCCTCGGCCCTGGGCCTGCGCGCGTGAGCGCACGGTTCCCCGAGCCGCGGCCGCCCGACCAACTCGTCCGCTGCTACAGACTACTGCCTGCCACGGTCAGCGCCGACACTCGAACGCCGCGACGGTGTCCCGCTGCGGTCTCGCCAGGA
>JBOHER010000383.1:0-8271 GCA_050701115.1 Haloechinothrix sp. | reverse complement strand
GCGCAGCGACCGCGCCCCGGCGGGACTGAGCCGTTCCGGCCGGACCACGACGGCGTCGTCGTAGGTCTCGCGCAGCACCGCGATCCAGTGCGCGAACACCGCGCGCCGGTCGCCGCGCAGCACGCAGCCGACCAGGCCGCCCGAACTGCCGACCTGCCACGCCAGCGGCTCCAGGCCAGCGGCCCGCCCCAACTCGGCACCAGCAGCACGGTGATGCTCGGTCTCTGCTAGCGTTGCCGGTCGGCCGCCGACACCACGTTCGACAACATCGTCGGGTTCGGCGGTACCGACGCGGCACGCTGTCGCCGCCGTGGAGCGTCCACAGACCCCAGACCGGCCCGCCGGACCATCAGCGTGGCCGAAGGAATCGTGGGGGCCGCGTGCCGTGGTGGCGATCACGACACCAGCGTCGTGCCCGGCGAGGTCGCGGCGCAGCACCGTCCGCAGCGCGATCTCCCGTCTCGTGGAGTGCACCGAGAACAGCAGGACGCCGAACGCGTCGGTCTCGAAGTTGCGGTAGTCGGCGAGCTTGCCCGTGACCTTGGTCAGGGGTTCGGTGCCGGTGTCGTGTTTGAGGAAGAACCGCACCACGCGCCCGTGCTCTTCCCAGCAGCCGTAGCCGTCCGGCCGCAGCCGGGTTTCCCGACCGCTCTGGTGTTTCCAGAAGAACCCGGTGCAGCGCTTCTCCGACCACCACTGCGTCAGCCCGCTGGCCTCCCCTTCGCGGCCCGCCGCGCGCAGCCGGGCCGGGTTGCGGTGCGCGGCCAGGGCGCAGAAGAAGTCGTTCACGCCGAGCTGATGCGCCAGTTTCGGCCACAGCCCGAGCCGTTCCAAGCTCTCGGTATACGCCTTCGGCGCGGGCGGGCGCTGCGCGCGCTGCGCGGCGATCAACCGCGCACCCTGATAGCCCAGCGCGTAGCGGGTCTGGCTCGTCCCACCACGCAAGTAGTGTCGGCGGAGCGTCCGATGTGGACAAAGGACCCGGCTATAACCAGGCGCCTAGGACAGCTCGCCGTGGCGTGCCCGTTGCACGCTCGTCTCGGTGCCGAGTTCGTCGCGCGCTGCGGGGTTCTCGACGTAGAACTTCACGAAGTGGTAGATCAGCACTGGGCTGACGGCGAAGGCGGTGCAAACGAGTTCGATCATGGGTACCGGCGGCAGCTTATCCAGTTTCCAGGGGCCTCCGTGCTGGCGCTTCTCCCACGGGGCGTTGGTGTAGCCGATGATCAGGACTTCGGGGGTTCCGTTGAAAGCGGCCTTCGCTCCGGCGATGGCGCTCCACGGCAGGAACGACGAGAACGCGTAACCGCGCTGGTAGATCCCAGTGCGGGACAAGACGACAGTGCCGCGTCGCAGCCGACCGAGGATTACGTACAGCAGGAAGGTCGCGCAGAACAACGTTGCGGCGCCGGCGAGCGCAACGGCGACAGCGCCTGCCGGAACCTCGTCCCCGGCGAGCAAGAAGTCCACTGACGCCAATCCGAGGATCGCGATCACGCACACCATCAACCCGACCAAGATCGCGAAGGCTGCTCTGGAATACCTCAGCTCGGTCGCGGGTGTGCCGTCGTGTTCGGTTACCCGTATGTCACCGATGCGGTGGCCAGGACGCACTCGGGTCACATACGGATAGGCCGCTGTCAGGAAAAACAGAACCGCGAACAGCAGCCCGTACTTCAAGCCGTCCGGACGACCGATCGCGACGAAGCCGAATCCGACGAGAACGCTCAACACACCAAGGCCCGCCAAGAAAATGAGCGCTGCGACGTACTTGCGGCCATCGTGCGGCCACTCTTGCGGGGTCGGCAACGCGCTAGAAGATGGCATCCCAGGCATCCGAGACCGCACCACCAATCGCCTTACCGGTACCGGCCACCGCCTGCGCACCGTCTTCGATCGCATCGCCCACCGCACCGACTCCGTTCTCGTACAACGAGTCGACCATTCCCGAGGCGAACAGACCCACGACCGCGCCGCCTACGGCGCCAACCGCAGTGCCGACCACCGGCACCGGAATGGCGGTCCCAATGGCGGCGCCAACGGCGACCGAGGCCCCGAACCCGACGGCACCGGACACGATTGCCCGATCGACAGGCTTTCCGTTCGCGATGTCGTACGCGACGCCAGCGACGGCGAGCGCACCACCGACCTTCAGCCCGATCCTGCCGGCACTCCGGTCGACCGCGTCCGCCGCCTTCGCGGCGTCGTCGGCACTGTACGCCGCTGCCCGCGATGCATCGAAGTCCTTGTAGATCGCGGAGGCCGAGGTTCCAGCGGGCGCCGTCTTCGCCCTTTCGAGGAACTTGGCCGCTTCGTCAGTAAGGAACTTCGACTGCTTGTTGAGGATCGATGAGTGCTGGGCAGCCAGCGTGCCAGCAGCGCCGCTCGCCAAGTCGCCAATCACGAGGAACCACTTAGAACTGACGTCAGCCCAAACGTTCTTCAACGTGTCGGCCGCGATCCTGGCAACGGTTCGTGCGGCATCGGCGCCATGCTGCGCCGCGTTGTACGCATCCACCAGAGTCGTATGACGATTAGCGGCAGCAACACAGTCGTTGTACGCCGTGACCGCATCAGGCGGCGCATCGGAGCCAGGCGCCTGCCCCGGATCAGGCGGGGCAGGACCAGGATCCACGATGGTGAACCCATTGACGGTGAGACCTGCGCGGGCGGCATCGTCGCGGACACGACGCATGTCCTCTTGCGCACGGTGAAGGTCCGCCGCGTAATCGTCGAACTTCTGCGCCGAATCGGTCGCGGCGGTCTCCAGGTCGTCCGCCTTCTGCGCCCCGCCCGTCATCTTGTCGCGGAACTCCTCGCTCGCCGGGCCAGACCAGCCCGAGTCGGCACGGTTGCGCGCGTTGTAGACCTGCGTCGCGGCGTCCCCGATAGCCTTGCCAAGCGAGTTACGCATCCAGTGCGCGGCTCCTCGAACGCTTTCCGGGTTACCCGCGATCTTCGTATCGATCGGCATCGGTCACCTCGGTCCCATTCGCTCAAAGGAGTCGCGCGCGGCAGCGTCGTCCTCGTCATATGTCTCCCGCACCTCCGCGACAGCGTCCCCAGCAGCTGCGGCACCAATGACCAACTGGCCAGCATTGTCGACGATTCTCGCCATGATTCCTGTGATCGCCGGGGTCCCATCACCCGCATCCGGCGTCCCCGGCAGGGAATCGCCAACCGAGTCGAGGTCCGAGCTGGCGTTTCTCAAGATGCGCGCGATCCCATCGAGCGCACCGGCCTCCGCGCCATGCCCCGGCCCGGTCATGCGGTTACCCCGTGGCGATGTTCCTCGGGAATTCTCACATCCAGAAGGAGCAACTGGAACGGCTGCGCCTCCTGTAGAGCATCAAGCGACGGAGTCGCCATCACGAGCCACGGCTGTGTCTTACCGCAACAATCATGAAGCCGGTCAAGTGCGGTGTACGCAAGTAGGGCCACCCGGCCGTCTTTGGTCGTTCTCATTTCGACGCGCGCTTGGGTCGGATCCTCGACCCCTTCAGCACAGGGCAGGTAGACAAACGGCGGAAATTCTGGCGGAATCGGCTTACCTTCCGCCCCCGCATCCTCTGCTGGTGTCATTGCTTCGCAGGCCCCTCCCTGTCTCGTAGTCGCTCGCCCGCGTTCCGACGCACAGCGTACAAGCCAACACCCGCCCGCGTGTGGCTTCTCCACGATTCGTCGGACCCACCACAGTGCCGTACGGTTCCACCGGGGTTACGGGTTCACCCGTACGGCGCAGAACACTGCGAAAACTCGCCGGGCGATCGGCTGGGGCGCCAGAAGGTCCGCGATGACGGGCCTACTGAACCGGCGGAATGCGACCGGCCCCGCATTCGGCAAGGTGTAACCGCCGTACGGCGCGGTCGTGCGCGGTGACCGCCTTAATGAACAGCTCGACGTGTCGGTCCGGGTGGTGGACGTATGTGTAGATGGAGTCCCGTCGGGATGCGACCACGTGTTGCAGCGGACACGTGAGCAGGGCGTTGAACACGCCGTCGTCGTCTCGCTGGTGCTCCGCAACACCGGAGAGCAACGTGGCGGATAGATTGGTTGGACGTCGAAGCCGAGTTCAACGGCAAGCCAGCCGAGCCACCGAACCCACAGATCACAAGTATATAACCAAATGCGGGTTCCCCTTCGGTGCATATACGGCACTCAAGGCCACCTTCAGCTCGCCATCCGCTCAACGGGACACGGCCGCGGCACCGCTGCCAAGCGCGAGCGCGTCCCGGCGGCTTCGATCAATTCCCCTCGCCCGACCACCACCCCCATCGAGTCGCAAGCGACACGGCATCTTTTGTTCTCACGCGGTATCGGGCTGACGCTAGATGCGGCGATACCGTGCTAGCCATGGATCCGGTGCGCAATCCGTTCGCCCCTGGTGCGGGCCAGCGACCTCCCGAGCTCGCGGGCAGGGTCAAGGAGCTCAAGGCGTTCGAGGTCGTCCTCGAGCGTGTCGCACGCGGTCGACCCGAGCGCAGCCTCGTGCTGACCGGGCTGCGCGGCGTTGGCAAGACGGTGCTGCTCGGTGAACTTCGCTCGATGGCCATGCGGCGGGGCTGGGGCACCGGCAAGATCGAAGCCCGCCCGGACGCCGAACTGCGCCGTCCGCTCTCGGCGGCCCTGCACCGGGCGATCCGCGATCTCGCGGTCCGGCACCGGGCGCCGGACCGGGTAGCGGACGTCCTCGCCGTGCTCAAGGCATTCGCGCTGCGCGCCAACCGTTCGGACGCCAAGCTGCGCGATCGGTGGCAGCCGGGCATCGACGTACCCGCCGCGCAGGGCCGGGCCGATTCCGGCGATATCGAGATCGACCTGGTCGAACTGTTCACCGATGTCGCCGAGCTGGCGGCCGACGTCGGCACCGGGGTTGCCTTGCTGATCGACGAGATGCAGGACCTGAACCCGGCTGACGTGTCAGCGCTGTGCGCGGCGTGCCACGAGCTGTCCCAGTCCGGAGCGCCGTTCGTGGTGGTCGGCGCCGGACTGCCCCATCTGCCTGCCGTGCTGTCTGCCTCCAAGTCCTACTCCGAGCGGTTGTTCCGGTACGTGCGCATCGATCGGCTCGATCGGGAAGACTCCGACCTGGCGGTGCTCATCCCGATCGAACGGGAGGAGGCGGGCATCAAGCCGGAGGCACTGGACGCGCTGTTCGATGTGTCCAGCGGCTACCCGTATTTCATCCAGGCCTATGGCAAGGCCGCGTGGGATGCCGCGCCGTCCGATCCGATCACCGCTGACGACGTGCGGGTGGCCGCGCCGGAGGCCGAGGCCGAGCTGGCGGTGGGCTTCTTTGGTTCGCGCTACGAGCGCGCGACGCCTGCCGAACGGGAGTACCTGCTCGCCATGGCCGAACTGACCCACGGCCGCGATGAACCCGCAGGCAGCTCCGACGTCGCGGTGTACCTCGGCCGCAAACCATCCTCGCTGTCGCCCGCACGCGACAGTCTGATGAAGAAAGGCCTGGTCTACTCCGCCGAGCGGGGCACCATCGCCTACACGGTGCCGCACTTCGGCCACTACCTGCTCGGCCGCGCCGACGACTAGGCCAAGCCTCGATAACGAAATCTTGCTATATCTAGCTCTGCAGCTAGACAACCTCATAAACCACTACCCGCGCGCAGACATCCGGATACATCGGGGCGCGTCCGGCGAATCATCGGAAGGTGCGCGACATCACCGGATGATCTGGGGGAAATCTGCGAAGAATCGCGCATAATAGAGGGTGATGCCACTCAAGACAAGGGACGCCCGTTGACCAACATTGCCGCCAAACTCCGTGCCCGCCGAGCCGAGATCCGCACCCGCCGCGCGATCAACCGCGCCATCGACTCCGCCGCCAGCGCGACCGTGCGTCAGGAACTGATCTTGGCCGCCCAGCGCAAGCCGCGTCGAGGATGACACTAACGGGTGATCTGGAACACAATATCTCTGTGCTGTAACGCCACAGTGGCGTGTCTCGATACCCCAGATGACCCCGTGGTGCTGGCGGACCCCCGACCTGGCAGCATCACGGGGTTTTCCATTGTTCTCCAAAGGAAAATCGGCCTCAATGCACGCCAATCAGACGTAACGACGGATCGTCCTCGTCGGCGTGGTAATCCGCACCGAACATCAGTGCTGGAACGGCGACAAAGGTTTACGCGGTGTAGAGGCCCCGCCGATGTGGAATCAGGTGATCCACGAGCCGAACTTCCGCCCGCCGAGCCCCCACTCGTCGAGGTGATCGAATGTGTCACCCGCTCGCCACCGCACGGCGACGAAACCGAGCACCGTGACGAAAAGGAACAGGGCGCAGAAGATGCTGAGTTCGAGCCACTTCACATCGTTCACAGCAGGCCGCCTTCAGCGGTGTCACCAGCGGCACCAGCAACAGCAGGTTCCACGGGTTGAAGCGTGGGCGCTTGCGCGAACGCACCATCAACAGATAGTAACTACGCATGCTTCGGCTGTGACCGCGCCCGCACCGCAGCGCACGACAATGCCGAACTCGGCCCCACCGACCCGACCCACCAGGAATGACCGATGGCACGTTTGCGCGTTACCGCGGCGATCATCGCGGTAGCGGGAGCCCTGCTCGCCGGAGTGGCACCAGTGCTCGGCCGACGAACTCCCGAAAACCGACCCCACCCTCGGCGAAACAACTCGACTGCGGTGCCTTCCTGGCCCCGCTGGACTGGACCGATCCGCGGCACGGCGCCATCACCACCGCGGTCAGCAGGTTGCCCGCCACCTCGGGCGAAGCCGACCGCACTGTGGTGACCAATCCCGATGGCCCCGGTGCCCCCGGCCGCGCCTTCTCGCTCCGGCTGGCCAAGCAGGATCGCGTGCGCGCGGCCTTCGACATCGTCGGGCTCGATCCGCGGGGTACCGGCAAGAGCGCCAATATCACCTGCGGCGGCGCGACCGAGGATCTCGACCCGTTGGACCTCGGGACCGCGGCGCGGAGAACCTCGAGCTGATCCTGGACACCACCGAGCGGGCGGCGCTGGCGTGCCAGGAACGCTCCGGCGAACTCGGGCCGCTGATCAACACCTTCCAGACCGTCCGGGACATCGACCTGCTGCGCATGCTGCTGGACCGCGACAAGATCAGCTGGGTCGGCTACTACGCAGGGACCTGGCTCGGCGCGCACTACGCCACCGCGTTCCCGAACGGGGTGGAGAGGTTCGTGTTCGACTCCAGTGTGGAGTTCACCACCGATTGGCAGCGGTCGTTCGATTGGCAGCCGCTGGGATTCGAGCGCCGCTGGCGCGCAGACTTCTTGCCGTGGATCGCGCGCCACCATTCGACCTACCACTTCGGCCGCACCGGTGTGCGCGCCCGGCTCAACTACGAGCAGGTGCGCGCCACCCTGGAGTCCGAACCGGTCGAACTCGACGGCGAGACGATCGGCCCGAACGAGTTCGACAACCAGATCATCGGCTCGATGTACAGCAAGCGTGCCTTCGTCGGTCTTGCCGAGTACGTCGTCGCGGTGCGCTCACTGGTGCGCGATGGAGCGACCGGGGACGAGCAACGGACGGCGCTGGACACGCTGCGGACGCTGCAGCCTGGGCCGGTCGCGCCCGGTCCGCGTCCGCTGATGGTGCCAACCGGATACGAGGACGCGCCCACTGCCAGTTTCTGGAGCATCCCGTGCAACGAGACCGAGTGGATCGGCGATCGCGAGAGCGTGGTCGCCCAGTCCGATCAGTTGGGCAAGCGGTACCCGCTGCTCGGCTGGAGTTGGCTGGTTCAGCCGTGCATCCCTTGGACAGGTGCGCCGATCACGTTGCCGACGCCGACCGGCAGGGGCGTTCCACCCGTTCTCATGGTGCAGTCAGTGCACGATCCCGCGACGCCATGGGAGGGCGCGCGCCGCGCACACCGCGACTTCGCAGGCTCAGCGATGCTCACTGTGATCAACGAAGGCGATCACGGACTCTACGCGGGCGGCAATGTCTGTGTGGACGAGGTTGTGGAGAACTATCTGGTGGACAACGTCGATCCGGTGGATGAAGTGTGCGAGGGCACGCCCTTGCCGGACCCGGACACCGAACAAGCTGTGAACCCGCGACACGCCGGGTTGTCCAGCGATTCCTGAGCGCGGGCACAAGGCTGTGTGATCCACAACACGTTGGCAGCGAGATCAATCAACCGAATGGAGCAGCGGGTCCACATGTTGTGCACAGAGTTGTCCACAGGCCGTGGATAACCCTCAGGGTGCTCCGCCGTGCACCGAGCGAGCTGAAGGGGTCCTTGGGTACCGCATATGCACCCAAGGAC
>JBOHER010000382.1:0-5637 GCA_050701115.1 Haloechinothrix sp. | reverse complement strand
CATGTGCACACAGTGCTCGACGAGCTGGTCGCGCGGTACATCGAGGGTGCCGTTCAGGTAGCTGATGAACAGGTGCGTGAGCGCGCCGACCAGACCGACCGCGATCATCTGCCGCTCGCCTTCATCGATCTCCGGTGGCAGTTGATCGTGGATCAGTGCGGCGAACGCGGGCAGTAGCTCCGCACCCTTAGGCGTCAGTGCAGGATCGGTCAGTGGCGCGAGCAGCAGCACGGTTCCTTTGCGCGGATCGTCCAGGATCAGCTCGACGAATGCCGTCACGGCGGCCCGGACGACCTCAGCAGACCGCGCGGGTGCATCGCGCACCGCGGCGATCAGGGCGTCCCGCGCCTGCGCCCCCACGTGGTCGTACACCGCGAGCAGCAGTGCGTCCCGGTCGGTGAAGTTCTCGTAGAAGTAGCGCTCGGTCAGCTTGGCCGTGCGGCACGCCGCGCGCACGGACACCGCCGCCGTGCCGTCCGGGCCGACCAATTCGAGGCCTGCGTCGAGCAGTTGCCGCCTGCGCGCGGCGCGACGGTCGGCAAGGGTGGTACCGGCCCAGGTACGGGTCTCGGCCTTGCCCGCCGCCGGCATCATGACGCTCCTTACTTGACTACAGTCGTTGACGATCCTAGCTTGACAACGGGCGTGGTCAGTTGGCAGGCCGCCAAACGAGAGGTCACCATGACACGAGCGCACGAAACCGCTGAGCTGAAAGCCATCGACAGCACACCGCAACCGCTGGGGCCGGATTCGCTCACCTGGAAGTACTTCGGCGACTGGCGGGGGCTCCTGCTGGGCAGGGTCGATGCAGAACATGCACCCTCAGCTCGGCGCAGGCGTTGAGGAGCACTCGCGCTTGTTCACCGAACGCTTCCAGCGGCTGTTCCGCTCGTTGTATCCCATCGGCGGCACGGTCTACGAAGGTCCTCTTGCGCGCCAGACCGCGCTGCAGGTTCGCGGCTACCACAACACCATCAAGGGCGTCGACAAGCAGGGCAGGCGCTATCACGCGCTGGATCCCGATACCTACTAATGGGCGCACGCGACGTTCTTTCTGGTGGCCATGAACACCGCCGAGTACTCCGCGGGAGGTCTCACCGACACCGAAAGGCGGCGGATGTTCGACGAGCATGTGCAGTGGTACCGGCTCTACGACATGAGCATGCGGCCGGTCCCGAGACGTGGGAGAGCTTCCAGGCCTACTACGACCACATGTGCCGGGAGGTGCTCGAGGACAACAAGGCCACCCGGGATGTCCTCGAGATCGGCGCGATCCCCAAGCCGCCGCTCGCCGGTTGGCTGCCGGACCTGCTGTGGCGGCCGATTCGCTCGATGATCGCCCCTGGATTCGTCTGGCTGACCGTGGGCATGTATCACCCAGCCGTTCGCGAGCGGCTCGGCTGCCGCTGGTCGGCGTGGGACGCCCGGCTGCACCGCCTCGTCGGATGTGTAATCAACCTCATATTCACCGTGGTCCCGTTCGAGCGGCGGTACCACCCGCGCGCCCGAGTAGGGTGGCAACGCGTTCGGGGAACGATTCCCGCTGACGCTGGGCTGGTGGAGACCCCGGCACGGAATCCGCCGCCTCTTGCTGAGCGCGGGAATCCGAAGCACTATGCCCCCAAGGTATGACGGTCAAAGGAGATCGCGTGAAGCTGGGCTACCACATCGGGTACTGGTCGGCGGGCCCGCCGAGCGGGGCGTTGGAAGCGATCATGGAGGCCGAACGGCTCGGCTTCGACTCGGTCTGGACGGCCGAGGGCTACGGTTCCGATGCGCTGTCACCGCTGGCCTGGTGGGGCGCGTCCACCTCGCGGATCAACCTGGGCACCAACATCGTGCAGATGTCCGCCCGCACCCCGGTCGCAACCGCGATGAGCGCGATGACCATCGACCACCTTTCTGGCGGCCGTTTCATCCTCGGTCTCGGCGCGTCCGGCCCGCAGGTCGTCGAGGGCTGGTACGGCCAGCCGTATCCGAAACCGCTGGCGCGCACTAGGGAATACTTCGACATCGTCCGGCGGGTGATCGCGCGGGACGAGCCGGTCAGTTACGACGGCCGGTTCTTCCAGTTGCCCTACCCCGGGGGCGCCGGGCTCGGTAAACCGCTCAAATCGACGGTGCACCCATTGCGGCCCGACATCCCGATCTACCTCGCGGCCGAAGGGCCGAAGAATGTGGCACTCTCGGCCGAAATCGCCGACGGATGGTTGCCGCTTTTCTTCTCACCCAAGACCGACGACTTCTACCGCGCCGCGCTCGCCGAGGGATTCGCTCGACCAGGAGCCCGCCACCCTGCTGACGCCTTCGAGGTTGCGGCGTCGGTGCCGATGATCGTGCATGACGACGTCGAGCAGTGCGCCGACCTCATTCGCCCATCCCTTGCGCTCTACATCGGCGGCATGGGCGCCAAGCAGGTCAACTTCCATCGCGACGTGTTCGCCAGAATGGGTTACGAGGCCGTCGCGGACAAGGTTCAGGAGCTCTACCTGGCCGGCCGTAAGAACGAAGCCACCGCTGCGATTCCCACCCAGCTTGTCGAGGACATCGCGCTGATCGGCCCGGCCGCGAAGATCCGGGACGAGCTCGCCAAGTGGCGGGAGACCTGCGTGACCACGCTGCTGTTGCGGGGAGATGCCGCACTGCTGCGTGCGGCTGCCGAGGTGGTGCTGGGCTAGTTCAGGGCTAGTTCGGCTCAGCGGTGAGCTGCTCGGCATTCCAGTCCAGGGTGGGTGGCAGCACGCCCTCCATGGTGAGCAGCCACCGCTTGACCTCGAGTCCGTCGGATCCGGAACCTCCGCTGTACCCGCCGAGGCCGTCGTGGGCCAGCACGCGGTGGCACGGCACCACGATCGGGAGCGGGTTGCGACCCATGATCACGCCGATCGCGCGAGCGGGCACACCGGTTCCGCTGAGCTCGGCCAGTTGGCCGTAGGTGATCGCCCGGCCGTAGCCGACCTGTTCGTACAGGGTGCGCAGCACGGCGTGCTGGATTCGCGTGGTGTGCCGCCAATCCAGGGCGAGGTCGAACCACCGGCGGGTACCCCGGAAGTACTCGCCGAGTTGACTGATGACCGGTCCGGTCCGGTCGGGGTCGGTAACCTCCGGCACGCCCGATCGTGCCGCGAGCCCGCGCGGGCTGCCCCAGCTGACCTCGGCGAGACCGAGCCGGCTCACCGCGACACTCAGCCGGCCGACCGGGGAGTCCAGGCCGGCAACGGCAAGCTCATCGTCTTGGGTCATAGCCCGACTTTCGCACGAGACTCATTGTGCGCCGGGGGACCGACAGTCAGCTACCGGGGTAACCCGTGTCAGTCGACTGGTTGGTTCGCCCTGCCGGTTCCTGCGAATCGGCGCAGACTGATTGACGCGGGCCCACTGCTCAAGGGTGCGCCTCGTGACCCGCCAAGGCGCGCCCGTTGATGGCGAGGAGACACCACTATGACGACGGCGCGAGAAATCATGCACAGCGGTGCACAGTGCGTCGGTGAACGCGAGACGCTGCAGACGGCGGCACGGATGATGCGTGATCTCGATGTCGGTGCGCTGCCCATCTGCGGCGAGGACGATCGGCTCAAGGGCATGATCACCGACCGGGACATCGTGATCAAGTGCCTGGCGGAAGGCGGCGACCCCGCGTCGATGACCGCGTCCGACCTGGCCCAGGGAACACCGCGCACGGTGTCGGCGGACGCCGATGCTCGTGAGGTGTTGCGGATGATGGAGGAACACCAGATCCGGCGGCTGCCGGTCATCGAGGACCACCGTCTGGTCGGGATGATCAGCGAGGCCGACCTCGGCCGGAACCTGACCGACGACCAGGTCGGCCACATGGTGGAGCGGGTGACCGCCTCCACCTGACGAGGGATCGGGAGGTGGCTGCGGGGTCCGCCCGCAGCCACCGTGCAGGCGGTCAGTGCGCGTGAGCCGCGGCGGTGAGGCAGACCTCCCACGCGGGAAACGGGTCGTCGTAGTTCCGCCACACCGCAAGGCCTGATGCTTCTTCGTCGTCGGTCAGCAGGCACCGCTCCAACGCGGCGCACAGGGCCGCGGTCTTGAGCTCGGTTCCGATGAAGACCAGCTCCTGCCGGTCCGTGTCGCCCACGCGTGATCCCTGCGGTTCGAACTGCGCCACCGCACCCGCCTGCGACCACAGTCCGGTCACCTCGATCCGGCTGGCCGGGGTGAAGAACCCCTTGGACCGCAGCACGGTGCCGAACGCACCGGAGTCCATCTGTTCGGTGACGAACTGCCAGAGCCGCTCCGGGTGAAACAGGCGTTTGGCCCGGAACACCAGGCTGGAAACCCCGTACTCCTCGGTTTCCGGGACGTGGTCCCCGTTGAGTTCGTCCACCCAGCCGGGGGCTTGCTGCGCCCGCTGCAGATCGAACAGCCTGGTCCCGAGCAGTTCGGACGGGTCGACCTTGCCGTGGCTGGTGGTGATCACCTTGGCCATCGGGTTCAGCCGAAGCAATGTCGCCCGTAGCGTGTCCAGGGTCGCTTCGTCCACCAGATCCGACTTGTTGAGCAGCAACACATCGGCGAACTCGATCTGGTCGATCAGCAGATCCGCGACCGTCCGCTCGTCGCCCTCGTACTGGTCGAGTGCCCGGTTGGTCAGCGCGTCCGCCGTCGCGAGCTCGTGGCCCAAGTTCAGCGCGTCCACCACGGTCACCATGGTGTCCAGCAGCGCACCATCGAGCAGGGTGGCGCCATCGTCGCCGGCGAACGCGAACGTCGCGGCCACCGGCATCGGTTCGGAGATGCCGCTCGACTCGATGAGCAGGTAGTCGAATGCTCCCGACTTGCACAGCCGGTCGACCTCCTTGAGCAGGTCGTCGCGCAAGGTGCCGCAAATGTGGCCGTTGGTCATCTCCGCCAGACGCTCCTCGGTGCGGGACAGGCTGGCTCCATCCCGCACCAGCGATGCGTCGATGTTAATCTCACTCATGTCGTTGACGATCACTGCGACTTCGGGCCCGCCCGGTTGCGCAGGATCTGGTTGAGCAGCGTCGTCTTGCCCGCACCCAGAAACCCGGAGAGCACCGTCACCGGCAGAGGCGCTCGTGCAGTCACCGCCCGCGACCCAGGGTCTGGTAGTACTTCACCAGCCTGCGTGGCACCAGCTGGTGCTCGCCTTCCACCGTGATGGGCACCAGGTCGGGCACCGCCGCCTTCCACTGGGCGCGACGGGAGCGGGTGTTCGCCCGGGACATCTTGCGCTTGGGGACGGCCATCAGTGCGACTCTCCGCTCGTGCGTCGGCCGTAGCGCCGGTGGAACTTCTCCACCTGGCCAGCGGTGTCCATGATCCGTTTCGCGCCGGCCCAGAACGGGTGCGACGCCGAGCTGACGTCGACCAGGATCAACGGGTAGGTGTTCCCGTCGCTCCATTCGATGGACCGTTGCGAGGTCGCGGTCGACCGGGTGAGGAAAGCGTCCCCGGTCGAGGAGTCCTTGAACACGACCGGGCCGTAGCTGGGATGGATACCAGGTTTCATGGGTTGTCCCTTCGGGTTGCGGTCGCGTCGGCGCGGCCTTCGGGCACGTCGGTGTCCTCGCAGGGTTCGGCATGCCAGGTGCCGAACGGATCGGGGTAGTTCGCCCACACCGCGGGGCCTTCGGCCAGTTCGTGATC
>JBOHER010000381.1:0-12014 GCA_050701115.1 Haloechinothrix sp. | reverse complement strand
TCCTCGCCGCTGCGGCCGCTCGGATGGCGTCGTCCATGGTGATCACGGTCTGGGCCATCCGCTCCGACGCGGCGTCGATCATCTTGCCGTCGAGTGCGGCGGCGCCCCTGCCTTCCGCCTCGGCCTTGCGCAGTTCCTCGACTATCCGGCGCGCCCGGGTGACCTCGGCTTCTGGTGGCGTGAACACCTCGTTGGCAAGTTCCACCTGGCTCGGGTGGATGGCCCACTTGCCCTCGGCACCCAGCGCAGCCGCGCGGCGGGCGCCATCCAGATAGCCGTCCGGGTCCGAGAAATCGCCGAACGGCCCGTCGATCGGCCGCAAACCGTAGGCGCGGCAGGCCACGATCATCCGTGACAGCGCAGAATGCCACTGGTCACCGGGGTAGTCCGGGTTGAGCCCGCCGATGCTGACCGTTCGCGCCCGCAGGCTCGCCGCGTAGTCGGCGACCCCGAAGTGCAGGGCCTCCAGCCGGCCACCGCTCGCCGCGATCTGCTCGACGTTGGCCATACCTAGCGCGGTCTCGATGAGCGCCTCGGTGCCAACCCGCGTGGTGAATCCCCTTGCCTGCTCGATCTGGTTGATCAGGGCTTCGACACAGTAGAGGTCAGCGGGCACTCCTACCTTCGGCACCAGAATGGTGTGCAGCCGGTCCCCGGCATGCTCCATCACGTCGACGACATCGCGGTACATGTAGTGCGTGTCCAGGCCGTTGATACGCACCGACACGGTCTTTCCTTTGGCTGTCCAATCAATGTCGTTGAGTGCCTCGATCACGTTCTTGCGGGCTTGTTCTTTCTCTGGAGGAGCGACCGCGTCCTCGAGGTCCAGGAAGACGAAATCAGCGTCGCTGTCCGCGGCCTTGTCGATGAAGCTCGGGTTGGATCCAGGAACGGCGAGCTCGCTGCGCTGCAGTCGCGGCTGCCGTGTGGGGTAGAGAGTGTGGCTCATTATCTTCACTCCAGGTTGCGACGAGGAAACGATTCGTGAGGTGCCGGTGATGGGGTGGGCGGTACCCCATCACCGGCTGGCCAGGGCGTGCACATCCACCGGGATGTCCGGCGCGTAGGTGGCCTCGCGGTAGTACTCCTGGGCGGCGGCCACGCCCGCACCCAGCTCGATCGTCGCGCCCGCGTCGGCCAGTGACATCTCCGCGCTGGCCAGCGCGGCCAGGCACATGACCTCGTTGAGATCTCCGAGGTGTCCTATCCGGAACACCTTGCCTGCCACCTGCGACAACCCGGCGCCGAAGGAGGTCCGGTAACGCTCGTAACCGATTCGGCAGACCTCGGCCCCATCGACGTGCTCCGGCACGCGAATAGCCGACACCGTGTCCGAGTACCACTCGGGCGATACGGCGCACAGCTCCAGTCCGAGGGCGTGCACTCCTCGGCGCACACCCTCGGCAAGCCGATGGTGCCGTGCGAACACCTGCGGCAGGCCCTCCGCGAACAGCAGATCGAGCGAAACGCGCAAGCCGTGCAGCAGCGGAACCGGTGGCGTGTAAGGGAAGTATCCGACATCGTTTGTCTTGAGCATGTCGACGAAGTCGAAGTAACAACGCTCCATCGTTGATCGCATCGATGCTTCGAGAGCCTTTTCGCTGACCCCGAGCATGGAGAGGCCCGCCGGCAGCATGAGCCCCTTCTGCGAACCGGTTACCGCGAGGTCGACGCCCCAGGCTTCCTGCTGAAAATCGATCGACGCGATGGAGGAGACCCCGTCGACGAACAGCAGCGCATCCGAGTCCTGAGCGTCCATGACTTGCCGGATCGCCGCGATGTCCGAGTTCACGCCGGTCGCGGTTTCGTTGTGCGTCGCGAAGACCGCCTTGATCGAACTGTCCTTCGCCAGGTGATATTCGTAGTCCTGAACCGGGACACCCCGGCCCCACTCGACGTCGACACAGATGACGTCGAGCCCAAGCCGTTCGGCCATGTCGACCCAGAGGTGGGAGAACTGCCCGAAGCGCGACATCAGCACCTTGTCACCCCGGTTGAGAGTGTTGCTGATGGCCGCCTCCCACGCTCCGGTTCCTGATCCCGGAAACATGAAAACCCGGCCGGTCTCCATTCCGAAGATACTCCTGAGATCGGAGAACAATGGCAGGGTCAACTCGGGAAAATCGGGTGCCCGATGGTCTTGCATAGGCACGTTCATGGCACGCCGTACCACTTCGGGCACGTTGGTCGGCCCCGGAACGAATAGGTGAGTCACTCCGTTACGCACGCTGTTCCCGCTCCTCTCTGGCCCCCAGATCGTGTAGTCACAGTGTTTTGTTGTCACAGTGTTTTGTTGTCACAGTGTTTTATTGCAGTGGCTGGGTCGGTTGCGCACAACCCTACTGTGAAACTCTGTGTACCCTGATTAAACAGTAACGCGACTGATGGTCCCGTGCTACAACTTTTGGTTGAGTTTTTCCTGGTGAATGTTGAGCGTTGGCTTAAGGTGCGGACACGCCAGGCTAGCCGGGGTTCTCGGTCAGCAACCGGGCGGCGGCCGCGACGTGGGAATCGCAGTGAATTCCCGCTTCCGCTACTTGTTCGATGAGTTGTGCGCGCATTCGGGGGTCCCAGAATTTGCGGATGTGATCGGCGATGGCCGCGGCGGCGTCCCGGATCGGGTGGTGCCGGAACTGGGCTGAGATGTCATTCGCCATCCGCATCGCGGGCTTTGTGTGCATGGCCATCACTGCGCCGGTGCGGGCGCGTCCGCGCGCTGGTCGGGTGCCCGCCGGAGGGCCACCTGGACCGCGGTGACCTTGTATTCCGGGCAGTTGGTCGCCCAGTCGGAGTTCTCGGTGGTGACCACGTTTGCCCCGGTGACCGGGTGGTGGAAGGTGGTGTAGACGACGACGCCGACCGGCATCCGGTCGGAGAACACCGCGCGCAGGCGCGTTTCGCCGACCCGGCTGGCCAGTTGCACCGTGTCGCCGTGGCCGATGCCGCGTACCTCTGCGCCGCAGGCCCCAACGCACAATTACCCAGACAAAACACCTGATCCAAACTCACCGAACCATCCGGAGTCGTCTGACCCACCTTCACCCCGAACACCTGCTCCGCATCCGCGACCAACCGCTCCGCGCCCACCGACCGACACGCCTCCGCTGCACACAGGCGCACCGTCGTGCCGCCCGCAGGCTCGGACCGGAAATCACCGTAACAACTGACCACACCATGCACATCCGCCCGCGACAGGTTCAATGCCGACGCCACCAGCGGCACCACCTCAGGATCGATATAGCCCAACCGATCCTGAAGGGCATGCAGAATCGGCAACAGTGAGCCGCGTTCGGACTTGTGCGCTGCTACCACGGACCGGACCAGTTCAGGCAGGTCGACCGACAGTTGGGTCATGCCCCATTCACCCTCCTTCGCGAAAGAACGGCCAGTTCATAGCCGTGCTCAACGCCACCCTCCACAACGAAGTTTCCGTTGCCGATATCGTCTGCCCATCGGGCTGTTCTCACCGCCGATCCGCGCGGCGAAAAATGAAGTCCAGAAATGAGGCATGCTGGGTCGGCCTCAAGGGCACTCGCCAACTCGAGCACTGTGGTCGCAGGGTTGGTCGCAGGGTTGGTCGCAGGGTTGGTCGCGGGGTGGGACAAACCGCGCCTCAGGAATCTCCGCGCCGGCACCAAGCCCGGCAGAGCGACTCGAACCGGCAGCCGGTTGCCTGCCGCTCGGAGATATCGCTCCCACCCGATCACTGACTCACCAGCAAAGGCGGGTCGCGTCGTCAGATACAGCTTGATGTCATGGTCAGCGGACGCGATATGGGCAGCATCAAACGCACGTAGCAGGTCCGCTGAATCGATGACCGGCTGCCTTTCCAGACACCTCCCTATGCCAATGCTGCGGAACTGCCTGCGGCGGAATCGCTGCGCCGCCATCATCCGCACGGTCTCGTCGAGGCTGCGGGCCAGCCCGCGCGGTGATCCCCCGACCAGCATCAGGTCCTCCACACCCACATAGGCGAGCGCCCCGAGCGCCCGGTCGAGAACGACAACGTCATGCATATCGAGTGCGGCGACGGGCACCACCGGCCGCATCCCCGCGTCCGCGACTTGCGCGGCCGTCCGCACGACGTCGGCGAACGGCCGCCGCGGCGGCACCGCGATGCGGACTCCCGTCCCAGCGGTGAGGAATTCATCGAGTGGTGCGAGTTTGGATACCTCGCGCGGTGTGAGGTCAATGGTGTAGTCGGTCATGAGTGAGGTAAGCGCCCAGAAGACACCGACAGCTCTGGTCTGATCAGTTCTCATGGAAACCTCGCGTGGCTCGTGAATAAACATCGGACCATTGGGAAACCAACGGTGTCAAGGCGTACAAACTCAAGAATCAACTCAAGTATGGGCGTCAAAGTATCAATAGACGGAAGGTCGGCGATGGCCGCACAATAGAATTTCCTGCCAGCAGGACGCAACATGTCATCCACCATAGGGAGGTATCCCGTGAGTCACGGAAAAGTTACCTTCCTCTCCGTCGTACCGGATGCCCTGGATACGTTGCCATGGCGAGCAACCAAAGCGATCGCGGAAGCCGACATCGTCATTTGGACGACCGGGACCGTGCGACAGGATGTTCTCGATCACGCGCACGATAACGCCGATGTGGTTGCCATCGGAGGGTGGAGCACCTACTCATTGATGCCGTTCTACGACCTCGCTTCTCGCGATGGTTTTCTGATCGCCCACATCCGGTCGGATAACCCAACTGAATGGGATGACGTCTTCGAGCAACTCGACCGGTGCTGCGAACTTGGTTTGGAAACCGAGATCGTTCGGTGTGCCCCATAACGGGTCAGAAGACCACGGTGTGGTTTCCGTGCACCAGTACCCGGTTCTCCAGGTGCCAGCGCAGGCCGCGGGCGAGTACGACCTTTTCGATGTCCCGGCCTTTACGCACCATGTCCGGCACGGTGTCGCTGTGGCCCACGCGGATCACATCCTGCTCGATGATCGGACCGGCATCAAGTTCGGGAGTGACGTAGTGGCAGGTGGCGCCGATCAGCTTGACACCACGCTGATGTGCCTGGTGGTAGGGCTTCGCTCCCACGAATGACGGCAGGAAACTGTGGTGGATGTTCAGCGCGCGGCCCGCCCAGCGTGTGCACAACTCGGCGGGCAGGACTTGCATGAACCGTGCCAGCACAACGGCATGCGGGTCGTGCGAGTCCACCAGCTCACTCAGCAGCTTGAAGCCCAGCTGCTTCCCCTCGGGGTCACCGGCCGGGAAGGGGATGAAGTGGAAGGGGATGCCATGGGCTCGGGTGATGGCGGCCAGCGAACTGTGATTGCCCGCCACCGCACGCACATCGACATCCAGCTCACCGGCAGCGACCCTGCCCAGCAGGTCGTAGAGACAGTGCGCGTCCTTGGAAACCACAATGACCACTCGCTTGCGCTCCGAGGTATCCGCGATCTGCCAGTCGATCCGGTCGCCATCCGGCCCTGCGCCGAGTTCTGCTGCGACCGTCGCGAATCGCCTGCGCAACACGTCCACACCGAACGGCACCGAGTCGGCGCGAACTTCCTGCCGGGTGAAGAACCAGCCGCTGTCCGGGTCGGTGTGATAGGCCGCCTCGACGATCCACCCGCCGAGCTCGGCCAGGAACCCCGCTATCGCCGCGACGATGCCGGTGCGATCAGGACAGCCGAGGGTTATCACGTAACGACGTTCCGAAGCGGTCATGGGCGAAGGTGCCTTTCTCGGTGTCTCATCCGGCGACGTGCGACAGGTATTGGCCAAGGGCAACCATTGCGATCCCACCCGCGATCGCGAAATAGGGACGCATGCCCGCCCGCCGAACAATCACCGAGCGCCCGGTGCTATCCACAGTGTGCTCATACATCGACGACGGGAAGACGCCCTTGTCCCGAACGAAGTGGCGGTAGGCGAAGACCGGAAGGATCAGTCCGGCGAACACCAGCCCGGTCCACAACGCGCCCGGGCCCCACACGGCCACACCCCAGCCGAGCAACAAGGCGTTGCCGAAGGCCAGCACACCACCCGCCGCGATGAACACGGTCGGCGCCCGCCACGGACGATCAAGGTGCGAGTTGTCGACCCGATGCAGCCAGCCGGCGTTCAGGTTCAAGAAGTTGAAGATCATGTAGCAGACCGAGGACGCGGCCAGCACGAATACATAGTCGCTCAGCAGCAGCAGCATCAGGTTGAACCCGAGATCTGTCCACATCGCACGAGTCGGAGCACCGTGCCTATTAGTGGTGCCCAGGTAGCGTGGCAACCAGCCGTCCAGCGAACCCTGGTACAGCGTGCGCGAGGACCCTGCCATGGTGGTCATGATCGTCAGCAGCAGGGCAAGAATCAGCATCACCGTGAGGAGGTTGCCGATGGCTGCCCCGCCGCCCACCATGTCGACCATCGCGGCCGCCACGCCCGTGCCATCCACGATCGAATCGGTCACCAGACGTTCGACCCCGAGCGATCCCTGGAAAGCGAATGGCACCAAGGTATAGACCAGCAGGCAGACCAAGCCCGCGGCGAAGATCGCCTTGACGGTGTCGCGGCCCGGATTCTTGAACTCCCTCGTGTAGCAGACGGCTGTCTCGAAGGCGTAGGCCGACCACGCGGCCAGGAACAGGCCGCCTGCGACCAGCGTCCATCCCTCGAGGTTCCATACCCCGTTCAGCGGCACGAACGGGGCGAAGTTGCCCTGAACCACATCCCCACTGATCAACGGAACCAAGCCGACCATCAGCAGCGGAACGAGCACGGCGACACCCACCACCATCTGTACCCGCGCGGCCCGCAGGATTCCGTGGTGCTGCACGGCGAACACGAGCAACAGGAAGGCCGCGGCGATCAGGAACTGGGCATTGAACCTGATCAGGAGGCCGTCCTTGAGGAACCCGAGGTCGAGCAGCGCGACCGACCAGGTGTTGATCGCCGCTTCGGCCGGGAACAGGGCGGTCAGCACGTAGCCAGCCGCCAGTGCGGCACCGATGGTGAGCACCGGCGACCAGGCCAGCCAGTTACACCACACCGACAACGGAGCCAGGAACTTCGAGTACGGCGCCCACGCCATCGCACCGTAAACCGATGCCCCGCCCGACTTCTGCGGGAACAGCCCGGCGATCTCGGCGTAGGTGAAGCTCTGGATGAGGCCGAACACGACGGACAACGTCCAGATCAGCACCGAGGGTGTGCCGATGGTGGCCGCGATCGAACCGATCGAGAACAGCACCAGCGCTGGGACGCCACTGGCGATCCAGAAGGCGCCGGTCCAGCTGATCGTGCGGAGCAGTCCGGCGTCTCCGGGTATCGCGATGGCCTCAGTTGACGTTGATTGGCGAGTAATTTCCGCCATGGCCGACTCCCAATCTCAGGAACAGTCGATGATGGTGCTGGGATGGTGATGGACTTCAGTGGCCGCCCGGCTTCTGCCAACCCTCGAGCTGGGGCGGCGCCCAGTTCTCCCCTACCGTCGCGGATTGGGCGAGCCAGGATCCCAATTCAGGCTGGGGGAACTTCGCGTGCTTGTGTTTGAGCCAGATTCCGTAGGAGTTGCCCTCTTGCAGATGCCTGATGAGCACCTTGCGGGCGTATTCGTTCTCCCGGCCTTCCGGGATCTCGAAGTAGATCTTGAGGAACGCGTTGGTGTAGCGATCGAACACGGCGTTCACTCCGTCTTCGGTCATCAACTCGATGTCCTCAAGCCAGTTGAGATCCTCGCCCGGGGTGGCGGCGTTGAGGTCTATGTCGTCCACAAGGGACCGGTCGAACTGGTAGGGAAACGTCCGGCCGGTCAGTTCCTCGGTGTCGATGCTCTTTCCGCCGGACAGCCGGCGCTCGGAGATATCAAGTCGCTCAGACATCATGTCCACCCTGTAGTCCGTCGTTGACCACGTGCTTCTCCAGCAAACTCTTGATCTCGCTCAACGCGCGTTCCTCTGTCACGCCGGGCACGTAGTTCGTGCCTGCCAGTGGCACCCGTGCCATCGCGGCGGCCTCGGTGGTCAGCGCGCAGAGGTCCTCGGGCTCCAGGCTGTGGATGTTGGTCTTGCCACACGCGCGGGCCAGCATCTGCACTTCGAGCGTCAGTGTGTGCAGGAAGTTGTATACGCGTTCGGCGCCCTCATCGACCTTCAGGCGTTTGCGGAGTTCCACATCCTGGGTTGCGACACCGACCGGGCAGCGACCGGTGTGGCAGTGGTAGCACTGACCTGCTTTGACCCCGATAGTGCCTTCGTAATCGGTGACCCCGGGAATCTCCTTGTTGCAGTTGAGCGCCATCAGCGCGGAGTGTCCAATCGCGACAGCCTTCGCGCCGAGTGCGATGCACTTCGCGATATCGCCACCGTTGCGAATGCCGCCAGCCACGACCAGGTCGATCTCGTCGGCCAGCCCTACGTCTTCCAGGGCACGCCGCGCCTCCGGAATCGCCGACATCAACGGGATCCCGGTCTCCTCGGTCGCGATGTGCGGTCCAGCGCCGGTACCGCCTTCAGCGCCGTCCAGGTAGATGATGTCCGGACCGCACTTGGCAGCCATCCGCACGTCGTCGTACACGCGGGCGGCGCCGAGCTTGAGCTGGATCGGCACCTGGTAGTCGGTGGCCTCCCTGATCTCCTGAATCTTCAGCGACAGGTCGTCCGGACCGAGCCAGTCCGGGTGCCGGGCCGGGCTGCGCTGATCGATGCCGGGCGGGAGCGAGCGCATCTCGGCCACCTGCTCGGTGACCTTCTGGCCCATCAGGTGTCCGCCGAGACCGACCTTGCAACCCTGTCCGATGAAGAACTCGACCGCGTCGGCGAGCATCAGGTGGTGCGGATTGAACCCGTACCGGCTCTGAATGACCTGGTAATACCACTTGGTGGACAGGTCCCGCTCCGGTGGGATCATCCCGCCTTCGCCGGAGCACGTCGCGGTGCCTGCCATCGAGGCGCCCTTGGCCAGCGCCATCTTCGCCTCCAGCGACAGGGCACCGAAGCTCATCCCGGTGATGTAGACGGGGATGTCCAGTTCGATGGGCTTCTTGGCGAAGCGAGCACCAAGGACGGTCTTCGTCGCGCACTTCTCGCGGTAGCCCTCGATGACGAACCGGGTCAACGTGCCCGGCATGAACATCAGCTCGTCCCAGTGCGGGATCGGCTTGAACATCGAGAATCCGCGCATCCGGTACCGGCCGAGTTCGGCCTTGGTGTGGATGTCGCTCATGACCTCAGGTGTGAAGATGCGGCTGCGCCCGAGCGGACGGGCGGCTTCGCCGTTGGACGTGCTCATGGGTGAACTCCTGCTGCGTGGCGGGTGCGGGGCGGGTTAGAGGACCAGCTTGCGTTCGTTGGGCTCCAAGCTGTCGTAGTTCCACAACTTGCGCCCGCAGACGAACTTGCGGAACGAATCCGGTTTGTCCATCTGGTAGATCCGGAACTTGCGGTCGATCAGTTCGGTGTCGGCCTCGCTCATCTCCGCCTCCACGCAGTCGACGCCCAGCGAAGCCACTTTGCCCGCGACGTAGATCGCGCCGTCATACATCGAATCGCCCATGCCGGGGCCGACATCGCCGCAGATGATCTGGCGGCCGCGTTGCATCATGAACCCGGTCATCGACCCGGCGTTGCCGCCGACAATGATCGTGCCGCCCTTCTGGTCGATACCCGTCCGGGCGCCGACATGCCCGCGCACCACCAGATCTCCACCACGCATGGCGGCCGCGGTCAGCGAGCCGGCGTTCTTGTCGATCACGACCACCCCGGACATCATGTTCTCCGCCACCGACCAGCCCACCCGGCCCGCGATGTGGATCTGCGGCCCGTCGATGAGCCCGCACCCGAAGTATCCGAGGCTTCCCTCGATCCGGATCCGGCACCGGAGCAGCAGTCCCACCGCGATCGAGTGCCTCGCGCTCGGGTTGTGCAGGGTGATCTCGGTGACGCCCTCGGTGTGCAGCAGCCTGCGCAGTTCCAAGTTGATCTGCCGGGTGCTCAACTCCGCGGCGTCCAACTCGGCCGTGCAGCCGGAGATCGTCGCGGTCTTCGGCGCGGTCCCGTCCGGCTCCGCCAGGCCGCGAACGTCGTAGCGTCCGGCACCGGTGGCCGGAGCGGAACTGGTCACCTGGGATTCCATTACCTGCTCCACACCATCACCTCCCCTTCGTACGGGTCGTAGGTATCGATTTCGCGGTTCACCACAGCACGAATCGCGCCTTCCTCGGAGGCGAGCGCGACCAGGTCATCGGCTTGATAGAGCACCAGCGGCTTGGCTGCCATCTCGTCCTTGGCCATGCCGAGTTCGTTCTCGGTCACCACCAGGTAGGTGAACACCCCGTCCAGATCGTCCAGGCTCTGCTTCATCGCCGCCTCCAACGGCAGCCCATCGGCCATTCGCTGAGCGAGGTAGACCGCGATGATCTCTGAGTCACACTCGGACTGGAATCGATGGCCGAGCCGCTCCAATCGCCTGCGCCACTGGTGGTAGTTGGTCAGCTGTCCGTTGTGCACAACAGCGACATCGGAGAACGGATACGCCCAGTACGGGTGCGCTCCCGCAATGTCCACATCGGACTCCGTCGCCATCCTGACGTGACCGATCGCATGCGTGCCACCGAAACTGTCCAGGCGGTACTGCCCAGACACGGTCTCGGCATCACCGAGATCCTTGATGATCTCCAGCGAATGGCCGAGAGAGAGCACCTCGGCTCCCGCAACGTCCTCGACGTAATCGGCAAGCGGCTTGAGCTCACCGTCGTAGCGGAATGTCGCACGGTAGGCATATTCCGACTCGCCCTCCACCCGGTCGATCGTCGCACCGATCTTGGCCAACCGGGACTCCACCTCGCGGCGGTTGCGGGCCAGCCGATCGCCATAGGAGAAATCGCCTGCCTCGCTGGGATCAGCGAGTTTGAAGCGCATCACGAGCAGGTCGTTGGGCTCGCCGTAGAGCGCGTAACCCGTCGAGTCCGGCCCGCGATGCTTCATGGCCTGCAACATGCGGGTCATATCGCGACCGACGTCGCCACTGCGTTCGGAGTAGATGATGCCGGCAATACCGCACATCGTTGGTGCTCCTTTCCCCGCACGTTCTCGCGGGAGGGTGAGTCAGGGCAGGACGTCCAAGTACTCCTTGACGTCCCAGTCGGTGACAGCTGCGCAGAAGCGTTCCCACTCATCGCGTTTGTAGTGCTCGAAGACGGTGAACATCTCGCCGGGCAACGCACTCCGGACGACATCGTCGCTGCGCAATGCCTCGAGGGCGTCACCGAGGGTCATCGGAATCTTGCGCACCTGCTTGCCCTGGGACATGGCTTCGTAGATGTTGCGTTCCTCCGGCGGTCCCGGATCAAGGTTTCGCCGGATGCCGTCGGACATCGAGACGATCAGGCCCGCCATGGACAGGTACGGGTTCACCGCGGAATCGACCGAGCGGTATTCGAACCGGCCGGGGGCGCTGACCCGCAACGCGGTGGTGCGGTTCTGGAATCCCCAGTCCGCATACAGCGGGGCCCAGAACCCGGTGTCCCATAGTCGCCGGTAGGAGTTCACCGTCGGCGAGCTGAGGCAGGTCAGTGCGTCCAGGTGCTCGAGGACGCCCCCGATCGCCGCGAGGCCACGCTTGCTCGGCATCCTAGGGTTGTCGCCGTCGGGCAGGAAAGCGTTCTCGTCGCCCTCCCACAAAGAGATGTTGTGGTGGCACCCGTTGGCCGAGACACCCATGAACGGTTTCGGCATGAAACAAGGGAAGGCGTCGAACTCCCGACCGACCTGCCTGCAGATCTGGCGGTAGGTGGTCAGCCGGTCCGCGGTGAGCTCGGCCCGGTCGAACTGCCAGTTCAGCTCGAGCTGGCCCGGAGCATCCTCGTGGTCGCCCTGGATCATGTCCAGGCCCATCGCGGTGCCGTACTCGATCACCCGGTGGATCAGTGGCTGGAGTTCGGCGAACTGGTCGATGTGGTAGCAGTACGGCTTCGTCTTGCCTTCCACCGAAGGCGTGCCGTCCGGGTTCTGCTTGAGCCACATCATCTCTGGCTCGGTGCCGACACGCAGGTGCAGCCC
>JBOHER010000380.1:0-4583 GCA_050701115.1 Haloechinothrix sp. | reverse complement strand
GATGCCGTCGAGGAGGGTGCGGTTCCAGCCGTAGCCGTGTTTGAGGTGGCTGATCCGTCCCTCGCTGCCGGTGCGCCACTTGACCAGGCGGCGGAACCGGCGGCCTCGTTCGATGGACTGGCGGGCGGCACCGGGACGGCCCTTGCGGGGGATGGCCACGAACTCGACCCCGGCGTCGCCCAGGTCGGTCTCGACACCGGCTTGGCCGTAGCCCCGCAGCGAGCGGTGATCTTCATCAACGTGGTCGGGTGCGGCACCCGCTCCCCCAGACCGATGCGACAGAACCGCCGCCACGACAGGCTGTCAGCCACCTCCCGGCACAGGGTCTCGAACCCCAGGCGGTACCGGAACTTGAGCCACATCATCCGCACGTAGGTCTCGATCGGGATCGACGGCCGGCCCAGCGCGGGGTCGAAGTGGCGACGGTAGGGCGCAAAGAACCGCTCGTCGTCCAGGAGCCCGTCGACCGCCTCCAGCGCGGCGGGCATCGCCCGACACTCGGCGGGCAACAGCGTCTCCCACAGCACCGGTGGTCTATCGTTCACGGTACGCAGCACGATGGCCTCAACTCCTTGTGCCAGAAGGGGTTCCGCACGGGTTGAGGCCATCGTCTCAACATTCCGACCCGACCGCGAGCACCCTCTCGCGAACATGCAGCTCAGAGCCTATTTTCAACTCGACTTTTTCCGGGGCAAGTAGCTACTCCGCTCCCGAGACTCGCTGCGCTCGCTCGTGATCGGTGGCCCCTTCGGGGCAGCCGCGGCACGTCCGGTGTCATGTCTACGGTTCGCCGGTGCCCGACGCTCTGTGCGCCCGTTACGCCGGTCTGCTCCGTGGCAGCTACGACTGTGTGGATCGGATCGTGCTCAACGCCTACTTCTCGATGGGCCACGGTGCCGGCGGGTTCCGCACGTGGTGGCGCCGTTGGCAGGGCTCTGACGACAACCTGGATAACACCCACCTGATGCGCATGGCCGGGCGGTTCGCTCGCAGGGTGCGCGGCTGGGCCAGAGCGAACGACGTGCCGGTGATCGACTGCAAAGCCGGTCAACGCAAACACCTCATCGCCCAGGAACACCTCGACGCCGGTCCGGTGCGCCCGGGGGTGTTCTTGGTGTTGGTGGCACGGGCGCCGGCCACGGTGTGGAAGGTCAAGCGCTCCACGGGCGGCGTCATCGTGAACTTGGAGAAGAAGTCCGAGTACGTGAACCACTACTCGTTCCACATCCTGGACCCCACCTGGGGGCACGTGACGATCAAGATGTCGGGCCACCCGCCCTTCGGCGCGCAGGTCATCCTCAACGGCCACGAGTACGTCGCCGCTGCAGCCACCACGGCCGGCGTCGACTTCAGGAAGGAGGGCAACTGCTTTACGATCGTGCCTGAACCAGCACGCCTCGCGCAGATCGCAGACACCGTGTCCCAACCGGAGACAGCAGGGCGGCTGCGCGAGGTGTGCGACCGGTGGATCTACACCGCTTGCCTGTGCTTCGGGCTGGACCTCGCCGAACAGGAGGCGAGCGGCTTCGTCTACGACTACTCGATCTACCAGGTCGAGTACTCCCGCAACCTGCTCTTCGCCAACGGAGCCCGCATGCAGCGGCCTTCGACACGATCGTGGACCGCACACGGTCCCGGCTCGACGTCAAGCAGGTTCGCACCCTGTTCGGAGCCAAAGCCCGGCCCCACCGAGACCGAACCGGCGGATCACCCCGGCTCGAAGCCGTGATCGGGACACCTACCTATGACCTCACCAACTTCAAGGTCCACTTCGGACGCCTGACGTTGAAGCCATACACCAAAGGCGAACACGTGCTGCGAGTCGAAGCGATCACCCACAACTCCCGCGACCTCAAATGCGGCAGGGTCCTGGACCGCTGGGGCAACATCACCGGCCGCCTCGCGGACATGGCCGACCGGTTCTGCACGGCCCTCGATTGCGTCGACGTCGCGTTCCTGCCCGACGGGCTCCTCGACGAGCTACCCGCCCCCTCCCAGCTTGGCGCCCACCCGGGTCGGCGGCATCGACCTCAACAAGACGCGGACACGCAACGCGCTCGCCGCGGTTCTCGCCCTGGCGGTGGCCCCCACCGGGTTCAGCGTCGCCGAGTTCACCGACAAGGTCAGAGCCATGACCGGCCAAGCCGAATGCGACTACACCATCCGCCAAGGCGCCTACGACCTACGCAAGCTCCGAGGCAAACAACTCGTCGACAAGCCCGGCCGCTCCCGCCGCTACCACGTGCCCAACCATGCCGCCCGGGGGCATCGCCGGCATCGTCGCCCTCCGCGACCACGTCATCGCCCCCATCCTCGCCGGCATCCGAAGCCCCCGCCCCGGCCGCAAACCCTCCACCTGGACCAACATCGACCGTGACTACGAACAGATCCGCATCACGATCCAAACACTGCTCACCGACCTCGCCATCGACACCCCGGCCGCCGCATAGCCAACAAATTGTCGACAGTCAGACGGCGGTCGACCGCTCGCGGCTTCGGACGTGCGGGGTGAAACACTCGATACTCACGGCTCATGCACTTCACTCGAGCGCCCGATAGCCGGCGGTGTCGAGTGCCACCGGAGCCTGATAACGCCACGGGCGTCGCGCACGGATGCGCCGACGTCTGGGCGGCCCCCCTGACTCACGCGCAGGCCGAGCGCGCGGAATGCGCTGTCACGCTGATCCGAAGGACCGTGGTCTGCTCTGGTTCGCGGCGGGGTGGGCGTCTCCTCGGTGTGCCCGGGCGGGGATCGGCACTGGCAGGTCGAAGATCTCGAGTCCCCGGTCGTTGGTTCCGTCTGGGGAGAGGTTGTCCCACGTGTCGATCTCGGCGAGGGTTCGTTCGGCCCACTCGTCAATGGTGTGGAGCAGGCTTATGAAGAAGTCGACGGCGAGGGCTCGGATGTACGCCTGGTCCTGTAGGGCAGCGCGGCCTTCGCTGCCGGGCGGTCATCTCGCGTTCGGCACTCCCGGCCGCGATACGTAGCCAATGGAGTGGAGCGGGAACACCCACTCGGTCCCATCGACACCCAGGCCCTCGATGTGGGTCTGGGCAACGACCAACACGCGCACGGTGACCGGGTCAAGTTCCGGTCCGCCGATCTCCACGGCATCGTGGGTGTGCTCGAGCTGTCGGAGGAGAGCGATCATCGTGGCAGGGTCGGGACCCCCCGGAGAACGGCCGCCTGTTGGCGATCGATGAACGACGGAAACCGACGTGAGCCGGCTCAGGTCGACGTCGATGACAGCGCCCGCCTCGATCCGGAGTCGCAGAAGCCTGAGTCCGACGTGGACGACGGTCCCTATCCAGGCTCGGGACCCAACGGCGATCCGAATCGTGTCACCGCGATGCATGAACTCGAGGGCGACCTCGTCGAGTCCGCGTTTGGCCCGCTCGATTTGGCTTGCCGCGGCTTCGATGGCTTCGCGCGTTTCGCGGTCTTCGATGCGTAGTTCTCGGAGGTCGTCGTCCACCGGAGCGCTACGGCTTGCGACGCCGCCGGGTGCCTGTGTTTGGTGCGGGCCTGGCGGCCGGCGCCTCGTCGAGGTCGACGTCTTCGGGGTTGACGATGTGCTGGGCGAGCACCTTGATGACCTCGTCGCGGAAGAAGTTGTACTGGCGGGTTCCGGGGATGCGGCTGGCTTTCAGCCGGCCGTCGGCGGCCATGGCGAGCACGGTTCGGGGGCCGATGTTCAACAGCGCCGACACCTGAGCGGTGGTGAGGACGGGCGGGTACTCCTCCCGGATTGCCTGATACCAGGCCTTATCGAAGTCACTCGCTGTCACGGGGGCTGTGTACGTAAGGGGAAGTAGAGCCGAGATCAAGAAGCGTGTATCGCTAGCAAACCCTAAACGCGCTTAGACCACGATTACAAGTACTAGTTCGCGCTTGACGTCCGTCGCGCGGGAGACCTAGCGTGGTGCCCCGACTACTTCCCCGCTCTGCTGCACCCGCGCAAAGGCAGGTGGTGAATGGTCCAGACGCCGAAGAGGCTCATCGAGCAGCGATCGGCGATCCCGTCCGCGGCGAGGCCACGCCCCCGTGGTCGCCCGTTCCTCAGCCGGTTCAGCGCGGCCCACGGGCTCATGGTCCTCTCGGCGCTGCTGGCGTTCGTCCTGGTGGCGGTGATCACCAACGATCGGCGCGAAGTGGTGGAGGTGGCGGTGGCGAGAGAGGACATCGCGTCGGGCACCCGCCTCGCGCCGGGAATGTTCGAGCGGGTCGAACTGCCCACGGATTCGGGGTTGGCGGCCCGGCTCGTCCGCTTCGCCGAGCTCGACGACGGGGCCTGGCACGGCGCGCGAGCCATCGCCGCGGGTGATCCGCTTGCCCGCTCGGACGTGCGAAGCGGAGGCAACGGCAGCGGGCTGCGATCGGTGAGCATCCCGGTGGCCCGGGAGCACGCGGCGGGCGGGGACCTGGTTGTGGGCGACCTGGTTGACGTGATCGATGTGGTCGACGGCACAGCTGGCTTCGTGGTCACCGCCGCAGAGGTGGCCGACGTTGCCCGGCCGGGATCGAGCGGCGGCATCTCGGGTGGCTCGTTGGGTGAGTTCTTCGTGGTGGTGCTGGTTGATGC
>JBOHER010000379.1:0-13411 GCA_050701115.1 Haloechinothrix sp. | reverse complement strand
GTGCCGCAGCGGCACCGAAGGCCACCTTCAGCACCCCGTTCGCGACCCTCCTTCGCCCTTGACCGGCCGATCAGGTGATGTCGCGCGTCTGGGTGCGGAACAGGCCGCCCGCGAACAGCACCATGGTCCAGCCGAAGAAGACCAGGCCGCTTGCCCAGAGGGCCAGAGCGCCTGGCGCACCAGCGGCCCAGCGCACAGCTTCCTCGAACGGTTCCCGGATGTCCGCCGGGATAGCGCCTGCGCCGGTGCTGTTCGCGAGATCCTGAATCTGCCCGACGATGACGTTTGCCGCCGTCGATCCGGTCAAGCCGTTGGCCGACCCGTTCGGCATCCACCCGGCCAGGTTGGTACCGCCTTCGGCCAATCCGGCCAGCAGGAACTCGCTCACCGGTCCGACCAGCAGGGCGTAGATGAGCAGCAGCACCAGGCTGCCGACCGGCGAGCCGATCAGGGCGCCGACGCCGAGCCCCAGCAGGGTCCACAGCACGCAGGAGAGCACCCCCGACGCGGCTATGGGCAGCCAGGCACCGAAGTCGACCAGATGACTCTCGCCTGAGCCGAGCAGCAACCCGGCGGTCGCGGCCGCCACCACCACCAGGCCGTAGATGGCGCCCCACAGCAGGTAGGTGATGGCTTTCGCGCTGAGCAGCATCGAGCGATTCGGTGCGGTCAGGAAGCTCGTGGTGATGGTCTTCCTGCTGATCTCACTGGCTATCGCGAGTGCGCCGAAGACCATCGGGAAGATGGTCGCGATGTTGATCGCGCGAGTGAACGCGAGAGCCGACCACGAGATGTCGTCGAAGTTCACGCCCGCTTGCTGGAAGATCGGGTCGCTGCTGACGTCGTTGGCGATTCCCGTTGCCAGTGCGGAGAAACCCCACGCCCATCCGACGGCGACCAGCACCGTCGGGATCATCAGCGCCCACCACAGTTTGGTGGTGAGCACCTTGCGGAACTCCGCTTTGATGAGCCTGCCCATCAGCTCCGACCTCCCCATCCGGTTCCGCCGCCCTGGGTCGGCTGCTGTTCATACTGCTGCTGTTCAGGATCGCCTGGTGGGCCCCATGCGCCGGGTGACCCACCGGGCGGCAGTTGCCCGTAGGGCGCCTGGGCAGGAGCCGCGTACTGGCCGCTGGTGAGCTGGAAGAACAGTTTCTCCAGATCGGCCCGCTCCTCCGCGACGCCGTAGAGCGCGACGCCGGCCCTGGCCGCGATGTCACCCACCTCCTGCACGGTCGCACCCACCACGGCGATCCGGCCGTCCTGGGTGGACTCGACGCCGGTGATCTGTTCTTCCTGCAGCGCGGCGACCAATGCCTGGGGATCGCCGGGCTGCACCAGCACGCGAGACCGTTGGGTGCGTCGCAGGTCGTCGAGCTGACCGTAGAACATCGTCTGTCCGCGGCTGATGATCACTACCTGGTCGATGGTCTGCTCGACCTCGGCCAGCAGGTGGCTGGAGATCAGCACGGTTCGCCCCTGTCGCGCGTACCCGCGAAGGAACTCACGCAACCAGGCGATGCCTTCCGGGTCGAGTCCGTTGGCAGGCTCATCGAGTACCAGAACCTGGGGGTCGCCGAGCAGCGCGGTGGCCAGCGCGAGACGCTGCCGCATGCCGAGCGAGAAGCCGCCGACGTGGCGATCGGCCGCCACCCCCAGCCCGACCAGGCCGAGCACCTCGTCCGCCCGCTGATCGGGCACACCCATCGCGGCGGCGTAGACGCGCAGATGATTGCGCGCCGACCGGCGTGGATGAAAACTCTGCGCCTCCAGCACCGCGCCGACCACCGACGCGGGGTTACCGAGTCGGTTGAAGTGCACGCCGTTGATCGTGGCCGTGCCCGCGGTGGGTTTCACCAATCCGAGCAGCATGCGCAACGTGGTGGTCTTCCCGGCGCCGTTGGGCCCGAGGAACCCGGTGACCGACCCCGGCTCGACGGTGAAGCTCAGATTCCGCACCGCCGCGACATTGCCGAAGTTCTTGCTCAGGTTCTGCACCACGATGCGTCCGCTTCGGTCGTGCATATCGCCTCCCTGCTCGCACACGCGTTCTTCGTGCGCCATCTTGCCGCACCGGACGTGGCAGGCGTGTGTGCTGGGTCGGCTGTGGGCGTCCTCGGTGTGGGTGAGGTGCCCATTTGGCTGATCTGGAAGTCCCCTCGAAATTCTCCGCCCTGAGTGCGGCGAAAACCCCGGATGTTCCTTAAGCTAAGAGGTGGCGGCCCGTTCCCAGTGACCCCCAGGCTGGTCGAGCGGGCCGCCCCTTAGCGGCGAGTTTCCGCACGATTGGTAGTTGCAGACCGCCCATCGCGGCAACGGATCAGCTGCTGAGCAGGGTCTCCAAGGCGGTGTGCGGCAAGTGGTGGGCGTCGGCGACGGGTGCGTTGGTCAGCGCTCCCGCGTGGGTGTTGAGCCCCTTGGCCAGGCTGGCGTCCGCGCGCAGCGCGGCGTGCCAGCCGTGCTCGGCGATCGCCACAGCGTAGGGCAGCGTCACATTGGTCAGGCCGTAGGTAGAGGTCCTCGGCACCGCGCCCGGCATGTTCGCCACGCAGTAGAACACCGAGTTGTGCACCTGATAGGTCGGCTCGTCGTGCGTGGTCGGCCGCGAGTCTTCGAAGCAACCACCCTGGTCGATGGAGATGTCCACCAGCACGCTACCCGGCTTCATCCTGGCCACCAGGGCGTTGCTCACCAGCTTCGGCGCCTTCGCGCCCGGCACCAGCACGGCGCCGATGACGAGGTCGGCTTCCAGGACAGCCTGCTCCAGGCTGAGGATGTTCGACGTCACGGTGCGGATGCGGCCATCGAATTCACGGTCGATCTGACGCAGCCGGTCCACGTTGGTGTCCAGCACCTCGACATCGGAGCCCATGCCCAGCGCGATCCGGGCCGCGTTCACTCCGGCCACACCGCCGCCGATCACCACGACGCGGGCCGGATGCACGCCGGGAATCCCGCCCGGCAGCACGCCGCGCCCGCCGTTGGGCTTCAACAGCGCGAATGATCCCACCTGCGGCGCCAGCCTGCCTGCGACCTCGGACATCGGCGCCAGCAGCGGCAACGCACCGGATTCGGACTGCACCGTCTCGTAGGCGATGGCGGTGGTGCCCGCGTCCAGCAGGGCGCTGGTCAGCTCGCGGTCGGCGGCAAGGTGGAGGTAGGTGAACAGCACCTGGTCTTGCCGGAGCCTCGCATACTCGGGGGCGATCGGCTCCTTGACCTTGAGCACGAGCTCGCCCTCCGCCCAGACCTCATCGGCGCTGGCCAGCACCTTCGCTCCGGCGGCGAGGTATTCCTCGTCGCTGATCGCGGACCCGATGCCCGCATCCGCCTCGACGAACACATCGTGGCCGCGTCCGGTCAACTCGTGCACCCCGGCCGGAGTCAGCGCGACCCGGTATTCGTGCTTCTTGATCTCGCGGGGGACTGCGATGCGCACGGCATCCTCCAAGCTTGTGGTTCACGGGGTGTTGTGCACCACGGTTACCCACTTTGCGGCCCGAGTCATCGTTCTGCTGCGACAATATTGACCTTGAGGAATAGTGCTGGCAGCACAATACCAGGTTACGACCAGCGCAGCGTGATCAGCTGCGCCAGCAGGGCCAGCCGGGTATCGGCGTCGTCCAGATCCAGCCCGCTGACCTCGAGCGCCTTGCGCATCCGATACCGGAGGGTGTTGGGATGTATCCGCAGTTCTCGCGCCGCCGCGCGCGGGTCACCGGGATGGCGAAGCCAGGCGTAGAGCGTGTCCACGTAGTCGGTGTGCTTGGTCCGGTCGTGCTCGCGCAGCATCCCCACCGGGCCCAGCTCGATGGCGAGGGAGCCGCCTGCCGCGGTGGCCACCCGGTGCAGTGCTACGGCGGTCCACACCTCATCGAAGCCGACCACCGGGCCAGGGGCAAGCCCGGCGCGGAGCAGGCTGAGCGCTTCCTCCGCTTCGGCGCGGGAGCGGGCTAGCTCATTGACCGGCCGCGCGGTGCCCGCGGCGGCGCGCAATTGCCCCTTCTCGTCGATCGCGCGCTTGCCGAGCATGCGGCGGAGCTCCGGCCAGCCGGGGTTGTCCGCGTCATCGGGCACCGTGATGTACAGCAGGGTGCCGATCTCGCAGCCAGGAGTGTGCCTGCCGATCCCTCTGGTGATGCGTTCCAGCAGCGCCAGCCGCACGCCTTCTTGGCCCGCGTCGATCGCGACAACGCGATGCGGGGCGTCGAGGAGGCCGAGTTCCGCGGTGGCGCGGCGCGGGCTTGCCTTGCCATCCAGCACCGAGCGGAGCAGTTCGGCCGATGCGTGTCGCTGGGCGCCGGTGTGCGCGCGCCTGCGGAGCAGGTGCACGGCGACCACCGGCGCGGCGTCGGCGAACGCGGCCGCACGTTCTTCCGACACCGGGCCGTCCACCACTGCCCACATCGAGCCGAGCAGTTCGCCGCCCATCCGGATCGGCACGATCAGGCGCGGCAGCGTGCCGTCCTGCTGGGCAGGCACGAAGATCGTCTGCCTGCCCTTGGACAACTCGCGGAACACCCCGCGCGAGCGGAACCGGGCGAGCACGTCGTCGGGAATGCGCCTGCCCATGATCGTCGACACCCGGGCGGGATCGGTGAGGTCCTGGCGCGCGGAGTAGGCGAGGACCCGCGAGTTGGTGTCCTCGATGGTCACCGGCGCGTCGACGACCGAGGCCGCGGCGTCGGCGAGCCGGAACAAGTCGGCCGCCTCGGCCTCGCCGCCTTCGCCGGTGTCCGACTCATCGGCCAGCGCGTCCAGCACGGTGCGCAGCAACCACACCAGCTGCGCCCACGAGGTGTGCGCGTGCACCTCGATCAGGCCGATACCCGCCGACCTTGCCGCCTTCCGCACTCGTGCCCGCGCGGCCATTGGAGGTTTGAACAGGACCGCGGCAGCGTGCCGCTCTGCGCACTCTCGCACAAGTGCGACCGCCGCATCCGCGGTGCTGGTGGTGACCGCGAGCACCAGGTCACCTGCTGAGATACGCGCGTGCGGGCCGGCTTCCGCGATCACGACGTCGGACACGCTTGCGCCGTCCTCCGGCAGTGTGACGGCGTGCAGCAGCGTGGGTCCAACCCGGTCAACCACGCTGCGCACCGAGGCCATAGCGGGAGCATAAACGCCGGTGTGGGCGGTCACAGCGGGGTCGTGAGCAATACTCACGGATCGTGAAGCCCCTCATCGCTGATGCGCCGCACGTGTTCTGGTGCCCGTTGCGCTGGTCGGATATGGATGCGGCGGGACACGTGCACGACGTAGTCTACCTCCGCTATCTGGAGGAGGCGCGGATCGACATGTTCTACTCGGCCGCGCGCACGCTTGGGGTGGCCGGATTGCGCGACGATCGTGGCTTTCGACCTGGCTGGGGGCCGTTCCCGCCCGCTCGCCGCGGATGAGCGCGACTTCCTCGGCAAGCTGGCCGGGCAGGCGGGAGAGGATCGCTGATGCCGCATTCCTACGAAATCCAGTTGCGACGTGCCGACATGGATGCATTCGAGCATGTGAACAACGTCGTCTACCTGACCTATTTCGATGAGGCGCGCAAGGAGATGCTCGGTGCGCTCGCAGGCGCGGGTGACCTCTCCTAAACGCTCGTGGTCGCCAAGCATCAGATCAGTTACCTGCGCCCACTGGTCTACCGGCAGGAGACGGCCAGGGTGGAGACGACGGTAGCGCGCATCGGTCGGTCCTCGGTCACCGTCGAGCACGTGATCCGCGACGACCAGGCGAGCTACTGCCGCGCGGTCTCGGTGCTGGTCGCGTTCGACGCCGCGGCAGGCGTGGCGCGCGCGTTCACCGACGCCGAACGCGCAGTGCTGGAGAAGCTACCCTGAGTTGTCGGAGCGGCGTGCGAGACTAGCGGTAGCGATCCAGGGAGGACTCGAGATGAGCGTCACGCCGTGGCCTGACCATCTGCTCACCCTCGACGAGTGGGATCGGCTGCCGGAGGACAACAGCCGGCGGTATGAACTGGTCGAGGGGGTACTCATTGTGGCGCCAAGGCCTGCTTACCGGCATCAGCGGGCGGTCTGGCGGCTCGCGGCTCAGCTTGAGCCACAGCTGCCTGCGCGGTGGGGGGTTCTGGCGGACGCCGAGATTGCGATCGATGCGGGTAGCCCTCCCACGGTGCGGGTCCCGGACGTGCTGGTGGTACCCGAAGCCGCGATCGGTGCGAACTGGCCGCGTTGTACACCGGAGGACGCCGTGCTGGTGGTGGAGATCGTCTCGCCGGGATCCGAACGGACGGACCGCACCACCAAATTCGCCGAGAACGCCGAGGTCGGCATCGAGCACTATTGGATCGTGGACCTCGACGGTCCGCCTACACTGGCGGCATACCGATTGATCGACGGCGAATACGAGCAGATGGCCGGTGGCTCCGGCGGCGTGGAACTGGCTTCGCCGGTTCCGATCACGGTGAATCTCGACGCGCTGGTTTCCGAGCGCGGGTAACCGATTCCTACTGAGCCATGGCCTCCGCGATCCACGGTGCGATCGGCAGTTCCCGGCTGAGGCATTCGTTGGCGAGCCGGATGGTCCACCGCAACGCTTGGAGCACGAGGCTGGCGACGTCGTCCGGAGACGCATTGGCCAGTGCGATCTCGACCTGGTCCCGAGCGGCCTCGGTGTTGCCGTGCACCTCGGCAAGCAGCGTGCGTACCGCGGTGCGAACCGGTGGGTCGGCCTGGTCGATGGACACCTCGGCGCCCTCTTCGTCGAAGACCTGAACCTTGACCGGAGTGCTGCCTCCGTCGCCAAGGGTGGCGACCATGGCGCTGCATTCGCCGAACAGCAGCATCACCAGCTCACGCGTGTCCGCCGATGCCGTGTCGGATTCACCGGTGGACGTCAGCGGCGTGATCTGCTCGAGAGCCTGATCGTTGGTGCCGAGTTGTGCCGCGACCAACGCGTGCTTGGCTCGGTCGATGAGGTACTTGGGGAAGTCGGCGTTCACGTGCCTCATCCAACACGAGATCATCTCGCCGCGTGAAGTGCTCCGAGGGCAAGGTTGTTGAGCAGTTCGGCAAGTTCACTCGGTGCGAGGTACCGGTTGTGCGGAGTCGAGTTGATCAGCCCGAAGACGGCGTGTGCCGCTGACCTGGCGCGTTCCTCGGTGACACCGGGCACCGCGTCCCTGATCGCTCGTACCCAGACCTCCACGTAGCGGCGCTGCAGTGCACGCACCTGCCTGCGATCGGCATCCTGGAGATTGCCGAGATTGCGTTCCTGCACCGTGATCAGGGCGGGGTTTCCCAGCGCGAAGTCGGTGTGGAAACGGACCAGTTCGGTGAGCATCGCGGTGGGATCGGAGGTCGGGGTCGCACGGGCGGTTCCGCCGTCGAGCAGCACCTGGCTGATGTTGGTGAGCATTTCCCCGAGCATGGCGTCCTTGCTGCGGAAGTGCCGGTACAGCGCCGGACCGGAGATGCCTACCGCTGCCCCGATGTCGTCGATTCCGACGCCGTGGAATCCGTGCTGGGCGAACAGTTCGGCGGCCGCGGCCAGAATCTGTTCACGGCGCGACGGTTTGTCTCCTGCGGACAGCGGCGCGGCGACGGACACTGGTACCACCTCTGGTGTTCAACACGCGGGAGGGAGCTCGCCGCTGGTCAACGCATGATAGCCGCCCACCGGGACCGTCCCCGGAAACGGCTGTCCTCGAGTCACACTAGACGACATAGTTAGTAACCGCTAACATCAGCTGTCAGGTTAACGATGACTAACTTCTGCCGCGAGGGGATCGTTGAGGATCGACATGGAAGCGCCACCACTGCGGAGTGAAGCCGATCCGGCTTCGGAGTCGTTCCAGAGGAATGCCGCCGAGCATGCCGAGCTGGTCGCGGGGTTGAACGCCTCGCTCAAGCGTGCCCGGCTGGGCGGTCCGGAGAAGGCGCGTGTCCGGCATGTGGAGCGCGGGAAGTTGCTGCCGCGCGATCGGGTGGACGCGCTGCTGGATCCGGGGTCGCCGTTCCTCGAACTGTCGCCGCTGGCCGCCAACGGCATGTATGACGACGAGGCGCCGTCGGCAGGCGTAATCACCGGTATCGGCAGGGTGTCCGGCCGGGAGTGCGTGATCGTGGCCAATGACGCCACCGTCAAGGGCGGGACGTACTACCCGATGACGGTGAAGAAGCACCTGCGGGCGCAGGAGGTCGCGCTGCGCAACAATCTGCCGTGCGTGTACCTGGTCGACTCGGGCGGTGCGTTCCTGCCCAAACAGGACGAGGTTTTTCCGGACCGTGAGCATTTCGGCCGGATCTTCTACAACCAGGCGACGATGTCGGCGCGCGGGATCCCGCAGATCGCCGCGGTGCTCGGCTCGTGCACCGCGGGTGGGGCCTATGTGCCCGCGATGAGCGACGAGGCTGTGATCGTGCGCAACCAGGGCACGATCTTCCTCGGTGGGCCGCCGTTGGTGAAGGCCGCGACCGGGGAGGAGGTCACCGCCGAGGAACTCGGTGGTGGCGACGTGCACGCCCGTTCCTCCGGTGTCACCGACCATCTGGCCACCGACGACTCGGACGCGCTGCGGATCGTCCGCTCGATCGTGTCCACCCTTGGCCCGCGTGCATCTCGTCCGTGGGACGTCCTGCCGACCGAGGACCCGGCGGCCGACCCCGCCGAGCTCTACGGCGTGGTGCCCACCGACCCGCGGACGCCCTATGACGTGCGGGAGGTCATCGCCAGGGTCGTCGACGGCAGCCGGTTCTCGGAGTTCAAGAAGGAGTACGGCTCGACGCTGGTCACCGGGTTCGCCCGGGTGCACGGGCACCCGGTCGGGATCATCGCCAACAACGGTGTGCTGTTCGCCGAATCGGCGATGAAGGGCGCGCACTTCATCGAGCTGTGTGACAAGCGGTCGATCCCGCTGCTGTTCCTGCAGAACATCACCGGGTTCATGGTGGGCAGGGCATACGAAGCGGGCGGTATCGCCAAGCACGGCGCCAAGATGGTGACCGCGGTGGCCTGCGCGCGGGTGCCCAAGCTGACGGTGATCATCGGCGGCTCGTTCGGTGCGGGCAACTACTCGATGTGCGGTCGCGCCTATTCGCCCCGGTTCCTGTGGATGTGGCCCAACGCGCGGATCTCGGTGATGGGCGGCGAACAGGCGGCCTCGGTGCTGTCCACGGTCCGGCGGGATGCGATCGAGGCCCGCGGCGAGGATTGGTCGGACGAGGACGAGGAGGCGTTCAAGGCGCCGATCCGCGATCAGTACGAGCACCAGGGCAACCCGTATTACTCGACGGCACGGTTGTGGGACGACGGGGTCATCGACCCTGCCGATACCCGCACGGTGGTCGGTCTTGCGCTGTCCGCGGCGGCCAACGCGCCGCTTGACCCTGTTTCCTACGGCGTCTTCCGGATGTGAGCGGCATGTTCCACACAGTCCTTGTGGCCAACCGGGGCGAGATCGCCGTCCGGGTCATCGCCACCTTGCGCCGGATGGGCATCCGCTCGGTCGCCGTGTACAGCGACGCCGATGTCGACGCCCGGCACGTGCACGAGGCCGACGTCGCCGTCCGAATCGGGCCCGCGGACGCCGCAGGCAGCTACTTGTCCATTCCGGCGATCGTCGCGGCCGCCGAACGCACCGGCGCGCAAGCCGTGCATCCCGGCTATGGCTTCCTCGCCGAGAACGCGAGTTTCGCGCGGGCCTGCGACGATGCCGGACTGGTGTTCATCGGTCCGACGGCTGAGGCCATCGACGCGATGGGCGACAAGATCAGCGCGAAGGCCACCGTGTCGGCTGCCGGTGTGCCGGTCGTCCCCGGGACGGACGGTCCGCCGGAGGAGCTCATCGGGGCAGCCGAGCAGGTCGGCTACCCCCTGCTGCTCAAGCCGTCGGCGGGCGGCGGCGGTAAGGGCATGCGCCTGGTGGCCGAACCAGCTGAGCTGGCCGCCGCGATCGAGTCGGCGCGGCGGGAGGCCAAGGGTGCCTTCGGCGACGACACCCTGTTGATGGAGCGATTCGTCACCACCCCGCGGCACATCGAGATCCAGGTGCTCGCCGACAACCACGGCAATGTGATCCACCTGGGCGAGCGCGAATGCAGCCTGCAGCGGCGGCACCAGAAGATCGTCGAGGAAGCGCCTTCGGTGTTGCTCGACGAGGCAACCCGAGCCCGCATGGGCTCGGCGGCCGTCGAGGCCGCCCGGGCGGTCGGCTACTCCGGTGCGGGCACCGTCGAGTTCATCGTGTCGTCTACGGCCCCTGACGAATTCTTCTTCATGGAGATGAACACCCGGCTGCAGGTCGAGCATCCGGTCACCGAGTTGATCACGGGTCTCGACCTGGTCGAGTGGCAGGTGCGGATCGCGGCGGGGCAGCAGCTGACCGTCCGCCAGGACGACGTCGTGCTGGGCGGGCATGCGATCGAGGCGCGGGTGTACGCCGAAGACCCGTCCAAGGGATTCGTGCCCACCGGCGGCACGGTGCTCGGGCTGGCCGAACCGACCGGCGTCGGGATCCGGGTCGATTCCGCGCTGCTGTCCGGTACCGAGGTGGGGTCGGACTACGACCCCATGCTGGCCAAAGTGATCGCGTGGGGCCCGGACAGGGCGACCGCGATGCATCGGCTGGACCGCGGGCTGGCCGACACCGCGGTGCTCGGCGTGCGGACCAATGTGGACTTCCTGCGCGCGCTGCTCGCCGTGCCGGATGTGGTGGAAGGCCAGCTGGACACCGGCCTGGTCGAGCGCGAGCTGCCGAAGTTGATTGTGGACGATGTGCCCGAGGACTTCTTCGCCGCGGCTGCGCTGGATCGGCTGATCGAGCTGTGGCCGACCGGGCGCTGGGCCGACCCGTGGATGGTGCCGAACGGCTGGCGTCTCGGCGGCAGCGGCGGCGTGATCTTCCTGCTGCGGGCCGGTTCGACCGAGGCCGAGGTGCGCGTCGAAGGCACTCCCGAGCGCGCGGTGGTGCGGGTGGCCGACGGGGAGCCGGTCCCGGCACGCGCGGTGCGAAACGGTGCCGAACTCGAGCTGCGCTACCAGGGAATGGTGCTGCGCTATCGACGTGCGGTCGCCCCCGGCGGCACCTTGTGGCTGGCCCGTGAAGGGCGCTGCATCCCGATCGGGGACCGTCCGCGGCTGGTGGTCAGCCACGGGGACGAGCAAGCGGCAGGTCCGGTGACCAGCCCGATGCCGGGAACGGTGCTGGTGGTCAAGGCGGAACGAGGAGCGGTGGTCAGTGTCGGTGATCCGCTGATGGTGGTGGAGGCGATGAAGATGGAGCACACCATCACCGCCCCCGTCGACGGCGTGGTCAGCGAACTGCATGTGAAGGCAGGACAAAAGGTGGCATTGGAAGAACCCCTCGCCGTGGTGACCCCGGCGACGGCGGGTGATGAGGAGCAAACGAAGTGATTGATTTTCGGTTGGACGACACCTACGAATCGCTGCGCAAGACCGTCGAGGACTTCGCACAGCGAGAGGTCGCTCCGGTCATCGGCGAGTTCTACGAGCGGGAGGAGTTCCCGTACGAGCTCGTCGCCAAGATGGGGCGGATGGGCCTGTTCGGCCTGCCGTTCCCCGAGGAGTTCGGCGGGATGGGCGGCGACTACTTCGCGCTCTGCCTCGCATTGGAGGAACTGGCGCGGGTCGACTCCTCGGTGGCGATCACCCTGGAGGCAGGCGTCTCCCTTGGCGCCATGCCGATCTACCGGTTCGGCTCGGCGGAACAGAAGCAGGAATGGCTGCCCATGCTGTGCTCCGGTGAGGCGCTCGGCGCCTTCGGGCTCACCGAACCGGGTGGTGGCTCGGATGCCGGTGCCACGAAGACCAATGCCAAGCTGGATGGGGGGCGGGAAAAGTACTGGGTGATCAACGGCAGCAAGGCGTTCATCACCAACTCCGGCACCGACATCACGAAGTTGGTCACCGTCACCGCGGTCACCGGCACGAAACCGGACGGCCACAAGGAGATCTCCGCGATCATCGTGCCTTCTGACACGCCCGGCTTCACCGTGGAGAAGAAGTACTCCAAGGTCGGCTGGAACGCCTCCGACACCCACGGGCTGTCGTTCTCCGACGTACGGGTTCCGGAGCGGAACCTGCTGGGGCAGCGCGGACGGGGTTACGCCCAGTTCTTGTCCATTTTGGACGAAGGCCGGATCGCCATCGCCGCGCTGAGCGTGGGACTTGCCCAAGGCTGCATCGACGAGTGTCTGCGCTATGTCGGCGAGCGTGAGGCCTTCGGCAAGAAGATCGGTGCGTATCAGGCGATCCAGTTCAAGATCGCCGACATGGAGTTGCGGGTGCACACCGCCCGGCTGGCCTACTACGCGGCCGCGGCCAAGATGCTGCGCGGTGAGCCGTTCAAGAAGGAAGCCGCGATCGCCAAACTGGCCGCCTCCAACGCGGCGATGGACAACGCCCGCGAGGCCACCCAGATCTTCGGTGGATACGGGTTCATGAACGAGTTCCCGGTCGGCCGGTTCTACCGGGACGCCAAGATCCTCGAGGTCGGCGAGGGCACCAGCGAGGTCCAGCGGATGCTGATCGCCCGCGAACTCGGCCTGTAGGGCGCGGACACGCGTGCACAGGGTGCGGACACGACGGCACAGGGTGCGGACACGCGTGCACAGGGTGCGGGATCGACAAGGAAATCACCATGCCACTGGCCATCCTGAAGAACCTCGACGACCGCGACTTCCTGGCGCAGATCGAAGCCGTCGATCACTTCATGGACAACATGATCGCTTACTCCGGTCGCACCTTCGGCCAGATCTATCATCGGTCCTTCCGGTCCAACGACCTTGCCGAAGGGTCGGTCAACCTGGACCGCTACTGGTGGCCATCTCGGTGTGATCACCGGGAGGGCAGCTCGGCATACGACGTGGGCCTACATAGACGACTCCTCGCGAAGCAGACGCTGGTGGCGTAGGTGATGCGGTGACCTCGCGGGCGCAGGCGGCGCAGGCTCAGGCAGAGGGCTTGTGCAACGGCTGCTCCTGGGGTGGCGCGGTCGGGCCTGGCTGTTGTCGATCTTCACCGGATGTGCTCGGATAGTTGGCGGGTTGGTCGAGCTGGTGAGGCAGACCTACACGGGGGGTGCGATGCCCCCGCATCCAGCATCGCCAGGGCGAACCGTGGGCAACGCGCTACCCCTTGCTCGCGCGCTGCCTGCCCGCGAGCTGCTCGGCGAACGATTCTGTCAGGGCGGCGGCGAGCAATCCCCCGGCCAACGCGATCGACGCACCGGCCGCCCGGACGTCGAGATGAGGGAGCCGCGCAGGGGTGGGCCGGTCGATCGGTCTGATGAGACGAGAGCCCTGCGCAGGCTCCTCGCTAAATCGTGTGGGTTTGGTCGGCGTGGCGGCTTGACCGGTCGGCCGGTGGCTTCGTTGGCTGTGACCGTCAGTGATGGTGGGATGGTCTGCGAGGCGGTTGGCATGGATGGGCTGGA
>JBOHER010000378.1:0-1548 GCA_050701115.1 Haloechinothrix sp. | reverse complement strand
TCCGCAGCCCCTTCGATCTGGCCTCGATGCTCAGCCTCGACGCAGCCGATGCCTTCGACGCTGCGCTGATTACCGGCGGGCTGCCGCTGACCTGCACCGACTGGCAACCAGGTCAGGGCATGTGGAGCTTCCTCGAACAGTCGCTGAGCAACCCGACCTCGCCGTTGCTGGTTTCGGCGGAACGATCACTGGCCGCAGAGTTCCCCGGGCACGTTCAGGCTCGCGACGTTCTGACCGCCATCGGTTCGGGTGAACGTAGGTTTACCAGCATCTCCAAGGCCGCAGGAGGCATTGCCGCCGCTTCGCTGCAGCGGTCGCTGGCCGTGCTGGGCGACAAACGCGTGATCGCCGGGGAACTCCCCGTGTCACCCCGACCGTCCAAAGACCGTCGTTATCGCGTCGCCGACCCCTACCTCCGATTCTGGTTGCGATTCCTCGCTGCCGCGATGGACGAGATTGAACGTGGCCGTGGTGACCTCGCGTTTACGCGCATCCGTTGGGTTTGGCCGTCTTGGCGAGGTCGAGCAGTGGGGCCTCGTCCGAGAAGGGCTGGCCAGGAGCTTGCCGGACGACTCCCTGCCTGCTGCGCCCGCTCTCGGCGGGTACTGGACCCGAACCAATGATGTCGAGATCGACATCGTCGGCGCCGACCGTGCCCCCGTCGCGCGGCAGCTGCTGTTCGTCGGGTCCATCAAGTGGCTGGACCGGTCTCCGTTCGACGACCATGATCTCGCGGATCTCCTCGGGCATCGCGCTGCCCTCACCACCGAGCCGATACCCACCGTCGCGGTGTCCCGCAGCGGGATTTCCTGCCATGGACTGCGCGCGGCGTACGGCCCGGAGGACCTCATCGCCGCATGGGCGCGCACTGCCGGCTGAACGGCGCGCTCACCAGCAGCCGCAGCCCTCAGTGTGCCGCAACTGCCGGCCTTGCCCACTCAGCGCAAATTGCGCGGGCTGAACAGGAACCCGGTGCCCCATGCCGCGTGCATGGTGGCGTACACCAGGGGCAGCCGGGCCCATGCACCCGCGCGCAGTCCGCGCCCGGTCAACACCGATCCGGCCAGGATTCCCACGGCATAGCCGCCCGGCAGGATGAAGGCGGGCGCGAAGCCCGCAGCGCCGGCGACCAGCCCACCGACGACCCCGACCACCGCGAGCGGCGGGGCGAGGTAGCGCAGGTTGATGGTGTCCTGGTGCTGCCGGACAACCGCGCGGCGCCACTGCCCGGTGCGGAAGAACTGCCTGGCCAGCGTGCGGATGTCCGGCCGGGGCCGGTAGGCCACCTGCATCAGCGGCGTGAACCACACGGTGCCGCCGGAGCGCCGGATCCGGTAGTTGAGTTCCCAGTCCTGCGCCCGGTGCAGCGTCTCGTCATACCCGCCGACGCGCTCGAGTGCGTTGCGCCGGAAAGCACCGAGGTACACCGTGTCCGCGGGACCCGCCGTACCGCCAAGGTGGAACCGCGCGCCACCCACGCCGAGCCAGCTGTTCATCGCGCAGGCGACCGCCTGCTCGAACGACGTCGTGCCGTCGGCGGCCATGATC
>JBOHER010000377.1:0-4397 GCA_050701115.1 Haloechinothrix sp. | reverse complement strand
CTCATGGTTGGGCGCGGCGGAGCGGGCGCAGGCGGACTGGCTACGGGAGCAGGCCACACGGACGGCCAACGCACAGAGGTTCCTCCTGGCCGGACCGGACGACATTCGCGAGGTAACGCTCGCCGGTCTGCATGACCGTTCCACTCGAACGGGGTGAGGTCGTTGCGTCGTCCCCGCCCGCGCGGGGGATCGTCCGGCCCAAAGAGGTTGCGAAGAGGCCTAGAGCGAGTCGTCCCCGCCCGCGCGGGGATCGTCCCGCTCAGAACAGTCCATCATGGTGCTAGCGCGCGTCGTCCCCGCCCGCGCGGGGATCGTCCGATCTGCGACTTTTGCACGGCATTGGCGGGTGGGTCGTCCCCGCCCGCGCGGGGATCGTCCTATGTCGTCTATTTCAGAGTTCACTCGAATGGCCTAGCGCTCAGTCGAGCACGGCCCGAGGGATCACCGCTCGGCGAGGTAGTTCGCGTGGGAAGTCTGGCAGTTCGTCGGGGTCGCTGCGGGCGCCGCCATCGTCGCGTGCGCGACGCGCCGCAGCTGGTCCTCGGTCAGCAGGTCGCCCACCTCTTCCTGTTCATCGGGGGTTCGCATTTCGGCGGATCGGGTGACCTGGCTGGCGCGAGCGGGTCGGGGTCAACTCGCGCCAGCCAGGAGATCAGGTGCTGTTGTTCTCGGAGAGAAGGGCGATCATCTCCCGCAGATTCACGATCAGCTGCGCGGCGTCGCGCGGTCCGAGCGGCGGCCCGTCTCCATGCTCGCCAACACGCACGAACAAACCGAGTCGCCGGCGGCCACGAGTGATACCGAGGATGATCGGGACCGATACGCCGTCGAGGTTGCGCACCCACACCACGGGGGTTACCAGCGGCCCCTCCAGCTCGGTCATCGGCTCAGCCCTGGGCCGCGTCGATCACCATTGGGGCCGAGGCACCGTCCAGTTCGTCGGCGCGCGCGGTCAAGTCCGCCGCCAGGCAGCGGAGGACGTCGCCCAGCTCGCGGAGCTGGCCGGGCGGCAGGTACCCGTCGTGAAGGTTGTCCATGAGCCGGATCGTTGCCTGGCCCATCCCGCCGTTGACCCGGGCGAGGAACGCCAACAGCTCGCGGTCGCGTTCGATCACCCGCGTTCTCCGATCCGGGTGACCATCGCCGGGATGGGGTAGCGGTCGCGGGCCTGCCCTGGGTGCTCGCACTCCGAACACTTCGGGTGCGCGACGATGCGCCGGTTGTGGTCGCCGGGGTAGAGGGGCAGGCAGGTGGCGCCGCATCTGGCGATATAGGCGAAGCCGTGCACGTAGCGCACGGTCGCGGCGTCCTCGGGCACGTAGTGCGCGGGCGTGACCGACTTCCCCGAGGGAGCTTCCGGCATCCAGCCGAAGCGGATCCTGCTGGGCTTGTGATTGGCGAGCATGGTGTCCTCCAGTGGGCGCTTCTCGCCTGAGCATGCGTTAACGTCAGCGAATGTGACAAGAATTTCGCGAAATCAAGGACAGATACCACTTGATTGGTTCAAAGCTATAACGGTGTCGCGTGGACTTGAATGGCAATTACCAGCAAGATGCCAACCTGGAGGTCACTGTGAAGGTCAAGTTCCTGGGCAGCACGTCCACCGTCGGCCAGTGCCCGACGCTGTACGAAACTGATCGAGGCACCTATCTCGTGCAGGGTGGCTTGACGGTGTGCGGGATGCCAACGCTGCGGGTAAGCGGTTCGAGCGAATCCGGGTGCTCCCTGATCCGCTTACCGAATACTTGTGGTGGGAGATGCACATCGCCCACCACAACGCCGCGGCGGGCGAGGACATCCGCGTGCTCGATGAGGAGCAACGGGTCGAATTGGGTCTACCTGGGGAGGATTTCTGGCTGTTCGATGACGACCGCGTTGCGCTCATGCGTTACGACAACCGAACGTTCGCCGGCGCCGTGCTCGTCGACGATACGGAGACGGTGCGCGAGTGTCGTCGGGTTCGTGAGTTGGCGTGGAACGTCGCTCGTCCGTTCGCCACTGATTCGAGGTTCCAGCGGGTATGACGTTTGAGCAACGGGCAGCGTTCGGCGAGCACCTCCGCCAGCTCCGCGAGCAAGCGGGCTACCGCGAGGCGAAGGTGTTTGCCGACCGTCTCGGCTGGAACGCCCCGAAAGTCTCCAAGATCGAAAACGGCAAGCAAATAGCCAGTGACTCCGACCTAACCGACTGGATCGACGCGATTGGCGCACCCGATGAGTTGGCGGAGCACCTGCACGCTGAGCTCGCAGCCGTCCGCGACGAGCGCATTGCCTGGAAGCAACAGGTCCGAACCGGACACAAGGCGCGGCAGGAAGAGGCGTTCGACCTTGAAGCGGCGGCGAAGGTCATTCGCGCCGTCGAGTTCGCCGTCGTACCTGGGCTGCTGCAGACCCCGGACTACGCACGGCATGTTCTGCTCGCCTCGGCCTCGCTGCACGGCGGTGGCCACGACATCGCCGACGCGGTCCGGGCCCGGATGCGCCGGCAACAGGTACTCTACGAGCCAGGCAAGACCCTGGAGTTTCTGATCGCTGAAGCCGCCCTGACCCATCCGCTCGCGCCACCCGAGGTGATGGCCGGTCAGATTCACCGGCTGATCGCCACGATCGGCACGCCCAACCTGCGGCTCGGCATCCTGCCTACAGGAGCCCAACTGCCGCTCCCGGTGCTGAATGGCTTTTGGATCATCGACCGCATGGTGATGGTCGAGACGATCACGTTCGAGCGGCGCATCACAGACGCAGCCGAGGTGCAGACCTACAGCGAGTGCACCGACCGGCTCTGGAAAGCCGCGGTCGAGGGCGACGCCGCGCGCGCGATCCTGGCCCGGCTCCTAGCATAGCCTGACGTCAGGCCGCCCCCGCTCGAGTGCCGGTTCCGCCGATGGCTTGGCCGTAAACTCGACCTGCCTTGCGCGTTTCCCACGCCGCCATGCGCAGCGTCACCAGCGAGTAGCACCGCAGTGGGAGCATCACGAACAGGCTGGTCCGAGACACCGGTCGAAGCCCGCGCACACCTACACGCACGCCGAGTGGCGGTCGTCTCCGACTGCTGCGCCACGCGCTAAAACCACCAGCCGAAACCCCCAGATCCAGCACGCCCCAACCCAATCGCGCACCAAGTCGTAACCATCAAGCGCTCACGATCAGCGCCGCGAGTTCGGTGATGGCGATGATCGCGGTGGCGATGGTGAGGGCTGCGGGAGCGCGTCCGCCGCGGAGCCGGGGGCGTAGTCGGGTGCCTGCGTCGTGAGCGTAGCGGCGGCGGCTTTCCAGGAGGACCCAGAGGCTGAGCGGTAGAGCTGCGACCACGCTGACCAGGGCCAGTGCGCCGAGCCGGTCGAACGTCAGCCGCGCGAGGATCGCCGATCCGGCCATCAATGCCAGTGCGGTGCGTTGCCAGGCAAGTGCAGTGCGCTCATTGCCGACGCCGGGGTCTGATCTGGCCACGCCTAGATCCCAACGGCCAGAAGGACTACCGCAGATAGCACGACCGCCGCAGCCAGGACGGCGCTGAACCTGGAGGCGGGTAGCGGCTCTGCACGTCGCATCGCCCGTTCAGCCCTGGCCCACCGGATCCACGATGCCAGGGCGCAGGCCAGGCCAAGTACCACCAGAGCCGCGGCCAGAATCTGTTGCACCCCAGGGGGAAGCGACAGATTGAAAGCGTCGAGCGCGACACCGCCGGCCAGCAGAGCGAGAGCGGTGCGGATCCACGCCAGGAAGGTGCGTTCGTTGGCGAAGCTGAATCGGTAGTCCGGTTCCTGCCCGGAGCCGTAAACCCAGCCGGGCCAGCGCGCTTTCATCGTCACTTACCCACTCCTATCCGGCCATCTGGTTGGTGCGAGGGTCAAGGCCGTAGGCAGCGGACAGTTGCTTGATCAGCGCGTCCCGCCCGCCTTGACCCGCTCACCATCTTCCTGCAGCGTCAAAGGCCACCCCGAGGGGGCATGATCAATACCACGGCAGATCTCAGATCCTCGGTGACGGTCCGGCTTCCCCGGGTCACATGTCTGCGCTGCCGGGAGCGGGTAGGCGATGCCGTCGTGTGGTGCTGTGACTGGGATGCCGAGGGCGCGGAGCACGGTCGGCATGATGTCCACAGAGCGGATCGGAGCGCCCGGTGTGGCGGGGGAGAGGCCGCCGCCGTAGAAGGCGATCGGGATGTCCTGCACAGCGTGCTGGGCGCCGCCATGGTCACCGGCAACGCCGTAGCTGACGTTGTCGCGGAGCAGACCGATGACATCGGGACCGTAGGGCGCCGCCTGGGTATCGACCAGTTCCTGGCCGTGCCGGCGATACCAGCTCCACTCGGGTGCGCTCATATCCTGACGCCTTGCGCTGTAGGTCTGTTGGTAGCGATTGCCACTGCGTCGGTAAACGGCGATGACGTCAGGC
>JBOHER010000376.1:0-2175 GCA_050701115.1 Haloechinothrix sp. | reverse complement strand
CCCCCCGGTAGTCCCAAAATAAATCCCGCACGAATCGAGCGAATCGACTGCCATCGAGTCGCGCAGCACGTTCACGTAGCAGTCGCGCGGCGGCAGTCCCTTGCTCAGCTCTTTCCACTCGTTTCCGCCCGAGCGGCTGCGGTAGACCCGCAACTTGCCATCCGGCGGATAGTGCTCCGAGTCGCTCTTGATCGGCACCACATAGACCGTTTCCGGCTCGTGCGCGTGAACGTCAATCGCGAACCCGAAATCCGTCGGCAGGTTTCCACTGATCTCGTGCCAGTTGTCGCCGGCATCGTCGCTGCGCATCACGTCCCAATGTTTCTGCATGTACAGCACATCCGGACGCGCCGGATGCATTGCGATGCGGTGCACGCAGTGCCCCACCTCGGCGTTGGGGTCCGGAATATACTGCGACTTCAGCCCGCGATTGATCGGCTTCCACGATTTGCCGCCGTCGTCGGTGCGGAACGCGCCCGCGGCCGAGATCGCGATGAAGAGGCGGTCCGGGTTGGTCGGATGCGCAATGATGGTGTGCAGGCACAGCCCTCCGGCGCCGGGTTGCCAGAACGGCCCCGTCCCGTGGGCGCGCAAGCCGGGCAGCTCCTGCCAGTTCTGCCCGCCGTCGCTGGTGCGGAACAGGCCGGCATCCTCGATGCCCGCGTAGACGGTGTCCGGGTCGGTCAACGAGGGTTCCAGGTGCCAGACCCGCTTGAACTCCCACGGGACCGCCGTGCCGTCGTAGAACTGGTGCGTGCCCGGAACGCCGTCGTAGCTGAAGTCCTTACCCACCGGCTCCCAGGTCTTGCCGCCGTCGTCGGAGCGCTGGATCAGCTGACCGAACCATGCGGTGGACTGCGAGGCGTACAGGCGATCCGGGTTCGCCTGCGACCCCGCGACGTGGTAGACCTCCCAGCCGCCGAAGTGCGGGCCGCTGACGTCCCACCTCTTCCGCGTGCCGTCCGAGGTCAGGACGAATGCGCCCTTACGGGTGCCAACCAGTACGCGTACCCCACTCATGTGCACTCCCTTCGACACTGCGCCTTGCCTGTACTGACCGTGGCCAGGTGCGAAACTAATCGCTGGATGGCGATTGTGCTCCCGTACACCGACATATTCGGACCGGTACCGTCGACACCATGTGTCTTGACGGTGTGGTCGCCGCGCCGAACGACGAAGGATGTTGGCATCCAAACGTCCGCTGAAGCCTCCGCTACGCACCGCTGTCGAGAATTCTTGGCGCGGGATGTCGAAATCGCGTCGCGTCACTCGACGGGTCTGTGCAGGGTGCCGGAAGGCGGCACCGCAGCCGAGAAGGAGTGGTGACGATGTCCGAACGACGGCTCGCCGCCACCCTGCCCGCACCCATCGGCGCTGGGTGCACCAGTGCGTTTCCGCGCCGGTGCACGTCTTCGTGGTCACCGGCCACCGCTGGTGCCGCCGCTGTGAACGGGCGGCCGATGTCGCGGTGGACGAGTTGACCTGGACCGTCACGGTCACCTGCCCGTCCTGCGGGCGAAGCCCCGAAGGCCCGCAAGATCTTCGTCAACCTCGCCGTCAAGGATCTACCGAAGTCGGTCCAGTTCTTCACCGCGCTCGGCTTCGAGTTCAACGCGCAGTTCACCGACGAGAACGCCACCTGCATGGTGATCAGCGAGGAGGCCTACGTCATGCTGCTCGTCGAGAAGTACTTCTCGACCTTCACCACCAAGGAACTGGCGAACCCGGCCACCCACACCGAGTCGATCATCGCGCTGTCCGCCGAAAGCAGGACCGAGGTCGACGAACTGGCCGACAAGGCGCTCGCCGCAGGCGGCCAGGAGGTCAAGGAGCCGCAGGACCACGGCTACATGTACGGGCGCAGCTTCTCCGACCGCGACGGCCACATCTGGGAAGTCCTCTGGATGGACCCCGCCACCATCCAGTAGCCAGGACCCTCCGGGGCAAGCGCTCGATCATCGGGCGCTGGCCCGGCCGGGTGCGGCGGTCATGGCGTGGCGTCGAGGGTGAGCTTGCGGCGGTGGAAGGCAAAGTTCTGAGTCGGGTGTCTTGTGAATAACCCTCCGGGAAGTGGTACACGTTTCCCGGCGGAGGTCCGCCGGGGTGGCGGTCTCCAGGAGCTTGTGGAAGGTGCCGCTATGCGACAGCAAGTGACTGCCGTGCGTCGATCACTTC
>JBOHER010000375.1:0-32502 GCA_050701115.1 Haloechinothrix sp. | reverse complement strand
GGGGCGCCCGGGCACTTGGCCGGGCGCCCCCCAGACCAGCGCGACCTTGCGCGAGTTCATCGCAGGTCCCAGACACCGTTCCACTGCGACCGGGGGAAATCCCGTTCACCCCGGCGTTGCGGGTACTTACTGCTGGACTTCGGCGATCTTGAGCTCAGAGTGCTGCGCCAGCCGGTCGAAGTCCACATCCCGGTGCAGCAGCGGGACCTCGTCCCTGATGCACACGGCAGCGATCAAGCAGTCGGTGGTGCGGCGAATGGTCACCCCTCGTCCCCGTGCCGCCCGATACAGCGCGGCGGCCCGTCGAAAGTCTTCCAGCCCGTTCAAGCGGAGCACAGGAAACTCGAGCATCTGGCGCTCGACCATGTCGACCTCGTTCTCGGGGAGTCCTTGCAGGATTTCGGTGAGAACGATGTCGGTCAGCGCGAAGTCCTCCCCGACCTCCGAGTGCAGCTGCTCACGCATGTAGTCGACGTGTGCGACCTTCGCCCCACGGAACAGGTCAATCCACACACTGGTATCAACGACGATCAACGATCAGTCCGCATCTGCCGACTCTCGTCCAGATCACCTTCCCAATGCACCTTACCGGCCAGATTCAGGACACCACGCTGGCGATATCTGCGTACGACGGTACGCAATGCGGCATCCACCGCATCCTTTTTCGTGCGGGCACCCGTGGCCCGCATGGCCTCCGACATAAGCTCATCGTCAATATCGATGTTGGTACGCATATCGACTCCAATGTGTATGGATTGATAGAAGCATACACATCGAGCGGGGGCCGACAGCAAAAAAGGGGCGCCCGGTCGATGGACCGGGCGCCCCTTTGGCGCGCGCTGAGCCTCAGTCGTTCTGGAAGTAGGACAGCAGTCGGAGGATCTCCAGGTACAGCCAGACCAGGGTTGTCATCAGGCCGAAGGCTGCGAACCAGGCCCACTTCGACGGCATGCTCGCACGGATCATCTTGTCGGCCATGTCGAAGTCGAGCAGGAAGTTGAACGCCGCGATACCGATCACCACGAGGCTGAAGATGATCGCCAGGGTGCCACCGTCACGCAGTCCCATGTTGACGCCGAAGAAACCGAGCACCAGGTTGGCCAGCATCAGGATGACGGCGCCCATGGTGGCGCCAATGATCCACTTGGTCAGCTTGGGCGTGACCTTGACCGCGCCGGTCTTGTAGACCACCAGCATGGTCACGAACACCCCGGCGGTGCCCAGAATCGCCTGCAGCGCGATGCCCGGGTACAACAGCTCGAACACGCCTGTGATGGCGCCGAGGAACACACCCTCGGCAGCCGAATAGGCAAGCGTGAGCGGGCCGCTCGGCTTCTTCTTGAAGATGATGACCAGGGCCAGCACGAGGCCGACCAGCATGCCGCCGATCATCGCGCCGAACACGGGACCGCTCGAACCGGCGGCGATCTGGCCCTGCGCCCAGATCGCGGTGGCGATACCGGTGATCAGGGCTACACCAAGGCTCGCCCCGGTCTTCATGACAACGTCGTCGACGGTCATCGGCCGCTCGGCCGAGCCTGCCGGTGCCTGCGGCATGTCGTAGCCGGGCACCCCGCCCTGGGGTTGGTTGAAGCCTGCGTAGCCGCCTACCGGGCCACCCATCGGCAGGTTGCGGAACGCGGGGTTGCTACTGGTACGCACCTGATCCTCCTGGATCTGTTTGCACGTGCATCGGTCTGAACGCCTGCAGTGGATACAACGGCCGAGCACGTCGGCCAGTTCCCTGGAGTAATGCCCACATTACCCATGTCGGCCAGGCGGGCTCCGCCGCCACTCTGTCGGCCAGGTGGGCTCCGCCGCCACTCTGTCGGTCAGGCGGGCTCCGCCGCCACTCTAGTGCCCGGCGGATGCGACACCGGTAGCCGACTCGTCGCACGCTCATCCCGTTGGCCTATTGCTTTTCCCCCCTGAACCGGTGACCCTCACATGGGGTACCACACCGGTCACCCTGCGAAGCGGGAACTGACACAGGTACGTCGTCGGGGGCCATCACCACACGCGCATTGGGTGCTTTCGCGCGCCCACATGCGGGCCGAGAAGGGGTCAGCACAACATGGGGTGGACAACACGCAGGCGCCGCGGCACGGCGCACCGATTCACGGGCGCGGTTCGGCGAGGCATCGGCGGAATGCTCGCGGTAGCAATGCTCAGCACGCTCTCCCTGGTCGCCATCGCTGCACCGGCGGCGGCCGTGGTCAAGGAAGGCATCGGGCATCACACGAAGCCCGGGCAGCCCTACGGCGGCAAGAATCGCGCCTCCGACTGGCTCGGCTCCTACGTGGTCGGTGGCAAGCAAGTGTTCTGCGTGCAGTTCCTGTACAAGGCACCCGACACCAACGAGAAGTACGAGCCGGGCGATGAGTTGCACACCAAGTTCGGCGAGAAGATTCCCGCGGACACCGCGGCCAACATCTCCTACCTGCTGCTGCGCTACGGCGACACCACGAGCAAGCACGAGGCCGCCGCGCTGGCGCACCTGCTGCATTCCTGGACCGCCGCGCCGCGCAGCAAGGCGGATCTGAACCGGAAGCTCAGCTTCAAGAAGATCGCCTACGACGCACCGTTCCACCTGAGCAAGCTGCCCGCCGCTGCCCAGGAGGCCGTCGAACGGCTCACGGCGGACGCCGAAGCCAACCGTGGCCCGTGGCGGAGCGTGGCCACCCCGCCCAAGGCCGACCAGATCATCGGCACTCCGGGCGAATGGTCCATCAAGGTCACCAACGCCAAGGGCGCGGGCGTTCCCGATGTGCCGATCGGCGTCACGCTCACCGACGGGACCCTGGCCGACGGCGCCGAGAGTGGCGCGGTGACCACCGACTCCGATGGCGTGGCCAAGGTTGACGTCATCCCGACCGGCCAGAGCCCCGCCATGGCAGGCACCTTCTCCGCCCCAGCTGACCGCCCGTACGTGAGGTTCCCGGTGGACGCCGACACCCAGCGCGTGGTGTCCACCGGCGGCGAGAAACAGCTGACCACCAAGGCCGCGACCACCGCGCGCACCCAGCCCGGCGGTGCTGTCGTCGGCAAGGTCGATGCCAAGACGGGTGCGGGCATCGCCGGGGCCGAGCTGATGGTGACCGGCGAAGACAAGCAGACGCCTGCGATCGGCCAGGACGAGAAGCCGCTCATCGACGACCAGGGCGATCCGATCGTGGTCACCACCGAAGGGGACGCGGGCACGGCGGAACTCGCCGACCTGCGCACCCCGCAAACCATCTGCATCGTCGAGGTGAGCCCACCGGCCGGCTACGAGGAAGCCTTCGACAAGGATGATCCGCCGTCGGCCTGCGGCGAAGTCCAACCCGGCGAGACACTCACGCTGGAACTGAGCAACGTGCCCAATGCGCCACCCGAGAAACCCGAGGTGCCCAGGGTCATCCCGGCCGGCTCGGAGCCCACCGCCGTCGCTACGGCCGCGGTCATCAGCGGCCCGTCCGCAGGGGGTCTGGCCGGGCTGGGGGCGCTGGCTCTGGCCGGATCCGCACTGATCGGCCTGCTCACCCGACGCCGATGGGGCGCCCGGCGCTGAAGATGCCCCGCACTCCAACGACAAGGCTGGTCACGGTCGCGCTGGCGACCGTGACCAGCCTGCTTTCCCTCTTCGTCGGTGTGGGCGCGTTCCGGTGGCCGCCCGTGATGGCGATCGCCGGTGCGCCCATGCCGACACCGACGGCTGAGGCGCCAGGCGTGTCGCCACCACCGCCGACCCCCACGACGCAGCCGACGACGACACGCGCGACACCCTCGGTGCCGCAGACCACCCCGAATGCTCCGGCGGACACCCCCACCACGGCGCCAGCGCAACAACCCCGTGGCAGCGTCCGGCTCCCCCATGGGGGCACGGCCACCCTGGTGCGCGAGGAACTGGCCCCCGGTGGCGTGCTCCCGGTGCCGGACGACCTGAGCGAGGCGACCTGGTGGGGAGCCGGGCTGACCGCGCGCACCGGGGCATCCGTCTTCGCAGGCCACGTCAACTGGCGCGGGCAGACCGGTCCGTTCGCCGAACTCTGGCAGACCGCGATCGGCGCGCGGGTCACCGTGGTCGATGCCCGGGGCAAGCGCTGGACCTATCGCGTATCCCAGGTGCTCACGGTGCACAAGGACGACCTGCCCGCACGCGCTGAGCAGCTGTTCGGCCAGGACGGAGCCCACCGCCTTGTGCTGGTCACCTGCGGCGGCCGGTGGGTGGGCGGCTCCGACGGCTACTCCGAGAATCGCATCGTGGTCGCCGATCCGGCCTGACCCCGCGCGGGCTCAGCGCGAGGCCACGCTAGTCAGGCCCAGTTTGCTCAGCACGTTGCTGATGTGGGAGTACCCGCAGTAGACCTTGCCGTCGGACCGCGTCACCGAGAAAGAGGTGATTCCCTGAGCTCGGTTCCGGTAGTAATTGGGGCTGCCGCTGTCCCCCGGTCCGCAGGGGCGGCTGGCGATGCGCTGATTGGTCAGGGTCACTCCGCCGAGCTTCACCCGCGCGGTCTTGCTGACGATCTTCCCGCACCGGTACTTGGTGCGAATGCCGTAGGCGCAGGTGGCCCGGCCGACGTAGTCCTCGGATGCCCGCTCATGGCCGGTGATCGTCTGATAAGCGCCCTTCGAACCTTTCACCTGGCCACGGGCCACCAGGGCGGAAACCGGGATCGCCATCGCATCGGCGGAAGTCGTGCCGGTGAACACATTGCGGTTGACCTGGCCGATCGGTGTCGTCTGCTGCACCCATGTGGAGGACGTCGGCCCGCAATGGCCTGCGCTCAATACCGATACCGCACCGCCGGCTGACGACCTGCCGACGAATCCGAGCGTGCAGAACTGCACGGCGCCCAGTTCGGTGTCGAAGGATTCGATGTCGGTACCGCCGTCGAACGGCGGGGAGTCGGTGGAGCATTCCAGCCCACTGGCACACACCGCGAGGTCCAGCCGTACGCCGTCCTCGATGTGCAGCATGGACAGCGGCACGACCCGCGCGAGCGCCGATTTCGCCGCGGCCGCCGCGCCAGGCACCCCCACCGTGACCCGGTTGCCCACCACGTCCACCGAAGTGAGCGTCGGTGCGACCCCGAGCGCGCTCAACTCGTTCTCAGCAGCCGCGATGCGATCCTGTGCCGCCAGCAGTTCGTCCTCGGAATGTTTCGCCTTGACCACCCGCAGCCGGTCCGGGTTCGCCACCAATCTGCGCAGCGCCGCCTCGTGCACCGCTCGATCGCAGGTCACCAGCACGGTCATCACGCCACCTGCCGCGTCATCCAGGTAGAGGCCACCGAAGACGTCGCGCTCCTGACCGGCCATGTATCGCTGGGTCACCGAGTTGATGTCGCGTCCCTCGGCTTCAGCAGATTCGGCGACCGCGGGATCGGAGGTCGGCAACAGCAGCGCGCTCATCAGCACGCCGGTCAGCAACGCCGGCCACCCTCGTGACCACAGTGGACGCACTGTTCCTCCCCGTTCCCGTGTCGAGACGGTGCGTCCCAGACCCGTGCGGAGATAACGAGGGGACATGAAAAAGGTTGCGCCATCGAGCACAAGGGTAAAGACATCTCGCGTCACACCGGAGCTCGCTGGCAGGTGTCGGCCCCATCCAGCAGAATCGGCGCGAGGGTTCTCACCTCCTCCCTTGCCCGGAGTCCGACGCGGCACATAAGGAGCAGTGCGATGACGACCTACCTGGTGACCGGCGCGACCGGCTTGATCGGGCGCCATTACGTGCAACTGATACTGGCCGATTCCGACACCGAACGGGTGTGGGTCACCGTTCGCGCGGGCTCACAGCACAAGCTCGCCAAGATCTCCCGCGAGTGGCCGAATGCGGACAAGATCAGCCCAATCGTGGGCGACATTTCCGAGGAACTGCTCGGAATCGACGACGAGACACGGGAAACGCTGCACGGGAAAGTGGACAACGTGGTGCACCTCGCCGCGCTCTACGACATCACCGCCGACGACGAGACCAGCATCAAGGCCAACGTGCACGGCACCGCGAACGTGATCGCACTGTGTGGCGCTATCGGGGCAGGCTGCCTGCACCACGTGTCCTCGGTCGCGGTCGCGGGTGACTACCAGGGCACCTTCACCGAGGACATGTTCGACGTCGGCCAGCAGCTTCCGACGGCCTACCACCGCACCAAGTTCGAGTCCGAGCGGCTCGTGCGGGAGCAGACGGCCGTGCCGTGGCGGGTGTACCGGCCGGCGATCGTGGTCGGTAACTCCAAAACCGGTGAGATGGACAAGCTCGACGGTCCGTACTACCTGTTCCCCACTATCGCCAAGATGTCCGCGCTGCCCAGCCTGCCCACGGTGGCGCCGGACATCGGCGACACCAACGTGGTGCCGGTCGACTACGTGGCCGGGGCGCTGCGCGCCCTTGTTCGCGCCGATGGCCTGGACAACCGCGCCTTCCATCTGGTCAACCCCGAGCCGCAGCCGGTGTCGTCTGTGTACAACGCCTTTGCCCGCGCGGCAGGCGCACCCATCATCACCGCCGAACTGCCGGAGAACATCAGCAGGGGCATCGTCGAACTGATCAAGTTGTCCGAGCACATCCCCGGTGTGACCATCGCGCGGGACGCCATCATGGAGCGCGTCGGGATGCCACCTGCGCTACTGGGGAATCTGTCGTTCCCGTCGGTGTTCTCCTCGGCGGCCACCCGCAAGGAGCTCGCGCCACACGGCGTGGAGGTACCTCGGCTCGAGGAGTACGCGAGCACGTTGTGGGCGTACTGGGCCGAGCACCTTGATCCGTTCCGGGCGCGCAAGCACGGTCCGCGCGGCGAACTGGACGGCCGCCGGATCGTGATCACCGGCGCTTCCTCCGGCATCGGCCGGGCGACCGCGCTGAAGGTGGCCGCAGCGGGCGGCATCCCGCTGCTGGTCGCCCGCAGGCAGCCCGAACTGGAGGAGGTCCGCGCGGAGATCGTCGCGGCGGGCGGACAGGCTTCGGTGTACCCGTGCGACCTGACCGATGACGACTCGGTGCACAAGACGGTCGAGGCGATGCTTGCCGATCACGGACGGATCGACATGCTGGTGAACAACGCGGGTCGGTCCATCCGCCGGTCACTCAGGCTGTCCTACGACCGGGTGCACGACTTCGAGCGGGCGATGGCGATCAACTACTTCGGTGCGGTCCGGATGATCCTGGCCCTGCTGCCGCACATGACCGAGCGCAAGTTCGGGCACATCGTGAACGTCTCGTCGATCGGGGTACAGGGCATCGCGCCGCGGTTCTCCGCCTACGTGGCGTCCAAGGCGGCGCTGGACTACTTCAGCAAGATCGCCGCGGTCGAGATGCACGGCGACGGGATCACCTTCACCACGATCCACATGCCGCTGGTGCGCACGCCGATGATCCGGCCGACGAAGATCTACGACGCGTTCCCGACCAAGTCGTCGGAGCAGGCGGCGGAGATGGTCGTGCAGGCGCTGAAGAACCGGCCGAAGCACGTTGGCACGCCGAGCGGCCAGCTGATCAATACCGCGTACAAGTTCTCGCCCGGCATCACCGACGCGGTGGCCTATCAGGCGTACCGGGTGTTCCCTGACTCAGTCGCCGCAGGTGGCGGCGGCAAGCTCAAGATCGGCCGCGGCGACCAGCATCTTGGCCGCGCAGCAAGCGCCCTGATCAAACTGACCCGAGGCTTCCACTGGTAGCGCCCCACCCTCTCGTGAGTGAAAGTTGTTGCATGGACAACCCTCAGCACTCACGACCCGGCTGGCGCCCTCGTGAGTGCTGAAGGTTGCCGGGCAAACAACATTCACTCACGACACCACGCCATCGGCAACGGAGGGTAATCGTGGGGCGGGGTAATGAGCCCAACAGGGTTGACTGGCGAGTCTGACGGTGACAACAGAACGTACGCAGGTAACGTCGGGGCATGACTTCGCCGCGCCCGAAGCGAGACAACGCACTCCCCCGCGTTCCGCGTGAATTCGACCATATGTGGAACGGCTACGACCGCAACCAGGTCAGGGAGCACCTCGACATGATCCAGGCCGACGTGCGTCGTCTGATCGCCGAGCGGGACAGCGCGCTGTCCCAGCTCAACGCGCTGTCCCAGCAACTGGAGTCGGCCCGCGCCGAGAACGGCACGCTGTCCGAGCGAGTCGAGGAGCTATCGGTGCCACCGAAGGATCTCGACGACCTCGATCAGCGGATGCAACGGGTGGGTCACATCGCCTACCTCAAGGCCGATGAGATCACCGCCCGGGCGCAGACCGCGGCGGAAGAGAACTGGAAGTCCACCGCACAGGCCTCCATCGCCCTGCGTGAGCGCTATCGTTCCCTGCTCTCCGAACTCGACGCACACGCGGAGGCGATGCACGCCGAGCATCGGGCGGCCCTCGAGGAAACCCGCGCCGAAGTGCAGCAATTGACCGTCGACGCGGTGCGCAGGCGCGACCGGCTCGACGCCGAAGCCGAGCGCAAGCGCAGGGCCATCGAGCAGGAGTTCGACGCACACATGGCCGCCGAACGCGGCGCGCTGGACAAGTACATCGCCGACCAGCAGACGGCCAGCAAGAACCACGCCCAGCGACGCATAGCCGAGGCGACGACCGAGGCTCAGCGCCGCATCGCCGAAGCCACCAAGGACGCCAACAGCCGGACCGCGGAGGCCAACACGATCATCGACCGGCTCGCCGAGATCGGTGCGGATGTCCGTTCCCGGCTCAGCTCCGCCGACGAGCTGCTGGCCAATAGCCAGGCCGCACTCGAACCGCTCGAGAACGAGTTGCTGCCGGTGCCTCGGGTCGAGGAGGCTGTGCCGGCGGACGGCAACGGCGAGGCACCCAGCGAAGCCGACAACGCCGCAGCGGGCAATGGTGCCCGGGGCAACGGCCCCGCTCGTGCTGCGCACAAGCCATCGCCGCGGCCGCATGCCGAGGTCGGCGCGGGACCGGAGAGCGCATCGAGGGACAAAGGCCGCTAGTCGGCCACCGTCCGCGGCCAGGGGTTGCGCCGCTCGAGCTGAGCGGCCAGGCTGAGCAGGAGCCGTTCTCCGTCCGGGGCGGCAACCAGTTGCACGCCGAGCGGCAGGCCGTTCTTGTCGTGTCCGGCAGGCACGGTCATGGCGGGGAATCCCGCCAGGTTCCACGGTCCGGTGAATGGTGCGAACCGGGCAGCGGAGATCGCGTTCGACAGCCACGACCGCCGATGCCAACTGCGCGCTTCCGGGGGCACGGTGGCGAACGTCGGTGTGAGCAGCACGTCGTACTCCTCGAAGAACCGGGCAGCCCGTGTCCGCCAGCGCTCGGCCGTGCGCGGCCGGATCAGCCCGGCACGGCGTAGGGCGTGACCCGCGCCGATGTGGGCACGGGTGCGGCGCTGCAGTAGGGCGTGGTCCAGCGCGTCGGCCTGCTCGGACGGCCCGGCGAACCACCGAACGGCCATGCCTACCACTGTGCTCAGGCCGTAGTGCGGCGTGGCACGGGTAACCAGGTGGCCCTCATCGGACAAGCCCGCCGCCGCGGTCGTTGCCGCATCGCGGATCCTGTGCTGGACCGGCACGCCCAGCGGTGCGCGGGTTGACACCGCGATCCGCAGCGGCGCCACGGGTTCGGTGACCTCGGCCAGTTCGGGACGCTCGGCGAGCACGGAAAGCATGAGGCCCGCGTCGGCGACCGTGGTGGTGAGCGAACCATGGGAGGACATTCCGTACCAGGACATCGCATCCGGTTCCTTGATCACCCCGCTGCCGGGTTTGACGCCGACGAGCCCGCAGATCGCCGCGGGCAGGCGGACCGAGCCCATTCCGTCGGTGCCGTGCGCGATCGGCACCAGCCCGGCTGCGACGGCCGATCCACTGCCGCCGGAGGAGCCGCCCGCGGTGTAGGCCGGATCCCACGGGTTGCGAGCCGTGCCTGCCGGGTCGTCGCTCATCGGCCAGATGCATAGTTCCGGCACCCTCGTGATGCCGACGACGATCGCGCCCGCGTCCCGCAGCCTGCGCACGATCACATGGTCCGCGTCCGCGGGTTCGGTGGCCGCAGCGAGTGCACCGTTGGTGACGCACTCACCGCTGATCGCCGCGACGTCCTTGACCGCGACCGGCACTCCGGCCAGCGGCAGTTCGGCCAGGTCAGGCCGCTCACGCACAGCTGCGGCCTCGGCGAGGGCAGCCTTGTCACGCACCACCCGGAACGCGCCGAGCACGCCGTCGACCGCTGCGATCCTGGCCAGGGCCTGCTCGGTGATCAGCACAGGATCTGCGGCCCCGGCGCGCACCCGGGCGGCAATCTCGCTCGCGGTCGGGGTCATTGCCGCAGCCTAACCGGGAACGGGTCCGGCACGTTCAGTGCTCGGGGGCGAAGTTCACCAACTGCCGCACCGCCTGGCCCGCGGCGAGCCGGTCCATCGCAGTGTTGATGTCGTCCAGGCCGATCGACCCCGAGTTCAGCAGCTGGACCGGCAGCCGTCCCGCCTGGTAGAGGGCGATCATCCGGGGTACGTCTCGCCGCGGAACCGAGGACCCCATGTAGGAACCGATGACGCGCTTCTCCTCGGCGACCAGCGACACCGCGGGGATCTCCAGCGTCTGCGACGGGTGCGGCAGGCCGACCGACACCGCGGCACCACCACGGCGGGCGGCGGCATAGGCCTGCGCCAGCACTCCGGAGTTCCCCACGCATTCAACCGCCCAGTCCACACCACCGCCAGAAAGCTCCCTGATCGCATCGACCGCATCAGCGCCACCGGAAACCACATGGGTGGCCCCCATCCGAACCGCGAGATCACGCTTGGCGCCGACCGGGTCGCTCGCGATCACCGGGCAGGCACCCGCCAGCACCGCCCCCATCACCGCGGACAATCCCACCCCACCCAGGCCGAGCACCGCGACCGACTCCCCCGGTCGCACCGCCGCGGTGTTCACGATCGCGCCGACTCCGGTGGCAACCGCGCAGCCGAACAGGGCAGCGGTGTCCAGTGGTACGTCGCGGGTGATCGGCACCAGGGATGCGCCTGACACCACACTGTGCCCGGCGAAACCGGAGACGCCGAGGTGATGATGGAGGGACTGCCCGTCGACACTCAGCCTGCGCACATCACCGAGCAACGCACCGGCGGAATTCGCGGCGAACCCACGCTCGCAAAGCACCACCCGGCCCGACTGGCAGGACACGCACTCGCCGCACATCGGGACGTAGGAGTAGACGACGTGGTCGCCGGGTGCGACCAGCGAGACATCGCGACCGACCTCCTCGACCACCCCGGCAGCCTCGTGTCCGAGGACCATCGGCAGTGGACGGGGTCGTGACCCGTCCACTGCCGAGAGGTCTGAGTGGCACAGTCCGGCGGCAATGTTGCGCACCAGCACCTCACCCGGCCCGGGGCCAGCGAGGTTGACATCCTCCACGGCAAGTGGCCTGCTGTCGGCGTAAGGGCCGGGCAGTGCTGCCTCACGGAGTACCGCGGCCCGAATGCGCATCGGTCAGGCTCCCTTGACCTCTGCCGTGGCTTCCTCGATCAGCCGGTCGTGTCGCAGCGACGAGCCGCGGGTTTCCTTGGCGAGCAATACGGCCACGATGCTGATCGCCGACGCGATGGAGACGTAGATGCCGACAGCGCCGGTGTTGCCCTCGCTCACGTCGCCGAGCAGGGTGAGCGCGATGATCGGAGCGAGCCCACCGGCGAAGACCGAGGCCAGCTGGTAGCCGACGGACGCGCCACTGTAGCGAACGCTGGTGCCGAACAGTTCGGAGAAGAACGCCGCCTGCGGCGCGTACATCAACGTGTGGAAGGCCAGCCCGATCACCACGGCGAGCACGACCTGCGTCTCGCTGCGCGAGTCGATCATGTTGAAGAACACGAAGGTCCATAGGCCGACTCCCGCGGCACCGGCGAGATATAGCGGTCGACGCCCGACCCGATCGGAGAGCGCACCGACGGCCGGAATCAGGAAGAACTGCAACACCGAGCCGATCAGCACACCCTTCAACGCGCCGTCCTTGGGCATGTCCAGATAGGTCGTCAGGTAGCTGATCACGACGATGGTGAAGATGTAGTAGGAGATGTTCTCCGCCATCCGCATTCCCATCGCGATCAGCACCTCGCGCGGGTACTTCTTGATCACGGTCAGCAGCGGCAACGTCGGGGTGCCTGCGGCCTTGGCCTCCAGCTCTGCCTTGGCCTCGGCGAACACCGGAGACTCCTCCAGCGACAGCCGCACCCACAGGCCGATGACCACCAGCACCGCGCTGAGCAGGAACGGAATACGCCAGCCCCAGGCCTGGAACGCGTCGTCCGGCTGGAACAGCGCCAGCAGCCACAGCACCGCCGTGGCGAGCAGGTTGCCCAGCGGAACACCGGCCTGCGGCCACGAGGACCAGAACCCGCGCCGCCGCTCATCACCGTGTTCGGCGGCCATCAGCACCGCGCCACCCCACTCGCCGCCGACGGCGAAGCCCTGCAGCAGGCGGCACACCAGCAGCAGGATCGGTGCGGCGATCCCGATGGTGGCGTAGGTCGGCAGCAGACCGATGACGAAGGTCGCCACGCCCATCAGCACCAGGCTGGCCACCAGCATCTTCTTGCGACCGACCCGGTCACCGAAGTGACCGAACACGATGCCCCCGAGCGGACGGGCGGCGAAGCCGACCGCGTAGGTGCCAAAGGCGAGCAGGGTTCCGGTGACGGGATCACTCGACGGGAAGAACAGCGCCCCGAAGACCAGGGCGGCGGCCGAGCCGTAGAGGAAGAAGTCGTACCATTCGACTGCGGTACCGATCAGGCTGGCGAACACCACCTTGTGGATCGAGCTGCGCGGCGGTGCCTCCGCTGTTGCGGGAGTGTGGGTGGACATCGGGTTTCCTTTCGATACCAGGGTCGCCGTAGTTGATGACGCGGGTGGTGCTAGGTGGCGGTCCATCCGCCGTCGAGGGTGAATGCGGAGCCGGTGATCGAGTCGGTGCCGGGCCCGCACAGATAGGCGACGAGATCGGCGACCTCGGCCGGCCGCACGAGGCGCTTGATCGGGGTCCGGGCGAGCAGCACCTCGTCCAGCACCGCCGATTCGTCGATCCCGTGCACGCGGGCCTGCTCGGCGATCTGACCTTCCACCAGCGGCGTGCGCACATATCCGGGACAGATCGTGTTGGAGGTGACGCCTCTACTTGCCCCTTCAAGTGCGATCACCTTCGACAGCCCCTCGAGGCCATGCTTGGCTGAGACGTAGGCACTTTTGTACGGCGATGCGCGGTGGCCGTGCACAGAGGAGATGTGCACGATCCGTCCCCAGCCCCGGGTATACATCTGGGGTAGCAGCACCCGGGCGAGCCGGAACGGCGCCTCGAGCATCACCTTCTGCATCAGCGTGAACCGGTCGGGGTCGAACTCCTCGATCGGGGCGACGTGCTGCAGGCCCGCGTTGTTGACCAGGATGTCGGCCGCGAGCCCGAGCCCATCGACGATCGACGGCTCGGACAGATCGGCGACCATCGCCGTTCCGCCCAACCGGTCGGCCACCGCGTGCGCGGTGGATTCGTCGCGGTCGAGCACAACGACCTTGGCGCCTGCCGCCGAGAGCCGCTCCGCGCAGGCCAGGCCGATGCCACTGCCCGCGCCGGTCACCAAGGCGGTGTGCGCGCTGAGATCTGGGCCACAGTACTCCTGCATGGTCCAGACGCTAGGGTTCTTCCAGCAAAGTAGCTATGTGCTTCAATCACACAATGATGGTCAACCTATGTGACAGATGCACCTACCCGGGTGCATATGTCGACAGATGCACCTACGCGGGGATCAGGTCCCTTGATGCAGGGCGCGCAGCCGCCACAGCCGCAGCGCGAGCTGGATGTCGAGCGCCCGCCGCGGCTCACGCCAGCCCTCGCCCAGCAACGCGGTGATCCGGTCGAGCCGCTGTGTGACAGTATTGGGATGCACGTGCAACGACGTGGCTGCCTCCGAGGGACTGCCGCCGGCGGCGAACCACGCGTCGAGTGTGGCGACCAACTGGGTGCCCCTCCGCTCGTCGTACTCGAGCACGGACCCCAGCGTCGCGCTGACGAAGGTCTCGAGCTCGGCAGGACCATTGTGGCCGAGCAGCAGCCGTGCGAGCCCCAGACCGGCGGCATCGGCCACCTCGCCGGCACGCCCGAGCGCTACCAGGGTGAGCAGGCACTGTCGTGCATCCCGGTAGGCGGCCGAGACGGCGGTCGCCTCCGCGGTCGGTCCTGATGCGCCGACGGTCACCGAGCCACCGAGCCCGGCCAGTCGTTCGTGCGCCCAGCGCGCGGCAGCCATCGGGTCGGTGCCCGGCAATACCAGTACCGACTCGGGCCCGTGCGAGCCACCAAGGCCGCGTCGGCTCGCGGCCAATCGAGACGCCGTAGCAGCGATCCGGTGCCGCTCGACGCCGTCTACCCTGACGACCAGGACGACCTGCGGTGCGTCCAGATCGGCACCCTGCCGTTTCGCGCGTTCGCGCAGCGCGCCAAGATCCCGGGTCGGCTCAGCGAGCAGATCGTCGAGCAGCTCGCCACGCACCCGGTCCTCAGCCTCGATCACCGACCGCTGGAACAGCAGCAGGAGCGCCGTCACCAGCGCACCACGCTCGAAGATGCGCCGGTCAGCCCGTTCGAGGCCGCCTTCGCGACGCAACACCAGCGTGCCGAGGTGGTCGGAGCCTGCTACGGCGGCGGCCACCCATGTCGGCACCGTGGCGCCGGGCAGTTCCACCGTACGCGCGGACCGCCGCGATTCCCGGGTGGCGGCGATCCGTTGCTCCGGCTCGAGGTCGATGCCTGCGCTGGTCGCGGCGAGCGGGCGCCCGTGCGGATCGAGCACGACGACGTCGCCAGACAACACGTCGGCGAGCACCGACGCCACCTCGGGCGCTCCGCCGCCCGCCAGCAGCACATCGGTCAGCCGGTCATGTGCGCTGGCGGCCAGTTCCACCGACTCCGAGTGCGCGCGGATCTGCTCGGCAGCCGCCCGCGTCTGCTCGAACAGCCGAGCGTTCTCCAGCGCGATGGCGGCGTGCGCGGCCAGCGATCCGAGCAGGGTGACCTCACTGGGCGGGAACGGGCGCGGGCTGCGATGACCGGCAAGCAACGCACCGATCACCTTGCCATCGAGGGTGAGGGGCACGCCGAGGATCGCGTGGATGCCCTCCTGCTCGACGGCGCGGTCGATGTAGTCGCGGTGGATGAACCGCCGATCACCGAAGTAGTCGTCGGTGGAATACGGCGCACCGGTTTGGGCGACCAGGCCCAGCAGGCCGGTTCCCAACGGCAGCCGGAGGTTGCGGAACTCCGCGGATACCGAGCCGTCGGTGACCCGCATGAATGAGACCCGCTCCGATTCGTCGTTGAGGCTCAGGTAGGTGATGTCGGCATTGAGCAGTTGCCGGGCGCGGTGGACGATCGCCTGCAGCACGGCGTCGACATCGCGGATCGCCGTGAGGTCGTTCGCGCTCTCGTACAGCGCGAGCAATTCGGCCTCGCGCTGCCGGTGCCGCGACAACTGCTCACGCACCCTCAACGCGACGGCCAGTTCGTCGCGCGTCCGGCCCAAGGTCGCCTCGTCGGCACCCGCCGCGGCGGCGGCGTCCACCTGCTCGGCGAACACCTCGGCGGGTTCGTTCGCGTAGAGGAGCTCGACAAAGGAGCGCACGGTCACAATAAAGCAGGCTATCCGCACATTCCTGTCTGGCAACAATGACCTATCTGGCAACAATGGGAAAAACGCCATCCGCAAGCAGCTTGCTCCTGTCCTTGAGCGGCACGGCGACCGGCCAGCCACGCGAGGCCGACGGCGGCCGGGCCACGGCCGAGTACTTCGTTGCCGGGGTGACAACCGCCCAGCCGCGCAGCGAGATCGCCAAGACCGGAGAGTTACGCCACCGACGCCGAGGTTCGCAATGCCGTCGATACCCGCGAGATCTGGATTGTGCCGACCATGAACCCGGACGGCAGCGAATACGACATCGAGTCGGGCTCGTACAAGGCGTGGCGCAAGAATCGGCAGCCCAATGCCGGCTCGAGTTATGTCGGCACCGACCTCAACCGCAACTGGGCCTACGAGTGGGGTTGCTGCGGCGGCTCCTCGGGCAGCACATCGAGCGACACCTACCGGGGGCCATCCGCCGAATCCGCACCCGAGGTGCGGGTCGTCGACGACTTCGTGCGCAGGCGGGTGGTGGGCGGCGAGCAGCAGATCAGCACGGCCATCGATTTCCACACCCACCTGGAAGCTGCGCGTGCGAGATGTGTACCGGCACGACACCGGTTACATCGACGCGTTCCGGTTGACGTTCTGATGGGGCGGGGGGCGGCGTGCGGCGCGGACGCCGCCCCCTGTTGGGTTGTGCCCCCTGCGGGACTCGAACAAGGATGGGAACAGGTCTGACCAGCGGATTCTCGTCGGAACGCTCACGATGGAAGCGCGAAAGCGGTCACTGCCTTCTCACCGGTTGTTCAACTCTGCGGCGGGTGGAGGGTGGTGCGACGCGGGAGCCGTGCTCCCGGGTCTGTGACGTGCTGCTTCACAGCCACGGTGATAAGACCGGCGTGTCACCGATCCAATTCAGCCGATCACTGTCGCAGCGTCCGATGAGCCATCCGGCGATGAGGTTGGCGGGCCCTACGACGGTGGCGGTGGGCTCACCAGTGGGGCCGAGCAGGACCGCGGGGTGACCCTCGGGCCGCAGATCCGTCGTGTGATCCAGCTTCGGCGACATCCAGTCCGCGACGTCGGACACCAGCTTGGTGGCCACGTCGTCCGGGACGACGTCGATGCTCTCCCCGATGTCGAGGTCGACGTAGTGGATCCACACTTCGCGCACCCGCAGCCAGGGCACCTCGGACGCTGAAACGTCCCGGCCTTGCGCGCTTTTCACCCTGGCCGCCCATTTCGCCGGTGGTACCGCAGCGGCGCCTTCGGCGAACCTGCGCGCCGATTCGCGGAGATCTGCGCGCTGCTCGTCGAGTGCGCGCCCGGCGCCGGCCTCGATGTCGGTGTTGCGCCGCTCGGGCGTGGCGTACATCGGGGTCGGAGTGCCGGTGCGCGCCCAGGTCAGCAGGTTGACGAGGGCGTCGGCGTTGCGGGCGAGGTGCGTGATGAGGTGCCCCCGCGTCCACCCCGGCAGCGCCGACGGTGCGCGCACGTCCTGCGGCTTCAGCCGACCGACCGCGTCCTCGAGGCGGCGCTGCCCCTCCCCCGCCCAATCGAGCAGGGTCTCGACGGTCGGCTCTCTGCTCACAACTTCTCGTCCACGCAAGTGTTGACGCATTCACCGAGTCCTTCGACGGCGACCCGCACGACCATCCCTGGTTGGAGGAACACCTTGGGATCCCGCGCGGCGCCGACTCCGCCGGGTGTTCCGGTGGCGATGAGGTCGCCGGGTTCCAGGGTGGTGAACTGGCTGATGTAGGCGACGATGTCGGCAGGCTGGAACAGCAGGTCGGAGGTGCGGGTCTGCTGCATAACCTGTCCGTCGACCTCGCAACACAGCTCCAGGTCCGCGGCGTGGTCCACCTCGTCGCCGGTGACCAGCCATGGGCCGGCGGGCATGCTGGCTTCGAATGCCTTGCCCTGCAACCACTCCGTGGTCCGCCACTGCCAGTCGCGCATAGAGATGTCGTTGACGACGGTGTACCCGGCGATTGCCTCCGTCGCCTGCTCGGGGGTCGCGCGGCGGATCGGGGAGCCGATCACCACGCCGAGTTCGGCTTCCCAGTCCACCTCGTCGCTCACCTTCGGCAGCGCGATGTCGTCGCGGGCACCGACCAGCGAGTTGGCGAACTTGGCGAACAGGGTGGGGTAGGTCGGCAGCTCCCGGCCCATCTCGAGGATGTGGCTGCGGTAGTTGAGCCCGACGCAGAAGATCTTCGCCGGCCGAGGGATTACCGGGGCGTAGTCCACTTCGGACAGCATGTGCCGTCGGCCGTTGGAAGCACCCACGAGCTCCCGCCAGTTCGGCCGGGTGAGCAGAGCGCCGAGGTCCGGGAAGCCCAGCTCGACGGCTTCGTCGCCATCGATGCGGACCGCCGCGTGGCCGTCTGCGGTGCGGATGGTGGCCAGTTTCATCGGTGGGAGCTCCCTGAGATGTCGGTCCGGGCGAGGTTGAGGGCCTCGTAGACAGGCGCGTCGCTGAAGGTGAACATGTCCAACTGACCCCGTGCCTCGATCCGCAGCGGGCACCACGACGGCACGGCGAACAGATCGCCCTCGGAGACGGAGATACTTCGATCACCCAGACTCACCACCCCGGACCCGTGGAATACCTGCCAGACCGCCGAACCCACCACCCGCTGGGTCGCGGTCGCAGCGCCCGCGGCCAGTCGGTGCATCTCCATCCGCAGTGTCGGCAGTGCGTCCCGACCGGTGGTGGGGTTGGTGAATCGGATACCCGCGTGCCCCGGCTCGATCACCGTCGCGAACCCTTCGCCTCCCAGCTCCAGTTGGGAAGTCAAGGCGTCGTCGGTGTCGGCCCAGCGGTAGGCCGACAGCGGCGAGTTCGGCGTGTTGCCGGCCCAAATGGGCCGCAGCCCGGGATGAGCCCACAGTCTCTCGGACCGGGAACGCTCCGGAGTGCTCTTGTCCTCCACGCCGTCGTCGCCGAACTCGAAGAATGCGGCGTCCAGTTGATACACCAGGGGGATGTCCAGCCCGTCCAGCCACACCATCGGGGCGTCGCCTACGTGGTGGTGGCCGTGCCAGTTCATCGACGGGGTCAGCAGCAGGTCACCGGGCCGCATCTCCACCGGGTCGCCGTTGACGACGGTCCAGACGCCTTGTCCTTCGATGATGAACCGGAACGCGCCTTGCGAGTGGCGATGCGCGGGCGCGACCTCACCGGCGCCGAGGTACTGGATCGCTGCCCACAGATTCGGCGTGGCGTAAGGCCTTCCCGGGATGCCGGGATTGGCCAGGGCGATCGCGCGGCGTTCTCCGCCGCGACCGACCGGAACGAGTTCTCCCGCCCGCTGCGCCAAGGGGTAGATGTCACGCCAGTGCCAGACATGCGGCCGCGCCGACGGCTGCGGCGTCTCAGGCATCAGGTTGCCGATCTCCGTCCACAAGGGAATGAGTCCGGCGGCGTCAAAATCGTCGTAGAGCTTCCGCAGCTCGGGTTCGACGTCTGTGTGCGTCATCGCTTCACTCCCGTTTCCTCGTCCAGCCGGCGCGCGATGTCTGCCCTCAGCGCCTTCTTGTCGACCTTTCCGATCTTGGTGGTCAGCAGCTCGTCAACGACGACCATCCTGTCGGGCCACTTGAACCGAGCGGCGCCTGCCTTCTCCATCACCATGCGCAGGTCGTCCAGAGTCACCGTGGCGCCCTTACGGGGTACGGCATAGAGGCACACCCGCTCGCCTAACTCCAGGTCAGGCATGGCCACCGCGGCCGCCAGACTCACGCTGTCGAGCTGGTAGGCGAAGTTTTCGATCTCCTCGGCAGAGATCTTCTCGCCGCCACGGTTGATCACGTCCTTGTCCCGGCCCTCGACCACGAGGTTGCCGTCGGCGCGTAGCCGGACGATGTCGCCGGTGCGGTACCAGCCGTCGGAGGTGAACGCCTTGGCGTTCTGCGCGGCCGCGCGGTAGTACCCGCGCGGCGTATACGGTCCCCGGGTGAGCAGGACACCGGGTTCGCCTTCGGGGACCGCGTCTCCGAACGCGTCGACGACCTTGATCTCGTCCGCGTCACACATCGGTCTGCCCTGCGTGTGGCAGATGACCCCGTCCGGGTCGTCGAGCCGGGTGTAGTTCAGCAGCCCTTCGGCCATACCGAACACCTGCTGCAGCGCGCACCCGAGCACCGGCCGCACCCGGCGCGCCAGTTCGTCCGCGAGCCGCGCCCCACCGACCTGCAGAACCCGCAGCGAGCTGAGGTCATGGCCCGGGTTCTGCTCACGAAACTCCAGCCACCGCTGCGCCACCGCCGGGACGGCCGCAGTGCAGGTCACGCCTTCGGCTTCGATCAGCGGGAACACCTTGGCAGGATCCGGCGACGCGGACACGACCACCCGGCCGCCGACCAGCAACGCGCCGAGAAGACCGGGGCAGGCGAGCGGGAAGTTGTGCGACAGCGGCAGCACACCAAGGTACACCGTATCCCGACTGAAGCCGCACACCTCCGCCGACCGCTTGGCGTTGTAGGCGTAGTCGTTATGTGTGCGCGCGATCAGCTTCGGCAGACCTGTTGTGCCGCCGGAGAGCAGGAACACGGCGACGGCTGCCGGATCCGGGGCGGCGGCATCGAGGTCGGTACGTGCTTCGCCGGGATTCTCAGCAGCTGCGCACAACATACCAAGATCCACATGGGATGCCGACACGTCGGCCGCGCCGACGAGGACGTGCTCCAGCGTCTGGCTTCGCGTGGCGATCTCCGCTGCCATCCGCTGGTGGTCGAAGTCCTTGACCAAGCCGGGCACCGCGATCGCCTTGGCCTCGGCATGATCGACCAGGTAGGTCAGCTCGTGCTGCCGGTGCGCCGGGAGCGCCATCACCGGGATCACCCCGAGTCGCAGGCACCCGAGGGTCAGGATGACAAATTCCCAGCAGTTGGGCAGTTGTACGACGATGCGGTCGTCGGCACGGAGTCCGAGGTCGCGCAGGCGCAGCGCCGCGCCGTCGGCGCAATCCACCAGTCGCCGGTAGGTCATCCGCATCTCGCCGTCGACCAGGGCGACTGCGTCCGGCGTCGCGTCGGCCTGCGCGAACAGATGCCTGCCGAGTGGTCGTTGCTCCCAGTACGCCTCGGCGGCATAGCGCGCTGCTACTTCCGGCGGCCAGGGGACCGTGCCCGCACTGGTGGGAGTCGAGGTGTCGGACTTCATTGTCACGCCTCCGATCGCTTAGTGACGACCGCGTCCAGGGCCAGTAGGCCGATACCGGTCACCCGCAACGGGTTGATCTCAATCTCGTCCAGTTCCGGATGGGACACAAGTAGGTCGCCCAGGGCGCACACGACCTCAGCCAGCGCGGCTTCGTCCAGGACGGGTCCGCCCCGCCACCCGTCGAGCAGGGCGCGTCCTGCGAGCTCACGGGGCATCGCCTTTGCCTCGGCGACGCTGACCGGGGCCACCCTGATAGTCACGTCGGCCAGGGCGTCCGCGATGGTCCCACCCAGACCAACCAGCACGACCGGCCCGAACACCGGATCTCGGCGAGCGCCCACGACCAGCTCCACCCCGGCAGGGGCCATCTCCTCCACCAGATAGCGCCGGGCACCGACGGCATCCAGCGCCGCCAGGGCGTCGTCGAGGTCCGCGAGTGTACGGACGCCGACGTGGACGCCGCCGATCTCGGTCTTGTGCTGGACCGATGCGTCGAGGATCTTCACCACGACCCTACCGTCGAGTTCGTTCAGCGCCCGCTTCGCTTCCGCGTGCGATCTACACACCCGGCGGCGCGGCGTGGGCAAGCCCAGTGCGTCGAGGATGCCCTTCGCCTGTCCCTCGTCCAAGTCTTCCGACGGCAGCTCCGGAACGGTTTCGCGAACGACGGCAGACTCGCCCGCTCGCCCACGCGCCCGGGCGTCGGCCACCAGCGCCCGCACCGCGTTGGCCGCGGCAGCCGGGGAGGTCACCGCGGGGACACCGACCTTGTGCAACTGCGCGCGGATCTGATCGACCTCGTGGGACAGGCCCCCGACGGCGATCACCGCGGCGGTGTCGCCCGGCAACCCGGCGTCCTGCGCAGCCTGCACCAGGTCGACGCTGTCCGGCTCGGTCAGCGCATAGCCCGCCACCAGGTCGACCCCAGGATCGGCGGCGACCGCGCGCAAGATCTCCGGGAAACCGGCGTCCGGTCGTCCGGTGTCCACCGGATTGCGCTGATAGGTCATAGGTGGCAACAACCGCGCCACCCGCCGCTGGGACACCTCGGTCAGCTCGGGCACCGAGATCCCGTCGGCGCGCAGCCGGTCCACCAGGAGTAGTCCCGGTCCGGCCTGCGCCGTCACCACCCCAACACCCGTGGTCTCGTTCGGCGGGAGGCGGACCAGGGACAGCGCTGTGAGGGCATCGACCATCTCACGCTCGTCGTCCACGAGCACCGCCCCAGCCTGCCGCAGGGCGGCCCTGGTGGTGCGCCACGACGTGGCGAGCGCACCGGTGTGTGAGCGGGCGAAGTCCCCGACGTCGCTACGGCCCACCACGAGCGCGACCACGGGCCGGGTCCGGGTGAGTGCACGAATCGCTGCCAGCAGCCGGGGTCCGTCGGCGACCGTCTCGACGTGCAACGCCACTGCGGTCGTCGCGGGATCGTCTACCAGGAACTCCAGGACGTCGGTGGCGCCCACGTCCACCCTGGTGCCGATGCCGACGGCCAAGCTCACCCCGACCCCGGCGTTTGCCAGTGCGAAGGACAACGCGTGGTTTACTCCCCCGCTGGCCGCCACCACGGCGACGCCGCCCGCCTGTACCTGGGCGGCGCCGGGCACGAAGCTCGCGACCAGGCCCCGGTGCGGCACGAAGAAGCCCGAGGTATTCGGGCCGAGCAACCGCACCCCGGTCTCGCGCACGACGGCGGCGACCTCACGCTCGAGCGCGGCCCCGGCGTCTCCGGTCTCGCTGAACCCGCCAGCGCAGGCCAGCGCCGCGCGGACGCCCCCATCGACGGCCTCCGCGAGCGCCGTAGCGGAGGCCTCAGCGGGAACGCACAGCACGGCGAGGTCGACCACGCGGCCAGTGGCCGCGACAGCCTCGCGAACGGATTGGTAGACCCCTGCTGCCGGGTCGGCGTTGCGGGAGTTGACCAGCACGCAGCCGCCGCCGTAGCCGTCAAGCGACCGCGCCATCACCGCGCCGAGCTTCGACCCCGTACGCGACGCGCCCACGACGGCGACGCCGCGAGGCGCGAACAGCGCTTCCAGGCCGTTCATGCCGTGCCCACCAGATCCGCGCGACCGGACAGCACCAGGGTCGTCGCGCGATCGGGGTCGGCATCGGGTTCGACGAGCAGCGTCGGCATACCGTGCACCAGGCGGGCCTGTTCCGACAGCAGCGCCCGAGTCAGCGCGGTTCCCGCGTGCACGGCGACCACCTCCGGTCCGTGCGCCACCTGCTGTGCGAGCCGGTCGGAAACCGTGGGGAGCCCGGACTCCTCGTTCGGCGCGGCGAGCCAGAGTCCCCAACTCTCCTCGACGTCAGGAGCCTCGTTGAGCAGTCGAAGGCTTACATCGCCGGCACGTGCGCTCCGCTGCCCCGCGGCCGCCGAAACCACGACTTGTCGGGCCGGGAACGACGCGCTCGGCAACGTCAAGGGGGTGTCCAGCACAGTCCGGCCGCCGTGTCCGTCCCGCCACGCCTGCTCAACCTCTGCGACGAACTTCGGGTCCCGCTGCGCGAGCTTGTCGCAGCCGATGCTGCGGGTGAAGAAATGGAAGGCGAACTGGGTCGGCTCCAATGCGCCGTGGTAGCGGCCGAAGTGCTCCCACCACGACAGGCTGGGTCGCGCGGAGTTCTGGATCTTGGCGACCTTCGGCTGCCGAGCGTCTTGATAGGACTCCAGTGCGCCGGCCAGGTCGTCGCGGTGGGACATCAACGCGTCGGCGAGCGCGACCGCGTCCTCCATCGCCATCTTCGTGCCGGAGCCGACCGAGAAGTGCGCGGTGTGCGCCGCATCGCCGAGCAACACCACGTTGCCGCTGTGCCACCGAGGCGTGCGCCGGGTGCGGAAGTTGCCCCAGCGCGAGTTGTTGATCAGCAGTTCGTGGCCGTCGATCTGCTCGGCGAAGAGCTTCTCCAGGTACTGCTTGGTCTTCATGTCGCTCGCGCCCGGCGGCTGCGCGAGGTCGAACTCGTCCAGCCTGGCCGCGCGCCAGGAGTGTTCATCGGTCTCCACAATGAAGGTGCTGGCGTCGTCGCTGATCGGGTACCCGTGCACCGCGAACGTCCCGTGCGGCCCCCGCTCGTGCACGAAGGTCAGCCCGTCGAACATGTAGGTAGTGCCGAACCAGATGAACTTGGCCTTGGCGGTCTCCACCTGCGACCCGAACGCGTCCTCGAGCTCGCCCCGGATATGGGAGTTGGCCCCGTCAGCGGCGACGACCAGGTCGTAGTCCTCCAGCTCTGCGAGGCCGGAGACCTCAGTGGAGAACCTAAGGTCGACGCCTACTTCAGTCGCCCTGTGCTGCAACAGCATCAGCAGCGTCTTGCGGGTGATCGCTGCCATGCCATTGCCGCCGCAGCTGCGCCGCTCTCCCTTCAACCGGACCTCGATCCGGTCCCAATGCCTGCCGTGATCGGCCAGACCGCCACGCAGCACCGGGTCGGCTCCGTGGATGGCGGCCAGCGTGGCGTCGGAGAAGACCACCCCGAAACCGAAGGTGGAGTCCGGCCGGTTGCGCTCGAACACCGTCACCGCGACCGACGGATCCGCCTGTTTGATCAACGTCGCGAAGAACAGCCCGCCAGGACCTCCGCCGACGCATGCGATCCGGGAAATCATCTCCAGCTCTCCTTCCCACATTGTGTGTCAATTCTACCACGATCGTCTCTGTTTCGGCACATTTCTTCGGTCGAGCATGGGTGTGCCGCACGCACGGCAAGCAGCGCGCGTGCGGCTCACCCGGGTCGAGCGGGATCGGCAGGATCAGCTGAAGTTACGTGGGGCACCGCAGCCGAGCAGCACGACCCGCAACGGCCCGTCGGTCCTGACGTTCAGGTTCGCGTTACAGGTGACCTTGGCCTGCCTCGGATCGATCATCACGGTCCGGATGTTGCTCGCGGCGATGTCCAGTTCGTCCGCACGCCGCGCGGAAGGCGGCGCCGGCAGCTTCCGGAATTCCCTGAGATAGGGGTTCACCGGAACGGTTGTCCCACCGCTCTGGATTGCCGCCTCGGTTTCCTTCGCAGGCACCTTCGGGTCACGGATGCCCAGCCCGTGCGAAAAGACGTCGATGGTGCCCGATTCGCGAGTGCGTGTCTGGATGTCAGACAGCCAGTAGGCGCGGTCGCCAACCAGACCGAACCGCGGGTCGTCCATCAGCGGGTTGCGCACGTAGGTCACGTGCGCCGGATCGCGCTCACGCTGGCCGGCACCGGCCCACTTGGTGAACACGTCCCAGGTGCCGTTGTCGCACATGATCAAGTGCTCCGATGAGGCCCCGATCCACGTGTCGAACTCATAGTCGTAGTCGCCCTTGGCGTAGGCGTCGGCGCGTTCCCTCGGAATGTTCGTCGGGACGAAGTCGCCCGGCAGCCCGGACCACTCCATCACCGGCTGGTTGCGGCGCGACGGCAGCAGCGGAGTCAGCGTCGATCCCCGCTCATGTTCGGTCACGGTGTCCGCGGGCAGAATGTCGGCGACGCCGTTGATACCAGGGAAGGACGGAGCCTTGTTCAGTCCGTCGCAAATGAACGCCTTGCTGAAGAAGTCTGGGAACTGCAGCGAAAGCTTGTTCGCACCGTAGCCGCCGCTGGAGAACCCGCCCATGATCCTGCGGTCCGGGTCCAGCGGATAGTGCAGCTCGGCGTCGACTATCGCCTCGAACACGCTTGCGCCGCTCTGACCGTAGAACCAGTTGTCGTTGCCGCGTGCGTCCACATTGATCACGACGGTCGGCGCCTCGGGCCGGTTGGCGACCATGGTGAACAGATCACGCTTACCGCCCACGGAATCGGCCGGAGTCATCGCGTATCCGGGCGTCCAAGTGAGCGAGCCGTAACCCTGAGCGGGCGCCGGTAGCTTGGGCACGTAGACGATGTAGCGCTGCAACTGTCCGGCGAGGCCGGGAACGCAGTCGTTTCGGCACACCCACCCGAACTGTCCGCTTGGCCGTGTGGACCCGCCCGGCGAGGTTTGCAGGTCGGGGCCCCCCTGCTGAGTACTCGCGCCCGGCGGCGGGCCGCCGGGATCCGTCGGCTGCCGCCTGCCCTGAGCCAGTTCGAAGTGCGTGGGGTAGATCCGCTGGATATAGCCGCTGGTGGGTACACCGCCACGCTCGCCTGTCATGTCGTCGTCGACACCCCTGGCCAGCTTGGTGAAGTCGACGACGGCGTGGAACCGGCTGATGTCCCCGGTCACCAGCGTGGTCTTCTGCTGCTCGTCCCGCCAGGCGCTGTCCATCGGCTCGTCGTAGCGGAAGGCCACGTCGAAGAAGGCGGAGGGCCTGGTCGTGGTGGGCAGGGCGCCACCGGGGTGCTTCTCGTCGGCGACCAGCCCGGGGATCAGGTACCGATCGGCCGCCTTGTCCCACAGCCCGGTAGCGGCTGCCAGCCGCACGGCGCGCTGATCCGTCGGGTCGAACCACCTGTGCGGCACCCGCACCTCGACCTGTCTGCGCCGCGTGTCCACTTCCACCGGTGCGGAACCGATCCTCTTGCCGCTCTTGGCATCCACCACATCGGCGGTGCGTCCGTGCACGGTGACGAAGGTCCGCGCCGGCATGACCGTGTTGGCACCGTGCGGAACGGCGACCGGTTTCGAAGAGTCGCCGAGCGCGACGGTTGTGGCCACCAGATCAGGGTCGGTCATGGTGTTGTAGGTGATCCGAAAGGCGGTCGCGTCGCTAAGCGGTTTGGCCCGAAGCTCCACCAGGTCGGCAGCGTTCGACCGATAGGCCGGATCCTTCGGGTAGGAGTAGGCCTTGAGCATCGGGCTGGCAGGCCAGTCCAGCGGCACGCCGCTGCCCTGGTCGTCCCACAGGCAGCCCTGGTACAGGAACTCGCCCTTCCGGTAAGCACTGCTCATGCAGACCTTGGTCGGATCGGCCCGCCAGATGCCCGTGTTCTCGAACTGCGGCACGCGCGGCGGCGGCGCGTGGAAGATCGCCGGGCCCGCCTGCTCCTGCCACGAGGCGGGCGCCTTCGGCTCGCCCTCTGCGGTCGTCGAGCCGACGGTGACCGCCAACGACACGAGCAGGCTTCCGGCCGTAAGCGGAACAAGCACACGACGGCCGCGGTGCCGTTGTGTTCGGTTCATGAGAGGTACTCCTTTGGCAAAGAGACAGATCCACAAACTAAGGTGTCGTTTCACCGACGATGGCGAGTGAGTAGGAACGATTTCCGACGGTCAAGCGCGAGCGGTCACCGACTCAGATGAGGCACCGCGGACGGACGCCTCGGTCGCGGCGCGGGCTCGTCCGGGCAGGAGGGCGACGAGTGCCACGCCGATCGCGGCGGGTATCGCGAAGGCGTAGAAGTTCCACTCGGTGCCGAGCCCGGAAGCGAGCAGGATGCCGCCGAACGTGGGCCCGACGATCGCCCCCAGCCTTCCGATGCCCAGCGTCCAGCCCAGCGCGGTGGCCCGCACCTCGGCCGGGAAGTGCATGGCCACATGCGCATTGACCATGATCTGGGTGCCGATGGTGCCGAATCCGGCGATGGCTACCAGGGCATACATCACCGGCGCCACGGTGGACGAGCTCAGCAGGAAGATCGATACGGCGGCCGATGCGAAGGCAAGCATCGTCACCGGCTTCATCCCGAACCGGTCACCGATCGGGGCGACGAGAACGGAACCCAGCGCCGCACCTGCGTTCATCATCACCAGGAACAGCAGCGACGACGTGAGCGGATAACCCGCGGAGTTCATGATCTGCGGCAGCCACGTGTTGAGGCCATACACCAGCAGCAATCCGAAGAAACTGGTGATCGCGAAGAGCGTCGCGGGCACTAGGTAGCGCTTGTTGAGCATCGCCGACGCACCGATCCGGCGGACCGGCTTCGCGGCGCCCTCGGCGACGTCAGGCAGTCGAACACCGGCGCGATTCTCGCGGCCTCGTCGGTGCGCCCCTTCGCGTCCAGGTAACTCACTGACTCAGGCAGGTGGCGCCACAGCAGCGGCAGGACCGTCACCAGCGGAAGGGCCCCGATCCAGAACATGACCCGGAAGCCGAAGGCCGGCATCAGCGCCATCGCCACCACCGCAGCGAGAATTCCGCCCACGGGATACCCGGAGAACATCAGCGCGTTGTTGATGCTCCGCCGGTGCGCCGCCGAGTACTCGGCCGTGAGCGCGATGGCGGTCGGCATCACGCCACCGAGGCCGAGGCCGCCCAGCAGCCGGAACAGTTCCGGTGACGGCGCCATCGCACAACAGGCCATCGCAACGGAGAACCAGCTGACACTGACCAACATCACCTTGCGCCTGCCGACATAGTCGGTCACCGCCCCCGCGACCAGCGCGCCGACCAGCATGCCGATCAACGCGTAGCTGCCGATCGCACCCACCTCTGGCGGCGTGAGCCCCCACGGCCGGTACTGCAGCAAGGCGGGAACCGCCGCGCCATAGACGATCAGGTCGTAACCGTCGAACACGATCACCCCGAAACACAGCCCGAGCACCATGAGCTCACCACGACTCCTGGGTCGAGAACTTCTTGACGCCATCGCCACCACCGTCCTACGCGGGCCTTTCGCTGACGGCCAAATTATGTGCCATATTCATCACGGACGTCACGAAAATGACTCCAATAATAGGGGGAGACCGTCGAGGTCAGGCAGGGCGAACGTGACAAGTCCACAACGCCCGCGGACGGTTGTGAGATAGTCGGAAGCAGTTGTCACGCCGGGCCACTCCTGCCCGGCACAAAGGGCGGGGGGAGATGTCGATGAAGCCCAGAGCGATCGTCTTCGACCTGTTCGGTGACTACATCCGATACCGCGGCGGCGCGGTACGGCTACGCACGCTGACCGCACTCATGGACTGCTTCGGTGTCGGCGAGAGCACCGTGCGGGTGGTGGTCGCCCGGCTTCGCAAAGAGGGGTGGTTCGACGCCGAACGCGATGGCCGCGAGACCCGGTACGCGCTCAACCAGAAGAGCCTCCACCTGCTCGACGAGGGGCGGGACCGCATCTTCAACCGTGTCCGAACCGAGTGGGACCGCCACTGGTACATGGTGATCTACTCGGTGCCCGAGACCGACCGCGGCGTGCGGGACTACATCCGCAAGGAACTGGCATGGCTCGGGTTCGGCCCGCTGGCCGCGTCCACCTACGTCTCACCACACGACCGGCTGCAGCAGGTCAGGGAGAACTTCGCCGATCAAGCGGTGGTCCGGCTCGACATGCTGCGTTGCCAGTCTTCCGGGCTGACCGTCGACCGAGAGATGGCGGCGCGGTGCTGGGATCTGCAGACCCTCAACGACGACTACCGGGAGTTGCTGCGTACCTATCGGCGCCGTATGCCGGCCTACCGGGCCGGTTCCCTCAGCCCGAAGGAAGCACTGGTCGAGCGGATGGAGCTCACCTACGACTACCGCAAGTTCCCTTTCCGCGACCCCGGCCTGCCGATGGAACTGTTGCCGGCGGGCTGGGTGGGGCGCGAAGCCCACGACCTGTTCATCGAGGCACACGACCTGTTGCGCGTACCGGCGGAAGAGTTCTTTGACCAGACGGCGGGACTGAAGCCTTCACCGGACCCCTCGTAGCAGCGTCCGTTCACGTCCTGGCCGCCGCCCGCAGGGCGGGATTCGCCGGACACGTTTGGCGTCACTGGGGCAAGGTCCCGGCAAAGGCGTTGATGAACGGGGTTGACCTGCGGCGATGATGGGCGACACGCCAGGGCGTTGTAGGACAGACATGGCCGCGATGTTGATCATGAAGGGTCTTGAACCTATGTCCCACAGGCCGTCGGCGACGCCGCACTCGGCATCGCACTCGCGGTCTACAAACACTCACTGGCGGTACGATGCGGCAATGTCACGGACAGACACGGCAGCCCGAGTGATCACGGCCCCGCCTGAACGTGTCTACGGTGCCCTTGTCAATCCGGACGCGCTTGCGGCATGGCTGCCGCCTGACGGTATGAGCGGCAGGTTCGAGCGGTTCGAGGCGCGGCCGGGCGGGTCATACCGGATGATCCTGACCTACGCGGACGCCTCGACTGCACCGGGCAAGGCGACGGCGGACTCCGACATCGTTGAAGCCCGCTTCGTCGAACTCGTCCCCGGTGTGCGGGTCGTGCAGGCGGTGGACTTCGTCTCCGACGACCCGGCGTACGCCGGCACAATGACCATGACGTGGGAGGTCGCCGCAGTCGATGATGGAGCGCGGGTCACTTTCCGAGCCGACAACGTTCCCTCCGGCATCTCCGCGCAGGATCACGCTGCCGGGCTCGCATCCTCGCTGGACAATCTCGCCGCTTACGCGGAACGGTAACCCTCGGCCGCGAGGCGACCTCCGGCGCCCGCGGTGGTGCTCGGTCCACCTCGATCTGCAAGAGGTGTGACCGACCAGAACGGGTCCGCAGACACCGCGGCAGGACACGCACGTTGGCCTGGTGGAGGGTCAGCGGAACGGGTACGCACCTGTCATGCTGCTGCGACGAGGCCGACATGGCTGCGCTCCGATCACTCCTACGGCACTTGCCCCCATCACATCAGCACGCACAAGACGCGTGGCGATCCGAGAGGGTGGCTATTAGCGCGCGCAGATGGTGATCTTGTCGTACAAGGTGATGAGAAATCGTTAGAAGGTGTGCGTGCAATGTCGGATGGCGTGGTTGACAGCTTCGTCGCCATCGAGCGCTGCGCCGCGTGTGTGCTCGGTGAGGAACTGGTCCTGGCCAAGAGCAGTCCGGGCACGTTCGGTGGCCGATGCGAGCAACGTCTACCCCTACTTCGTCTGCGGGGGCAGGTACGCCAAGCGAACCGCCTGCACCCGCGGGGCCATCCTCATCGAAGACGTGGAGACCCTGATCGAGGACTACTACACCCGCATCCAGATCACCCCCGCCATGCAACAGTCCCTCGCCGGGATGCTGCATCACGAGCTCGACCGGCTCATGACCGCCGAAGCCGCCGAGCTTGCGGCGCTGACCGCCAACCGGGACCGGCTGGAGAACGAGCGACGAGCGACGAGGCCCGAACCTCGCCCAATGATTCGTCGGGCGAAAGTTTGAACCTCGTGCGTCAGGTGCCCCCGACGGGACTCGAACCCGCACTTGATCGATTTTAAGTCGACTGCCTCTGCCGATTGGGCTACGGGGGCACCGTCGAGCCTATTAGCTCGCGGTCCAGCGCGGCCCTCCAGGGCAGGTCGGCGTCGGTGGCCTACTTCCTGCCGGACACCCGGAAGAACTCAGCCTTCGGATCGTTGATCTGGCCCATCGAGATCACCTCGCGCTTGAACAGGCCACCGAGCAGCCAGTCGACGGTGATGCGTGCCTTTCGGTTGAAGGTGGGCATCGCCTTGACGTGGTACATGCGGTGCATGCTCCAAGCCGGGAAGCCCTTCACCTTGACGTTGAAGGTGTCGGCCACACCCTTGTGCAGGCCGAGGCTGGCCACCGCACCGATGTTCTTGTGGACGTAATCCTTCGGCTGGCCGCCCCGCAGCGCCCTGATCATGTTCTTGGCCAGGTGCCGGGCCTGCCGCACGGCGTGCTGCGCGTTCGGGGGGCAGGTCGCCGTGGGGTCCTGTTCGGTCCTGGACAGGTCCGGTACCGCGGCGCAGTCACCCGCGGTCCACACGTCGGGGTGTCCGACGACCTGCAGCGCGGCAGTGGCCTGCAGCCTGCTGCGCGAGTCCAGCGGCAGGTCCGACTCGGCCAGCACGGGGTTGGCCTTCACGCCGGCCGTCCAGATGATCGTGTCGCTGTCGAACTCGGTGCCATCGGAGAGCACAACGTGGCCGTTCTCGAACGACTTGGCCGCCGTGGACAGGTACACCTCGATGCCACGTTTCTCCAGCTGTTCGACGGTGTACACGCCGAGGCTCTCCCGAACCTCGGGCAGAATCCGGCCAGCCGCCTCGACGAGCACCCAGCGCAGGTCCTTCGGCTCGATGTTCGGGTAGTAGCGGCAGGCGAAGCGGGCCATGTCCTCCAGTTCGGCGAGCGCTTCGATGCCGGCGAATCCACCGCCGACGACGGTGAAGGTGAGCAGCCGCTTACGCAGGTCGGGGTCGAGCGTGCTGGACGCCTGGTCCAGCCGCGACATCACGTGGTTGCGCAAGTAGATGGCCTCGCCGATGGTCTTGAAGGCGATACCCTGCTCGGCCAGCCCAGGGATCGGCAGCAGCCTGGCGACCGAGCCAAGCGCCACCACGAGCACGTCGTAGGACAGCTGGGCGATGTGACCGTCGGCGGCCTCGACCGTCACGGCCTTGCGCTCGTGTTCGATCTTCTGCACCCGTGCGGTCAGCACGTGGCAGCGCTTGAGCGCACGCCGCAGGGGCACCACCACATGCCGCGGCTCGATCGCACCGGCCGCTGCTTCAGGGAGAAACGGCTGGTAGGTCATGTGCGGCTGCGGGTCGACCACGGTCACGGAGGCCTCGTTGGCCCGCAGCTTCTTCTGCAGCCCCAACGCCGTGTAAAGCCCGACGTATCCGCCACCGAGGATCAGGATTCGAGTCGGTTCCGACTTCGTTGCGCCCATGCGCACATGGTCGCATTTCGCACACAGCGACGCTGCCCGGACCCTGGCTTAGCAGTGAGCCCGACCACCAGGTCGGGACCGATTCAGATCAGTCCGGCCACCCCGGCCGCTTCGGCAAGCACGTCGCGCACCATGGCGGGCGTGAGCCGTCCGGTGAAGGTGTTCTGCTGGGACACGTGGTAGCAGCCGAAAAGGTGCAGATGGCGTCGTGAGTGATTGTGGTCGCC
>JBOHER010000374.1:0-3458 GCA_050701115.1 Haloechinothrix sp. | reverse complement strand
GTGTACGCCGTGTCGGTGGTGCCGATCAACCAGTGCCTGCCCCAGGTGCGTACGAACAGGACGCTGTCCTCGGCCCGCACGAAAAGCGAGACATCACTGCGGATCTTCTCCCGCGGCACCATGATGTGGATGCCCTTGGACGCCTTGACGCTGAATCTGGGTTGCCCCCCGGCGAGCTTCTGCAGCTCATCGGTCCAGACGCCCGCCGCGTTCACGACGTGCTTGGCGGAGATGGTGAAAGTGGCTCCGGTCTCGAGATCCGACACCTGCGCGCCGCGAACGGCACCGCCGGATCTGATGAGCCCGACGACCTTGACGGCGGAGGCGACGTCCGCGCCGTGGGCGGCCGCGGTGCGGACCAGTTCGAGGGTGTGTCGCGCGTCGTCGACCTGGGTGTCGTAGAACGTGACCGCGCCGACCAGATGGCTCTGCTTGAGACCCGGTGCGAGCCGCCGCACCCCCGCGCGGGACAGGTGCCGGTGGCGGGGTACCGCCCCGGCGCCGCCGATCGTGTCGTAGAGCACCAGGCCCGCGCCCAGGTAGGCGCGCTCCCAGGCCCGGTGCCGGATCGGGTAGAGGAAGCGGATGGGCTTCACCAGGTGCGGGGCGAGGTCCTGCAAAAGCAGCCTGCGCTCGCGCAACGACTCGCGGACCAGGCCGACGTTGAACCGCTCAAGGTAACGAAGCCCGCCGTGGATGAGCTTGCCCGACCGGCTGGACGTGCCTGCCGCATAGTCACGCATCTCGACGAGAGCCACCGACAGCCCGCGGGTAGCCGCGTCGAGGGCGGCGCCCGCGCCGGTGACGCCGCCCCCGATCACGAGGACGTCGTAGTCCGTGCGGGCGAGCCGCGCCAAGGCCTGTGCGCGTCCCGCACGACTCAACTGACTGTTCGACATGGTTGCCCGAGCCTTTCTTGGCAGGCGGTTTGGCGGATCTACTGCTCCAAAACGAAGGGAGCCGTGTACTTGTCGGCGTTGTCCTTGGTGATGAGCACACAGTCGATGATCTGCTTCTCGTTTCCGACACCCGTCTCGCCGGTCTCGAGGTACTGGACGGCCTGCGCGACGGCGTTCTTCGTGCCCTGGACGATCGGCTGGAGCACGGTGGCGACCATCGTCCCGGATCGGACGGCCTCAACCGCGTCGGCGTTTCCGTCGAAGCCGAGCACCTTCACCTTGTCGATCATGTTCGCGGCGGTGAGCGCCTCGATGGCACCGAGGGCCATCTCGTCGTTGCCTGCGATGACCCCGGTGATATCCGGGTGCGCGGCGATCAATCCTTCCATCTTCTGCTTGCCCTGCACGCGGTCCCAGTTCGCCGTCTCCTGGCCGACCTTGGTGAGGTCGGGGTAGGCGGAGATGACGCCGGCGTAGCCGTCGGAGCGCACCTGTGCGTTGTTGTCGGTGGGATTGCCGAACAGCTCGACGTACTTACCCTCGCCGCCCATGGCTTCGACCCACGCCTCGGCGCCGATGGTCGCGCCCTGCGCGTTGTTCGAGATGATCTGCGACTTGGCGATGCCCTGTTCGGAGATCTCGGCGTTGACCAGGAACACGGGGATGCCTGCGTCGGTGGCCTTCTGCACGGCGGGCACTGACTCGTCGGCACCGGCCGGGTCGAGGATGATGGCCTTGACCTGCTGACTGATCGCAGCGTCGATCAACTGGTTCTGCTTGTCGGCATCTGCGTTGTGTGCGTTCACGGTGGCCTGGTAACCGGCCTCCTTGATGGCCTTCTCTGCGGTGTTCGCCTCTGCCTGCCAGTAAGAGTTGGCGAGGTCCACGGTGATCACGGCGATGGTTCCGCCACCGGCATCGCCGGCCGAATCCGAATCGGCGGTGGAATCGCCGCAGGAGGCGAGGCCGAGTGCGAAGGCGCCTGCCGCTGTGACGGCGAGTATTTTGCGGAACATGGGGATCCTTTCACGGTGTCTGGTGGTGCGGTCGGTGAACGGCAGGTCGTCCGGCGTCGCCGTCCTATGCGGGGGCAGGCGTGCGTTCCGGCGGCTTGGGGGTTGACAAGGCGGCCTTGGTGGAGCGCCGCTTCTGCAGGCGCTGCTGGAGCTGGTCGAGTGCGACGGCGACGATGATGACGGCGCCCTTGATGACCTGCTGCCAGAACTGCGAGACACCCACCAGAACCAGACCGTCCACCAGGAAGCCGATGACAAACGCGCCGATCAGGGTGCCGCGGATCGTTCCGCGACCACCAGAGAGTGCGGCACCACCGATGACGACGGCGGCGATGGCGTTGAGTTCGAAAAACTCACCGGCTCTTGGCGTGGCCGATGACAGGTCGCCGGTGAGCAACAGGCCAACGGCCGCGGCGCAGAGTCCGGAAAGGACGTACACGCGGGTCTGCACCTTCTTGATGGGTACGCCGGATAGTTCCGCCGCGCGCTCGTTTCCTCCGGTCGCGTAGAGCCAGCGACCGAATGGGGTCTTGCTGAGCAGGAGCGCGAACACCGCGGTGAAGCCGATCATGGCCCACACCGGCATCGGCAGTCCGAGCGGCGACGCCTTGAGGAACGCCAGGAAGCCCGTGTTGCCCAGTGCCTCGTCGCCGCGAAGGTTGGAGAAGGGGGTGCCGTTCGTGATCAGTAGGGCAATGCCCCGCGCGACGTACAACATGCCGAGGGTGGCGACGAAGGGCGCGACGCCCAGCCGCGACACCAGCACACCGTTGATGTATCCCACCAGGGTGCCGACGGCGAGCGACACCGCGATCACGACCCAGACGGCCGGATAGAGGAAAACGTTGAGGCTGGTGATGTGGAGTCCTTCGAGCAGCATGCCCGCGATGACCCCCGAGAGGCCGACGGTCGATCCGACGGAAAGGTCGATCCCGCCGTTGAGGATCACCATGAGCATGCCGATGGCGAGGATGGCATTCATCGCGACGTGCCTGGTCATGATGATGAGGTTGTCGGGACTGAGGAAATGCGGAGACAGCGAAGCGAAGACGACCACGATGAGCAGGAGGGCGATCAGTGCGCGACCTTCCACCATCAGCGCACTGAGGTTGACATTCCTGGGGTTGATCTTCTTGGGGTTGATCTTCCGGGGGCCGTCGGACGCCGCCGCGTTCGGCTTCGCGTTCCCAACGTCGTTCTTGGTCTCGGCGGACTGACTCAATACACTCACCTGAGTGCTCCAATCGGGTGCTGGCCGACCTCGGACTCCCCGGAGGCGGCCATGATCTCTTCACGTGATGCGGCGCAGGGGTCGAACTCCCGGACGACCCGGCCCTTGGCCATCACGACGACGCGGTGGGACGCGGTGATCGCTTCACCGATCTCGCTGGTGACGTACAGGACGGCCAGACCCTTTCGGGCCTCGCGATAGAGCAAGGAGAAGATCTCGCCCTTGGCGCCGACATCGATGCCACGGGTCGGCTCGTCCAGCAGGAGGACCTTCGGATTGGTCAGCAGCATCTTGCCGATGACGACCTTCTGC
>JBOHER010000373.1:0-4227 GCA_050701115.1 Haloechinothrix sp. | reverse complement strand
CGTCGCTCTGCGCGCATAACCTGTGCTGGTGGCCCCCTCCCCTGCCGTGACCGATGAGCACATCCGCGCGAGCGTCAGCCAGCACGTCGCGCCGACGCACGGCGGCTGGATCCGCAGGCTGTCCGCGGCATGCTGGCGGCATCCGCGGCTGGTCGTGCTCGCTTTCGGTGCCGCGATCCTCGGCGTCGGCCTGCAGGCCGCAGGCCCGCTGCTGATCAGGTTCGCGGTCGACGACGCGGTGGCCGGGCGCACCGAACTGCTCGGTCTGCTGACGCTGACGCTGAGCGGCCTCGCGGTGCTCACCTTCGGCAGCGCGTTCGCCCGCCGGTACCTGGGTGGCCGGCTCGCCCTCGATGTCCAGCACGATCTGCGCCAGGCCGTCTTCGGCGCGGTTTCCCGGCTGGACGGCGGAAAACAGGACGCTCTGCGCACCGGTCAGATCGCGTCACGGGCGATCACTGATCTGCAACTGGTCACCGGCATTCTCATGCAGGCGCCGCTCTCGCTCGGCTCGGTGATCTTCGCGCTGCTCGCTCTCGGCGCGATGCTGTGGATGTCGCCGCTGCTCACCCTCGTCGCGCTCATCGTCGCACCTGGGGTCGCGGTGGTGATCGGGGTCAGCAGGCGCCGCCTGTTCCCGGCAACCTGGTCGGCCCAGCAGCGCGCGGCAGACCTCGCGCAGCACGTCGAGGAAACCGTGACCGGCGTGCGCGTGGTGAAGGGCTTCGGCCAGGAGGCCCGCGAGGTGGACCGGCTGGATGCCGCCGCCCGCACGCTGTTCGCCGAGCGGCTGCGGTCAGCGCGGCTGGCCGCCGTGCCGACCGCGACCACCTCGGCGCTGCCCGCTGCAGGCCAGATCGCCGTGCTCGCCGTCGGCGGGGTGCTCGCCGTGCGCGGAGAGATCAGCCTTGGCACCTTCCTCGCGTTCGCCGCCTATGTCTCGGCACTGATCGGGCCCGCCCGCATGGTGGCCAGCCTGATCGTGCAAGCGCAGCTCACCAGGGCGGGAGCTGAGCGGGTGTATGAGCTGATCGACGCGCAATCCGAGGTCACCGACCGGCCCGGCGCGCGCTCGCTTCCTGACGGGCCCCTTGCCGTCCGCCTCGCGGATGTGCGCTTCGGCTACACCCGCGACGACCCGGTTCTGGACGGCCTGAGCCTGACCGTGCGACCAGGGGAAACCCTCGCGCTGGTTGGCACGGCAGGCTCCGGCAAGTCCACCATCTCCCTGCTGCTCCCCCGGTTCTACGACGTGCACGCTGGATCGGTTCACGTTGGACCCCCCGGCGCGGAGTTGGACGTCAGGGATGTCCGGCTGGCCGCGCTGCGCAGCGCGATCGGCGTGGTATTCGAGGAAGCGTTCCTGTTCTCCGCATCGGTGCGCGACAACATCGCGTACGGCAGGCCGCACGCCGGCGACGCCGAAGTCGTCGCGGCGGCCAAAGCTGCCCAGGCGCACGAGTTCATCACCGATCTGCCGGGCGGCTACGACACCATGGTCGGGGAGCGCGGATTGACCCTCTCCGGCGGACAACGGCAACGGCTCAGCCTGGCGCGCGCCCTGATCACCGACCCAAGGGTGCTCCTGCTGGACGACGCCACCTCGGCGGTGGACACCGCGACAGAGGCCGCTATCCACGACACCCTGCGTTCGATCACCTCCGACCGCACCACCGTGCTGATCGCGCATCGTCGTTCGTCGCTCTCCCTCGCCGACCGGATCGCGGTGCTCGACGCGGGACGAGTGGTGGACGTGGGCACCGCGGCAGAGCTCACCGACCGGTGCGGACTGTTCCGCGACCTCGTCGGCGGTACCGGCGAGAACATCGAAACCGGAGCCCGAATCCCCGCGACCACCGCGACTGGTGGCGGCATCACCGCCGAACTCTGGCCTGCGGACCCCAGACCCGATGAGGCAGCGGCGCTGGCGGCGAGCGCCTCTCGCAGGACAACGGCCACCATCGGCGGCGCACCCGGGACCGGCCAGCGGGGTCCCGGCGCCGCGCTCGACCTCCCGCCGACACCGGAACTGCTCGCCGCTGTCCGGGCACTGCCGCCGGCCACTGACACCCCCCGGCTGGGCGCGCAGGACGCCCGCGCACCTGATGTCCGGTTCGGGCTTACCCGGCTGCTCCGTCCCGTGCGGCGGCTATTGTTGGTGGTCGTCGGGCTGGTCACCGCGGACGCCTTGGCCGCGATCGCCGTGCCTTCGCTGTATCGCTACGGCGTCGACAACGGGGTGAGCGCGGGCGCGACGACCGTGGTGTTGGCCATCGCTGCCGTCGGCGTGGCGGTCGTACTGGCCGACTGGCTGGTGATCGCGGCCCAGACCAGGGTCACCGCGCGAGCGGGCGAGAGCGTGCTTTATCTGCTGCGGGTACGCAGCTATGCCCATCTGCAGCGGCTCGGGCTGGACTACTTCGAACGCGAACTGGCCGGCAAGATCATGACCAGGATGACAACGGACGTCGACGCGCTGTCGACGTTCCTGCAGACCGGCCTGGCCACGGCCGTGGTCAGCATGCTCACGGTCATCGGGATCTCCGCGGCACTGCTAATCACGGACTTCGCGCTGGCGCTCATCGCGCTTGCTGTGCTGCCGGTACTGATCATCGCGACCGCGATCTTCCGCCGGTTGTCGTCGGTCGCCTACACCGAAGCTCGGGAACGAGTCAGCGTGGTCAACGCCGACATGCAGGAGAACGTCACCGGGCTGCGGGTCGCCCAGGCCTACACCCGCGAACAGCACTCGGCACGCGACTTCGCGTCCCGCAGCGATGCCTACCGTCGCTCACGGTTGCGCGCACAGCGCTATATCGCCACCTACTTCCCGTTCGTGGCACTACTGTCCGGCATGGTCGAGGCGGTCGTTCTCTACGCCGGCGCCAACGATGTCGCGGCAGGCACGTTGACCCCGGGCGTGCTGATGGCGTTCCTGCTCTATCTCGGGCTGTTCTTCGCGCCGATCCAGCAACTGTCCGGAGTGTTCGACGGCTATCAGCAGGCGAAGGTCGGATTGCGGCGCATCGGCGACCTGCTGAGCACGCCCAGTTCGGTCCCGCATCCCGAACGACCGGTACCGATGCCGTCCCGCCTGCGCGGCGCGGTCGAGTTCCGCGACGTCAGTTTCGCCTATCCGGGCACCGAAACCCAGGCGGTCGACGGTATCTCGTTCTCGGTGGCGCCGGGCGAGACGGTGGCGCTGGTCGGAGCCACCGGAGCAGGCAAGTCGACGGTGGTCAAACTGCTCGCCCGGTTCTATGACGCCTCGTCCGGCTCGGTGCGCGTGGACGGGGTGGACGTGCGCGACTACGACCCCGCCGCGCTGCGCGGCCGGATGGGGGTCGTCCCGCAGGAAGGGCATCTGTTCTCCGGAACGGTGGCGGACAACGTCCGCTACGCCAGGCATGACGCCAGTGACGCCGAGGTGGAGGCCGCTGTACGGGCAGTGGGTGCCACCGACGTGGTGGCCGCGTTGCCCGCAGGGTTCGGACAGCAGGTCGGCGAGCGGGGCCAGTCACTGTCTGCTGGACAGCGTCAGCTGATCGCGTTGGCGCGGGCCGAACTGGTCGACCCGGACATTCTGCTGCTCGACGAAGCAACGGCCGCGCTGGACCCGGTCACCGAGTCGGCGGTGCTGGCGGCAAGCGACCGGGTCGCCAGGGCACGTACCACGCTGGTCATCGCGCACCGGCTGGCCACAGCGGCTCGCGCCGACCGGATTCTCGTCCTCGATCACGGCCGGATCGTGGAGCAGGGCAGCCACCACGATCTGCTCGCCGCGGACGGTCACTATGCGCGCCTGTGGCATCTCGGGGCGGTGCACGCCTAACCAGGGCGGATGGCCCGGATGAGAACGGCGTCACCTTCGCGCCCACCGGCGCGCGGGGGTAAACCAGCGGTGACAGAATCAGCGTGTTGTCCAGCTCCCGTCTCACCGGGCAGCGTAGAGGGCGATAGGTGGAAACTTTCACCACCCTCGCCGCGGGTGAGGCGTTAGCCTGGTAGACGCGTAATCGAACAATCAGTCCGAGACGGATAGAGGCGAGTCCAAGCCGTGTCCAGCAGCAGCCCTGCGTCGCAGTTCGGCCCCAACGAATGGCTCGTTGAGGAAATGTACGAGCGATTCCTCGACGATCCCACGTCAGTAGATGCCGCATGGCATGACTTCTTCGCCGACTTCAAGCCGACCCAGGCCCCCGATGGCGCAGGGGCAGCGGCTGAGGC
>JBOHER010000372.1:0-14376 GCA_050701115.1 Haloechinothrix sp. | reverse complement strand
TTGTCCCTGCCCTCGACGATGAGGTTCCCGCTGGGATGCAGCCGGCAGATGTCGCCGCTGCGGTACCAGCCGTCCGGGGTGAAGGCCTTGGCGTTCTGTTCCGGCGCCCGGTAGTAGCCGCGCGGTGCGTGATCCGCTCCCGCTCGATCCACTCGAAGGCGCGAGCGGGCTCCGGGGTCGGCAGCATGACGACGCGTCCGCCCACCAGCAACGTGCCGAGAATCCCCGGGCAGGCAAGCGGGAAGTTGCGCCCAGCGGGCAGTGCCACGAGGTAAGAGGTGTCGGCATCGAATCCGCACACTTCGCCGCTTCGCTTGGCGTTGTAGGCGTAGTCGTCATGCGTGCGTGCGATCAGCTTGGGCAATCCGGTCGCTCGCCAGTTCGTGAACGCGATACGGTCCGGTGACCGATCGGCCTGCCACCAGAGGTGCCACCCCAACGGATGGCCCTCCCAGTAGCCCGCGGCGACATAGCGCGCGACGGCCTGATCGGGCCAAGGCACGGTGCCTGCGCAGATCGAGCCGGCCATCACTACTCCCTGCTGCTGGTCGCGGTGACCCTCACGCGCTTGCCACCCAGCGCGAGACGGCGGCGGGTTGTACCGCCGACCAGGTCGGCCCGGCCGGACAACACCATGGTCTCGGCCTCGTCCTGGGTCATCGCGTCATCCACGAGGAGAGTAGGGATACCGGCCGCCAGGCGCCACTCCTCCGCCACGAGTGTGCGGGTCAACCGGGAACCGCCGTGCACGCCGACCAGATCCGGACCGCTGTGCGGGTCGGCGGGCAGCCGCGCCGGCACCGCGGGCAGACCCCGCTCGCTCGCCGGAGCCTCCACCCACACCCCCCACGGCCGCGGCGTCGCACCCATCGGCGGCGTGCGCAGCAGCGGAACGTAGTCCGCGCCCGCGCCCTGCACGCGTGCCCCGTCGCCGGAACGTACAACGCTGACGGCACGCCCCGGCAGGGACACCGCACGCAGCCGCAACGGGGTCCGCAGTTGTTCACGACCCGCCTCCGCCACCCACGCCTTGTGCGTCGCCGCAACGAACTCCGGATCCCGCCTCGCCAGTTTCCGGCCGCTGATGCTGCGGGTGAGGAAGTGAAAAGCGAACTGCCACGGCTCGAACGCGTCGTGGTAACGACCGAAGTGCTCCCACCACGATAAACTGGGTCGAGCCGAGTTCTGGATCTTCTCCACCGACGGCCGGGGAGTCGCCTCATACGCGTGCAGCGCGGCTTCCAGGTCATCGGGATGCGCCCGCAAAGCAGCGGCAAGGGCGACCGCGTCCTCCATCGCCATCTTCGTTTGATCGCTCATCGGTCTCCACGATGAAGGTGCTGACGTCCCGGCTGATCGGGTATCCGTGCACGGCGAACACACCATGGGGCCCGCGCTCGTGCACGAAGGTCAGGCCGTCGAACATGTATGAGGTACCGAACCAGATGAACTTCGCTGCTGCGGTCTGCGCGGCCGGCCCAACCACGTCGGCAAGCCGGTCACGGAACCGCGAGTTGGCGCCGTCGGCGGCGACGACAAGGTCGAAGCCGGTGAGGTCGTCAAGGTCCACCTCGGTCTGGAAACGCAGGTCCACCGCGACTTCCCGGGCTCGCTGCTGAAGCAGGGAGAGCAGGGTCTTGCGCGCGATCGCGGCCATCCCGTTGCCCCCGCACCGGTGACGCTCCCCCTTGAGCCGGACCTCGATCCGGTCCCAGTGCACCCCGTGTTCGGCTAGCGCGCGGCGCAGCACGGGATCAGCATCGTGGATGCCCGCCAGGGTGGCATCGGCGAACACGACTCCGAACCCGAAGGTGTCGTCGGCACGATCGCGCTCGAACACGGTGACCTCGGCCGCCGGGTTGCCCACTTTGACCAGCGTGGCGAGAAACAGCCCGCCAGGACCACCACCGACACACGCGATGCGCATCGTCGCCAATGTCACGGCCGCCCTTCCAGTCGCTCGACGCGGGAGAGGCCGAGCGCCTCGTACACAGGTTCGTCGCTGAACCGAAACGCGTCCAGGCCGTCGGCGGTCACCACCCGCAGCGGCGCCCACGACGGAACCGCGAACAGGTCACCCTTGGCCAGCTCGTAGCGCTGATCGGCGATGTGCACCACGCCGGATCCCTCGAACACCTGCCACACCGCCGATCCGACAACCCGGACGCCTGCGGTCTCGGTCCCGGCACGGTAGCGGTGCATCTCGATGCGGATGGTCCGCAATGCATCCTTGCCCGTGGTGGGGTTGGTGAACCGCACGGCCGCGTGACCGGGTTCCACCGTCGCCACGTGACCTTCCTCCTCCAGATCCAGCTGTGCGCTGAGTCCGGCATCCCACCGGTAGGCCATGAGCGGGGAGTTCGGCTGATCGCCTGCGGCGACCGGGCGCAGGCCCGGGTGCCCCCACAGTCGCTCGTTGCGGGACCGCTCCGGCGTGGCCGTGCTGCCGAGCTGATCGGGACCGAATTCGAAGAAGCCCGCGTCCAACTGACTCACCAACGGGATGTCCAGGCCGTCGATCCAGGCCATCGGTTTGTCGGTGGTGTTGTGGTGTTCGTGGAAATGCCAGTTGGGGGTGAGCAGGAGATCCCCGCGCCGCATCGCGACGGCGTCCCCGTCGACGTTGGTCCATACGCCCGCTCCGTCCACCACGAAGCGGAAGGCGGTCTGGGTGTGCCGGTGCGCGGGGGCGACTTCACGCGGACCGAGGCACTGGATCGCCGCCCAGAGCGTCGGGGTCGCGTACGGCCGGCCCGGTGACCAGGGTTGGCCAGCGCGATCGCCCGCCGTTCGCCGCCGCGGCCAACCGGCACGAGCTCACCGGATCGTTCGGCCAACCGGTAGAGCGTGGACCATCGCCACAGTGCGGGAACCGTGGTCGGTCTGTTCGTGGTCATGAGGTCGTCCCGCTGGGTCCAGAGCGTCATCATGCCCGCGCGTGCGAAGTCGGCGTACAACTGCTCGAGCGCCTCGCGATCCTCTGCGGTGGACGTCATCGTCTGGTCGTGCGGGCCAGGCACCCCTCAAACTTAGGTACGATCATCGACGGCCGTCAAGAGTTTGACACATGTATGCGGTACGATCCGATTCATGCCGCGTGAACCCGCAGCAGCGAGCTCACCTCAGGAGCGGGCATGAGGCCACGGTCCATAGTCTTCGACCTCTTCGGTGACTACGTCCGCTACCACGGCGGCGAGATACGGCTCCGGGCGCTCACCACCCTGCTGGCCTGCTTCGGTGTAGGCGAGAGCACCACGCGGGTGGTGATGGCGCGGCTGCGCCGCGAAGGCTGGTTCGACGCACGGCGCGCGGGCCGGGAGACCATCTACGCGCTCAATGACCGCGGTTGGCGGCTGCTCGACGAAGGACGCCGACGCATCTTCGAACGCTCCCGTGCGCCATGGGACATGCGGTGGCACATGGTGATCTACTCCGTGCCGGAGAGCGAGCGCGCCGTACGCGAGGAGCTGCGCAAGGAACTCGCCTGGCTTGGCTTCGGCCCGCTCGCCGCCTCAACCTGGATCAGCCCGCACGACCGGCTCACCGAGGTCGAGGAGCACTTCGCCGACCAGTCCGCGGTCCGCTTGGACCTGCTGCGCTGCACATCGACCGGGCTCCCGCGAGATCGCGAGATGGCGGCCCGTTGCTGGGATCTTGACTCGCTCAACGCTGACTACGCCGAACTGCTGCGCAGCTACCGGCCCCGCATGGCCAGTTACCGCGGCAACCGCGTGCCCCTCGAGCAGGCGCTCGTCGAACGCATGCGGCTGACTCACGACTACCGCATGTTCCCATTCCGCGACCCTGATCTGCCGGAGGAACTGCTGTCCGCCGGGTGGAAAGGCCGGGAGGCACACGAGTTGTTCCTGGACGCACACGAGTTGCTGAGCGAACCAGCTGAGCGGTTCTTCACCCACATCACCACAGGCGCGGACCGGGTGGCCTGAGCGCAGGACGCGTCGGATAACCAGCTCAGCCGACGCCGAGCAGGCGACGAGCCCGCTCCGCGTCGCTGCGGAACTCCCGCGTCGGCGAGTCGTGCACGATCCGGCCCTTCTGCATCACCAGGATGCGGTCGCTGACCGCGAACGCGGCATGCAGGTCCTGCTCCACGAGCAGCACCGAGAGCCCCTCCTCGCGCAGCGACGAGACCACGTCGACGACCCGCTCGACCACTGACGGCGCGAGGCCGTCCGACGGCTCGTCGAGCAGCATCAGTCGCGGTTCGAGCAGCAGTGCCCTGGCGATGGCGAGCATCTGCTGCTCGCCGCCGGACAGTTGGTCGCCGCGGTTGTTCCGCCGATCGAACAGGCTCGGCATGAGCTGGTAGACGCGTTCGAGCGTCCAGTCGCCCCGGCTGTCTCTCGGTACCGCGATGCGCAAGTTCGCCTCGACGGTGAGCGGTCCGAACACCCGCCTGCCCTGGGGCACGATCGCCACGCCCGCTCGCGCGATGCGGTGCGTCGGCAGTCCGGTCAGCTCCTGCCCATCCAGGGTGATCGAGCCTGCAGAGGCCGGCACCCAGCCCACGATTGTCGACATCAAGGTGCTCTTGCCTGCGCCGTTGCGGCCGAGCAGGCCGACCACCTCGCCGCCGTGCACGGTGAGGTCGACACCGTCGAGCACGGTGCTGCCCGCGTACCCGGCCCGGACGTCCCTGACGACCAACTGCTCGGTCATGAGCCCGCCGCCGGTAGGAACAGCTCCTCGGACGCGGCGGTGCCGAGATAGGCCGCCTGCACCTCGTCGTTACCCCGGACCTCGTCCGGGGAGCCCTCGGCGAGTAACCGGCCGAGGTGCAGCACGCTGATCCGGTTCGCCAGGCGGAAGACGACGTCGAGGTCGTGCTCGATGATCAGCACTGTGACGTCGGGCGGTAACGACTCGACCAGGTCACCGAAGTCGCGGCTCTCGGCCGCCGACATGCCCGCCGTCGGCTCGTCGAGCAACAGCAACCGAGGTGCGGTGGCCAGGGCAACCGCGACCTCCAACTGGCGTCGCTCGCCGTGGGAGAGCTCGCTGACCCGGCTGCGCGCCCTGTCCCCAAGGCCGGTGCGCGCGAGGCAGTCGTCGACGCGGTCGTCGACGCCGGGACACCGGCCGGCCGGGCGCAGCGACTTCATACCCGCCCCGGAGACCCGCTGGGCGGCCATGGCGACGTTGTCGGCCACCGAGAGCGACAGGAACAGGTTCGAATGCTGGAAGGTCTTGGCCAGTCCCTTGCGTGAGCGCCAGGCGTCCGAGCGCCGGGTGACGTCCTCGCCTGCGAACGCAATGCGACCAGTCGTAGGCCGCATTGTCCCGGCGATCAGGTTGAACAGCGTGGACTTGCCCGCCCCATTGGGTCCGATCAGCCCGTGCCGGGCTCCCTCCGCGATGGTGAGGTCGACGTTGTCGACCGCGGTGAGCGAACCGAATCTCCTGGTCACCCCGATGCACTCAAGGACAGTGGTCATGGCCTCACCTCCCGTCCGCGTCTGGGTAGCCGGAGCCCGGCGAAACCGCGGGGCAGCAGGAACACGGCGGCGATGAAGACGACGCCGAGCAGCAGCGGCCCCCGGCCGCCCAGCTCTGCCCCGATCTCGTCGCGGACGTAGAAGACCACCGCCGCGCCGAGCACCGCACCCCAGATGCTGCCGCGACCGCCGATGATGACCGCGAGCAGGGCAAGCGCCGAGACTTCGAAGGAGAGGTCGGCAGGCGAGACGAAGCGGGCCTGGGCGATCCAGAGCGCTCCGGCCGCACCGGCACCGGCACCGGCGATGACGAATGCCTTGTACTTCACCCGGAACGTGGAGTAGCCCAGCGAGCTCATCCGCTCCTGGTTGTCGCGAATCCCGCGCAAGGACCGGCCGAAGGCGCTGCGCGAGACGAGCAGGATGCCCAGGAAGCACAGCAGCGCCACCACAAGGACGTACCAGTACCGGATGCCCGCCAGGACCACCGGTTGGCCACCGGGGGCGAGCGTGATGGCCGGGATTCCCACCAACCCGTTGTCGCCGCCGGTGACACTGACCCACTGGATGGCCAGCACATGGATGATCTCGGCGAAGGCCAGGCTGAGCATGAGCAGGTAGGTGCCGCGGGCGCGCACGACCAGCCAGCCGATCGCCGCCGACAGTAGCGCGCCTGCCGCGACCGCGATGACCAGCTGTGCCGGCGCCCAGGTGGTCAGCTCGCGGGCGGTAATTCCCGCGGCGTACGCGCCGACGCCGAACGGTGCCGCGTGACCGAGCGAGGGCAGACCCCCGACGCCGACCAGCAGGTCGAGGCTGACCGCGAGCAGGGCCAGCGCGAGGATTCGGGTCAGGGCTATCGAGAGTTCGGCCGGAGCGAAGAACGGCACCGCGAACAGCGCGAGGACCACAAGCACGGCGATCGGGAGGCTGCTCCTTCTGGCGAGCTTTCCCGGTGCCGTGGCCATCGGGTCGTGGACGACCTGCGCTAGGTCCATGTCCGACGAGGTCGTGGTGTCGGCCGCGCGGGTCATGCGGCCCTCCCGGAATTGAGGATTCCCGCAGGCCGGAGCAGCAGGACCAGCGCCATGGTCCCGAAGGTGAGGAACGACGCGTAGGTCGGTAACAGGGAGACGCCGAGTGTCTCGACCTGGCCGATGAGCAGCGCGCCGACCAGCGCGCCCGACACCGAGCCGAGGCCACCGATGACCACGACCACCAGGCCAAGGATGAGCACCCGGATGTCGAGGCCGGGCGCGGCAGACAGGATCGGCGCGCCGAGCACACCGCCCAAGGCGGCCAGCGCCGCGCCCGCGGCGAACACCCCGGTGACCAGGCGACCGGTGTTGACGCCGAGCGCGCGCACCATCTGCGGGTCGGCGACGCCGGCCTGTACCAGCGCCCCGACCCGGGTCCGCTCGATGATCAGGTAGGCCCCGAGCGCGAGGACGAGCCCGACGCCCGCCACGACCAGTCGGTAGGCCGGGTATTGGTGGCCGAACAGTGAGACGCTGCCGTCCAGGACGGTAGGCGCGGATACCGACCGCACGTCATTGCCGTAGTGCTCGGAATACAGCTCGGCGACGACGAACGCGATGCCGAGCGTGAGCAGAGCCTGATCGAGGTGCCCTCGGGACGCGACCGGCCGGGTGACCACCGCCAGCCCGGCACCGGCCAGTGCGCCCAGCACCACGGCCGCGAGTGCCGCGAGCACGAACGAGAGGACCGTGGCGGAGCCTCCGACCAGTGAGTCGGCGACGTACGCGCCGCCGAGATACAGCGCTCCGTGCGCGAGGTTGAGCACGTCCATGACGCCGAAAACCAGTGAGAGGCCGAGCGCGATCGTGAACAACAGGACACCAAAGGCGACCCCGTCAACCATCGTGATGAGGTTGTCGTCCAGCCAGCCGAGCACGGGCGCTCCTCGGGGAAACTGTGCCGCGGGCCGCCCGGAGACGGCCCGCAGCGTCATGCGGTCAGGAGGTCGTCAGTTCGTCGACGATCACGTTGACCAACTGACCGTCCTTTTCCTCCACCCTGCGCAAATAGTAAGTCTGCACCGGGCCGTGGCCTTCGCTGAAGCTCCATTCGCCCCTGGGGCTGTCGACGCTGTCAACGGCCTGCAGTCCGCGGACGATGTCCGGGCCTGCGATCCCCTCCGCCAGAGCCTGATCGAGCACCTGGGCGGCGTCGTAAGCCTGTACGGCATAGACCGTTGGTGGCTCGTCGTAGGCAGCGCGGTAGGCCTCGACGAACTCCCGGTTGCGGGGGGTGTCGAGTTGGTCGCTGTAGTGCAGCGATGTCACGTTGCCGGTCGCGGCCTCCCCGGCCGCGGTGAGCACCCCACCTTCGGTGAGGAAGCCGCTGGAGTACAACCGCACCTCATCCTTGAGGCCGAACTTCGCGTACTGCTGGGTGAATGCCACCGCCTCGGCGCCCGCGAAGAACGAGAAGGCGCAGTCCGCGCCGCTGCGCTGGATCTGGGCGAGGAAGGGCTGGTAGTTGGAGGTAGTGCCGAAGGGCGGGAACGCCTCACCGGCGATGTCTCCGCCTGCCTCGGTGAAGGTTCGCTCGAACCCTCCGACGGCTTCCTTGCCCGCCGCGTAGTCGGCGCCGATGAGGAAGGCGCTGTCACACTCCTTCGCCACGTGTGGCCCGAGGGCCGCTGAGACGTCGCCGTTGGCGAAGGAGGTGCGCCACACATAGTCGGAGCTGCGGGCGCCGCTGATCTCGTTCGCGCCCGCGTTGGCGACGATCAGCGGGATCTGGCTCTCCTCGAACAGGTCGCGCACACCGAGGGCGATGGCCGAGCTGACCACGCCGACCACCGCGTTGGCACCCTGCTGGACGAGGCGTTGAGCGCCCGGGATGCCGGTGTCCGGAGACTCACCCTCGTCGACGATCTCCAGCTTCACCTCGCGGCCGGCGAGCCTGCCCTCGGTCTCGTCGAGGTATAGCCGGAAACCCTGTTCCATATCCTCGCCCAGCGGACTATAGACCCCCGATGTGGGGACGAGCAGCCCGATCGTCACCGCCTGGTCGGCGTCGCCATCCCCGCCGTCATCACCACCTCCCAGGCTGTTCGCGCCGCAGGCGGCGAGTGTGGCGCCGACGAGTAGTCCGGTGACGGCGGCTATCGGCCGGTACCGACGGGTGAGCTGCGACATTGCTCGGCCTCTTCTCCACAGTCCGTCGCTATCAGATGCAGCGCTCGATGCCATCCTGCGCCCGAAGTCGAGTACATACGAGACATCTGGGCACCGACCGCTCGTATAGTGAAGCACCTCATCACCTCCTGAGGAAGGGTCCGCCGAGAGGTTCGCCGGGCAGGAGCCGGTGTGCACCGGCTGGAGGACGCGCCAGATGTATACGTGTCTGATGTTTGACGCCCGTCTGTGATCTGGCACATTATAGCCGAACGGGCCTGCGCGCTCTCCGCGAACGTGCTCGCACCGAAGGATGCGTTCCCAAAGAAACTCGCCGGCGTTGCCGGGAACGGCCAACTCAGCGTCCCAGTGGGCCAACTCGGTGCCGGGAACGGCCAACTCAGCGTGCCAGTGGGCCGACCTTGCGCCCGATGACCGCCTGGTAGTACAGCGGCTCCCCGGTGGTTGCCAGCCGGTGCTGGTAGCTCTCCGACGAGCGGACCTCGAGCCTGCCGTCCGCGATCGCGCTCTTGATCAGGCCGGCGAAGCCGGACGGGTCCTGGTCGGACAGGAAGCTGTCCTTGATGGTGAAGGCGACCCAGCCGCCGGCATCGACGAGGTTGAACGACTCCCGAAAAGCGTCCGGCGGGATGTCGCCGAAGCCCAGGGCGGCCACGCAGGTCAGAGCGGTGAAGCGATGCCGACTGAGCTCAGCCCGCTGCTGCTCGCTGAGCGCGGTCATGTCCACGATGTGGTATTCCGCGTAGACGCCGGGGCGGTCGCGCATGGCGGCCTCGCGCGCCTCCGGGATGATGTCCACCCCGACGACGCTGGCTACCCCGGCGCCGACCAGTTCCTCACCCATGATGCCGTTGCCGGCCCCGAGATCCAGTACCCGGAGCTCACCCGGGTCCGTCCCGGCGCGGGTCAGCTCGACCTCGAGCATGCCACACACGGTGCGCGGCGAGTTGCACTTCAGGATCTCGTAAAACAGCCGCTCGTAGAGCCCCTCGATACCGTAGATCTCGGCGTAGTTGTGGAATCGGATCTTGCGCCAACCGCCCTCGTGCTCGACGAGGCACCACTCGGAGTCCTGCTCGTAACTGATCGAGGTCTCGGGAAGCTCGATGCGCAGTCGACGATTTCCTGGTCCGGCGAGCTGGGCGTCCTGGGCCACGTGATGCCTCCTGGGCTGGCGACTCATCGGACGGCCGCGACGGAGAGGCCACGACGGACGTCGTTCGCGGTGGCGCCGGTCCCCGGCCTTACCGAATCGACCCGACTTCTCCTAGCCAGCGCCACCCTGGCGGACAGATCCTCCCATCGATGAGCCGCCGGGTCCACCCGGAAGGGAGACAGCGGCAGCCCAAAACAGCCCCCGCCGGATCCGGTGGGGGCTGTTTGTGCGGTTCAACGGGGTGGCCAGGGCCGGGATCGAACCGGCGACCTCTCGCTTTTCAGGCGAGCGCTCATACCAACTGAGCTACCTGGCCGGAAACGCCGGCTGGGGGCCAGACAGCGACCCTGACGGGACTCGAACCCGCGACCTTCGCCGTGACAGGGCGACGCGCTAACCAACTGCGCCACAGGGCCTTGCTTGTACTGCGTACTCCCAACGGGATTCGAACCCGCGTTGCCGCCTTGAAAGGGCGGAGTCCTAGGCCGCTGGACGATGGGAGCCCGGCCGATTCGGCAAACCGACCCGACCGCGTTCCCAGAGCCACCGGAGTGCTTCCCTGGGAGCCGCGACAAGCATACGGTACCGCCTCGGCGTGCTCAAAGAGGGGGCTCGCTCCTCCCATACAGCGCGCTGACAAGCAGATCTGCTGAAAGACGCTATCGGCGCGTTGGCTGCAGTGAATGGCCCTTTCAGTGCACCCAACGCCCCCAGAGCGTCTTTCAGCTCAGCGCTGCACCGGCGGCACACCGCCATCGCCCGGAATCAGGCCGAGCATGTCCAGCAACTGCGCGCAGTCCTGCACGCTTGCCGAGCCGCCTGCGACAGCGATCCTCGCCCGGCGGACCTGATCGTCGGAGATCCTGTGCGTCTCCGAACCCGAGGTGCGCTGCGATGGCACCCCTGCCGTCGCAGCGACTGATTCGGAGCCGTCGTACCGCATGAGGAACTGGCGAACTTCAAGCGAACCACTCATGGTTCCTCCTCCACTCGGCGAATTCGACGGCTTGGCGCGAGGCTAGCTACCCGAGGCCGCTCCTCACAGGCCCCAGGAGGGTGAACCCGCAAATACTGTCGGTGGGACTTCCCGCTCCACCACCGAACCAAACGTTGGCAACCCACTCCGCGCTCGCCGGTGGCTGCCCGATCGTGGGCGACGAACGAGTGAACGAAGGGGGTCGGCCAGATGTCGTCATCCTTGGATTTTTCCACCACTTGGCTCGCCGCGCGCCCACTTTTCGTGTAACAATCGACGTGCTGACACACCCCCGGTCAGCGCCTGTGGAGATCCCCTCCGGCCCCCGCGTTCCTCCCCCTGGCGCGGGGGCCTCTCCATGGGTGCCCGGCGCCAGGTCACCGCCCCACCTCGATCCAACGGCTATCGTGGGCCGGGTGCCCTTCCCATCATTAGGACGATTCAACAACCGCAACAGCCCTGCGCCCGACCGCGGTCGGCACCGCGATGGCGTACCCGACCCGATCGACGAGGGCGAACCCGACCACGAGCTCGAAAGCTACCTCGCCGCGCTGGCGCCCGAGACCGCCGCGGAGACGACCGACACCGGCAGGCGCTTCGGTGACGGACAGGTCTACCAGCTCCGGCTCAACCTCATCGCCGCCGACCAGCTCAAGCAGCTCGCCACCGAGCACGGCACGTCGCCGCTCTCGCTCGCCCAGGAATGGGTCCTCGAACGGCTGCGCTGGGAGAACGAGCACGCTGAGCACCGCCGCAGGCAGCAGAACAATCAACCGCGGCGGCCGGGGTACCCAGGCCGCTGACAGCGAACAGCCCCCGGCGGGAATCCGCCGGGGGCTGGTTGTTCCGGATAAGCGCTACCTCAGATAGCGCGAACCTTCTGAGCCTGCGGGCCCTTCTGGCCCTGGCCGACTTCGAATTCCACTCGCTGGTTCTCCTCAAGGGTGCGGAAGCCGCGGCCCTCGATCTCCGAGTAGTGCACGAAAACGTCGCCTTCGCCGCCGTCCTGCGCGATGAAGCCGAAGCCCTTCTCGGCGTTGAACCACTTCACAGTGCCTTGCGCCACCGTTTTTCTCCTCGTTACAGATCCGCTTCGGATACCGCGAACGACACCCGCGACCGTCCCGGGCGGTTCCAACGAGTCGAGCAGGTGCGCGTACGCCACAGCCCGCGTCAGAAGTTCCGCGAGTGTGAAGCCACGACAACGCAAAACGACGGCCTGCCGAGCAGCCTACCCGCAAGTGGGTGTCGGGGAAGCCCATAACCGCGCATCCACCCACCCCGCCCCATATGTGTCTTGCATCACATCACTATAAGGTGAACGAGGCAGCCCACTCAGACGTCGTGAATGGGTAGAACTCGGGTACTTGCAAGGAGAGTGCGTGGGCCACTGCAACACAGTCGAGAACCGGACGTGCCTCGCGTCACTCTGCGTACTGCTCATGCTGGTATTGCTCGCGGTCAGCGGTTGCACCGGTGTCGCGACCACCGGGGACACCGACGCGATCGGCACCGCACCGATCGGGTCGGACTTCCGGATCGTGGCCGAACCCGGTCACGGCGCGACCGAGGTATCGCCGATCCAACCGGTGCGCCTCACGGTCACCGACGGAACCCTGACCTCGGTCACATTGACCAACCCGGCGGGCAAACAGGTGCAAGGCCGCCACTCGGACGACGACACCACCTGGACGGTGACCGAGCCGCTCGGCTTCGCCAAGACCTACACCTGGTCTGGCGAGGCCGTCGACTCCGCAGCCGAGCGCTACCCCATCTCCGGCTCGTTCACCACGGTCGCGCCCGACGCGCTGGTGTCCGCCCGATCCAACGTCGGCGACGGCGGCACCTACGGCATCGCCATGCCGATCAGCATCACCTTCAGCGAGAAGATCACCGACAAGGCCGCCGTCGAGCGCATGCTGCGCGTCAAGACCGAACCCAAGACCGAAGGTTCATGGGCCTGGCTGGAAAACGACACCGCGGTGCATTGGCGCCCCAAGAAGTACTGGAAGCCAGGCACCGAGGTACACGTCGAGGTGCCCATCTACGGGGTCCGTACCAGCGAGGGACGCTACGGCGCACACGACCTCACCGTCGACTTCAGCATCGGACGCGCGCAGATCGTGCGGGGCGACACCACGACGCACCGGATGGTCGTCATCCGCGACGGCAAGCAGGTCGCCGACTACCCGGCAAGCTACGGGCTTGACTCCGACGCTGGCCGGGTCACCAGGAGCGGCACCCACGTGGTGATGTCCAAGCACCCCACCTACTTCATGAACAACGCGCGCTACGACTACGAGGACTTCGAGGTCAACTGGGCGGTGCGCATCTCCAACAACGGCGAGTTCACCCACTCCGCACCGTGGTCGGTTGGCGACCAGGGCAAGCGCAACGTCTCACACGGGTGCATCAACCTGGCACCGGCGGACGCCAAGGAGTACTACGACAGCGCGCTGATCGGTGATCCGGTCGAGATCACCGGCAGCGATCAGCGGCTCACCTGGCGGGACGGGGCCTATCACGACTGGACCTACTCCTGGTCGCGGTGGCAGGAGATGTCCGCGCTGACCGAGTGACCGATGAGTGCGGTCGGACACCTGTCGTTCGCGGACCGAAGGAATCCGGTTAACGTGACGAGGTGAGGATCGTTGCACAGTGGCCGCCGGTGGAGACCGAGGCGCCCACCATTCACCCCAAGGCCCCCGCTCCCGGCACCAAGCTGCGCAATCACTTCAACGAATGCTTCGGCTGCGGCGACGACCAGCCCGCCGGGCTGCACATGGCAACGGTGGTCGGCGACGGGCACACCGTGCAGTCCCAATTCACCGTGACCCGTGAGCATCAAGGCGCTCCCGGGCTGGCCCACGGCGGGTTGCTGGCCTGCGCGTTCGACGAGGCACTCGGCACAGCGGTCGGCCAGTTGCTGCGCAAGCCCGCGGTGACCGGACGGCTGGAGACCGACTTCCGCAAGCCGGTGCCGGTTGGCTCGACGCTGTTCATCAACGCCACACTTGACGGTGTGGCGGGGCGCAAGGTCTACGTGAGCGCGAACGGCCATCTCGACGCCGAGAATGGGCCGATCGCGCTGCATGCCCGCGCCCTGTTCGTACTGGTCGACTTCGAGCACTTCACCACGCACGGCGACCCCGACTCGCTGGACAAGCTCCGCAAGAGCGCGCGTGAACCCGAACAGCGGGAGCGCTGGGAGATCAACCCGTAACCGGATGCGGTAGCACGACTGAAAGGGGTGACCAGTGGTGATCGTGTTCGTCATCGCGGTCTTGATCCTGCTGCCGCTGCTGCACATCTATCTGTGGCAGCGGTTGATCCGGGACACCATGCCGCCCGGCAGAACACGCCGGATCTGCACTGGCGTGTTCATCGCGCTGGTCGTCGTCATGCTGGCCGCGCTCACGATGGGCACCAGGGTCGACCCGGACATCGCCCGCTGGTTCGCCTGGCCCGGATACCTGTGGCTGGCGATGTTCTTCTACCTGCTGCTCGCGCTGCTGGCGCTGGAGTTGCCGCGGCTGGCCCTGCGCGGCTGGGCCCGAGCGAGGCCGCCGCGCACCAGTGCCCCACCGGACGCCGTCGAGCCGCATGCGGTGGCCGCGGCAC
>JBOHER010000371.1:0-8357 GCA_050701115.1 Haloechinothrix sp. | reverse complement strand
CCTTCAGCTCGGCGTGCACACCGTTCGCTGAGCGGAAAACCATTCGGGTTGTGTCGTACCCCGCGTCTAGAGTGCGATCAGGTGGCCGGTTCGCGTATTGACCTCCACCGACGTCGAGGATGCAGGGTGGAGGCATGGTGGCAGCTGGGGAGAACCTTGAGCGAGCCGACGAACCTCTGGTGTCGGCCAAGGCGTTGGTGAAGCGCTTCGGCGACTTCGAGGCTGTGCAGGGTATCGACGTCGACGTGCGCCAGGGTGAGGCGTTCGGGTTCCTCGGCCCCAACGGTGCAGGCAAGTCCTCCACGATGCGGATGATCGCCGCGGTGTCCCCGCGCTCCGAGGGCGACCTGCGGGTGCTTGGCATGGACCCGGATGTGCACGGTCCCCAGATCCGCGCGCGCCTTGGCGTGGTGCCGCAGCAGGACAACCTGGACGCGGAGCTCACAGTGCGGCAGAACCTGCAGGTCTACGGGCGGTATTTCGGGCTCTCCCGCGAACACGTCCGGCGCAAGGCGACCGAGCTGATGGAGTTCGCTCAGCTGTCCGAACGCGCCGGTGATCAGGTCGAGCCGCTCTCCGGCGGAATGAAACGCAGGCTGACCATCGCGCGCTCGATGGTCAATGATCCGGAACTGCTCCTGCTCGACGAGCCCACCACCGGGCTCGATCCGCAGGCGCGACACCTGCTGTGGGACAGGCTGTTCCGGCTCAAACAGCGCGGCGTCACGCTGATCATCACCACGCACTACATGGACGAGGCAGAGCAGTTGTGCGACCGGTTGGTGATCATGGATGGGGGGAAGATCGTCGCCGAGGGCTCCCCGTCGGCGTTGATCGCCCGCTACTCCACCCGTGAGGTGCTCGAGTTGCGCTTCCCTCCCGGTGAGCAGGCCCGCTCCGTGCCGGACGTGCAGGGTCTAGCCGAGCGCATCGAGGTGCTACCCGACCGCCTGCTGCTCTACACCGACCAGGGCGAGGCGGCCATGGAGCAGAGCCACGCCAGGGGAGTGCGGCCGGTCTCGAGCCTGGTGCGGCGCAGCACCCTCGAAGACGTCTTCCTGCGGTTGACCGGTCGCACCTTGGTGGAGTGACCGGTGTCCGGAACGATCGTCGATCAGGTGCGTTCCACCGGCAGGGTGGTCGGCTCGTGGCGGGCCGCCTGGCTACGGGTGGAGGGGCATTGGGCCTGGTACCGCAGATACTGGACGTCCAACCTCTACTCGTCGGGCCTGCAGCCGCTGCTCTTCCTCGCCGCCATGGGTCTCGGCTTCGGGTCCCAGGTCCAGGCCGGCGATGCTACCGGCGGCTATTCCTATCTGCACTACGTCGCGCCGGCCCTGTTGGTCGCGGGGGCGGTGCAGAGCGCCTTCGGCGAGGCCAGCTTTCCGGTGCTCTCCGGCTTCAAATGGCAGAAGGACTACCTCGCCGTGACGGCAACGCCGATCACGCCAGGTCAGCTGCTCGGTGGGCAGGTGCTGTGGATCGCGCTGCGACTCCTGCTGTCCGGGGTGGCCTACGTGCTGGTCGCGCTGGCCTTCAGTGCCTGGCTCAACGCCGGGGCACTGCTAGTGATCGCGGTGGCGGTCCTCACCGGGATGGCCTGCGCGGTTCCGGTGATGGCGCTGGCCGCGGTCACCGACGACGAGGGCAGCCGGTTCGTGACGATGTTCCGGTTCGTGGTGATGCCGATGACGCTGTTCGCCGGAACGTTCTTCCCGATCGAGCAGATTCCGCTCGCGCTGCGCCCGCTGGCGTGGATCTCGCCGTTGTGGCACGGCAACGAGCTTGCCCGCGGCGTGACGCTTGGCGGGCTCGACGTGCTGCCTGCGTTAGGACATCTGGGCTTCTTGGTCGCCCTGTTCGCCGTCGGGTGGTACCTGGCCAGGCGCTACTTCTACCAGCGGCTGGCGGTGTGATGAGCGCATCGGATCAGGTCGTCACCCGCGCCGCGGGGCGAGGGCTGGTGGCGCGCGTGCTCCCTCCCTGGCTGTACGGGGGCATGGCGCGCACGGTTGTCGAACGGTCCGCGCTCGTGTCGGCGAAGATATGGGTGATCATCCTTTCCGGCTTCTGCGAGCCGGTGTTCTTCCTGCTGGCGTTCCAGATCGGCTTCGGCGCGCTCGTCGATGAGGTGGTGGGACCGGGCGGGCAGGCGATGAGCTACGTCGCGTTCGTGGCACCCGCGCTCCTTGCGGCCTCGGCCATGAACGGGGCGATGTTCGAAACGACTTATCCGGTGTATTTCAAACTGCGCTACACCAAGCTTTACGACGCGATGCTGGCGACGCCCCTCGGCCCGCTTGACATCGCGATCGGCGAGATCACCTGGGCGGTGCTGCGTGGCGGGATCTACTCGATCGCCTTCCTCGGCGTGATGGCCGCGATGGGTCTGGTGACCTCCGGATGGGCGCTGCTGCTGGTGCCGGTCGCGCTACTGATCTCGCTCGCCTTCGCTTCGGTGGGGATGGCCTGTGCCACCTTCATCCGCTCGGTGTCCCATTTCGACTACATTCAGCTCGCCGCCGTGCCGATGTTCCTGTTCTCGGCCACTTTCTTCCCCCTGACCGTCTACCCGGAGACCCTCCAACCGCTCGTGCAGGCCTCACCGCTGTATCACGGTGTCGACCTGATGCGCGGACTGTCGGCCGGCGTGCTCGATCCGTCCATGATCGGCCACCTTGGGTACCTGCTCGCCCTGGCCGCGATCGGCATGTGGGCCACGTCCCGGCGCATCGGCAGCTTGCTGCTGCGCTGAGCCTGTCAGGGGGTCGGATCCGGCCGTGGGAGCGTCGGGGTCAACGGCAGCGAGGGCATCCACCATGCCGTGGCCGTAGAAGCCGTTGTAGTCGCGATACCCGCTGCAGTAGGCGTCCTGTTTGCCGTTCCCGGTGAGGTCGTAATCGGTGGGGCAGGCCATGGTGCGCGCCCCGGAGGTCAGCGTGTCGCGAACCTCCTGCGGGTCATATCCGGGATTGGCCGATGCGACCAGGGCGGCGACGCCCGCGACGTGCGGAGCGGCCATCGACGTTCCGCAGACCCGGTCATATCCGCTGGGCACGGTGGACAGCACACACCGCTGGGAGACGCCGCCGGGTGCGGTGAGGCTGATGACACCGAGGCCGTAGGAGCTGTATCCGGCCTTGACCTGGTCCGGGCCGACCGAGGACACCGCGACCACCGAGCGCAGGCTGGCAGGCAGCGCCTGGCACCCGTCGCCCGAGGACGTGGATGCGCTGCCGGGCGCGGGGGAGAGGTTGACCGCGTCGTTGGTGGCCGCCGCGATGTGCAACGCCCCCGCAGACGTCGCGTGCTCGGCCGCGCGAGCGATGGCCTCACGGGCCACCCCCGGATCATCTTGTGCGCCGCAGGACAGTGAGGATGGATCGACGACGTAGCTGGAGTTGGTCACCTGCATCTCGTGCTCGGCCGCCCACATGAAGCCGCACACGGCAGCCTCAGGGTCGACGTAACCTTCCTCACCGATGACCCTGATCGAGGCGAGTCGCACGTCCGGTGCGATGCCGGTGATTCCAGCGCCATCATCCGCCGCGGCGATCGTGCCGGCTACGTGTGTTCCGTGCCCGGAGTTGGTAGGTGTCCACGCCTGCTCGGACTCATCGGGTGCGCCGGTGAGACAACCGGCGGAAAGATCAGGGTCGATCGCATCGGCGAGTTCGGGGTGTTCGGCATCCACGCCCGAATCAAGGACCCCGACCACGACGTCTGGGCTGCCCGAGTTGATCTGGCGAGCAAGGTCTGCGTTGATCATGCGCATGTCCCACTGCTCGCGGGTTCGATCGCGCAGGGTGATGTCATCCGGATCGGTCGGCCGTGGCGGCGGCCGCTGATGCTTGATCGACGACGGCATTGACGCCATGGCTCGGGCGTCCCTGCGCATTTTCTGCGCGCTGAGCGCCCGAGCCGGTCCGACGAGGTCGGCGAAGTTCTCCGCGACCGAGGTGGCGACAGCCACCCCGATCTGCCGGTAGTAGGTTGTGGTCTTCCCGCACGCCCGCGCGACGGCGCGCTCTGCCCGTTTGCCCGAGGTGCCCTTCTCGAACAGCACGACGTAGCGCAGTACGTCTCCGGAGGTAGCGCAGTCGCGCGCCGATGTGGTGAGGCGTTTGTCCGACTTGGGCTGGGCCATCGCGACGGGGGGCAGCACGAGCTGGGCCGCCAGGAGCGCGGCGCAGGTAGCCGTCACGCCCACGCGACGCGAGGCGAGCGACGTCCACGTGGCCATAACTGCGCACCGTAGCCAGTTGAGCTTCGCTGCGACAAGTGGGTGGTAAAAGTTCCCGGCGTCCGTATCGCGTGGACCCGACGATCGGGTTGAACACCGAGTAGCACGGATCGGCGAGGTCATGTGGGATACTGACGGTGGTCGCGGAGCCGGGCCGTCATGTGCCACACCGGTACAGGGTAGGTATCGGCACCGTGTCCCGGCGACATTCTCAACGAGCGCCACGTGGTCGCCGCGCTGAGCGGCTCGACGGCGCGGGAGGCGGCGAGAAGCCACAAGCCCTGACGGGATGTCGCCGAGAAGACCTGCCATTGCCGGCGCGCCGGGCTTTTCCGGCGTGCGGATGGTGCAAGACAAGGATTCCCGTCGGCGGTGCGAGCCCCGGCGGCATACAACAGAAAGGGGCCCCTGCGCGGCCGCGCCTCGGCTATCGCCTGCACCACGGTGCCGGAATGAGCTGGACGCGCCCGGGGGCGGAGGAGATATATGTCGAACGCGGAAACACCCGCCGAGAACACCGGCGGGAACCCCGCCACACCGTCAACCAACAACCCGTTGGCTGAGTTGCCACCTCGGATCAGGGTGCATGCCCTGGCCCGGCTGCTCGGCTCGACCAGCAAGGAACTGCTCGCGACCTTGAGTGAGCTCGGGGAGCCCACTCGCAGCGCGCAGTCCAGCGTGTCCCGTGAGGTCGCGCTGCGGGTCGCCGGGACGATGGGTGCGGGCGGCGCGGAACAGCAGATCGAGGGCACCACCGAGGAGCAGGCAGGCGCATTGCCCACGCCACAGCCCGCCGTTCCGGCCGCTGCGCCGCAGTCCGCGGCCGCGACCTTCCCGCAGGCGCCGGTCTTCGCGCCGCCGAGCCCGGTCTTCCTGCCCCCGGAGCCGGTGCCCGCGACCAAGGCCGCAGGTCAGGACGCAGCCGAGGCTGCCGATTCCGCAGGCGCCGCGGCCACCCAGGAGGCGGCCGACGCCGACCAGGACGAGGGCGGCGAAGAAGCAGGCGGTCGTCGCAGGCGTCGTCGCGGCAGGCGGGGCCGGGGTCGCGGCAAGGGCGGCGACGAGGCATCGGACAAGGACTCGCCGGACGAGGAGACCGACTACTCCGGCGAGGCGGGTGCGGCGAAGGCCGACGGTCGGCCGGGCGCGAAGGACGACAGCACGGACACCGAGGACAAGCAGGACGAATCGGCCGAGGCGGACGCCGAGTCCGACGAAGGTGCCGACAGCGCTTCCCGCCGTCGCCGTCGCCGCCGCCGCCGCAAGGGCGGTGAACCCGACTCGGCAAGCTCAGCGGACGACCCGCCCAACACGGTGGTGCACGTCCGCGAGAGCAATCAGGCCGAAGCGGCCCGTGACCAGGTGCGTAGCGTGCGCGGCTCGACCCGGCTGGAAGCAAAGCGGCAGCGCCGCAGGGACGGCCGGGAAGCCGGGCGCAGGCGGGCGCCGATCTTGTCCGAGGCCGAGTTTCTCGCCCGGCGGGAATCGGTCGAGCGCACGATGGTCGTCAAGGAGAGCGGGGGCAAGGGCAGTAAGGACCGGACCACACAGATCGCTGTTCTCGAGGACAGCGTGCTCGTCGAGCACTTCGTGACCTCATCGGGCTCGGGTTCCATCGTCGGCAACGTCTACCTCGGCAGGGTGCAGAACGTGCTGCCCAGCATGGAGGCGGCGTTCGTCGACATCGGCCGCGGCCGCAACGCAGTCCTCTACGCAGGCGAGGTGGACTGGGACGCCGCCGGGCTGGAAGGCAAGTCGCGCAAGATCGAGCAGGCACTTTCCACCGGCGACAGCGTGTTGGTGCAGGTCACCAAGGACCCGGTCGGACACAAGGGTGCCCGGCTCACCACCCAGATCTCGCTGCCGGGCCGGTTCCTGGTCTACGTCCCCGGCGGCGGCGCCACCGGCATCTCGCGCAAGCTGCCGGAGAACGAGCGGCGCAGGCTCAAGGACATCCTCAAGCGCATCGTTCCGGAGGACGCGGGTGTGATCATTCGCACCGCGTCCGAAGGGATCAGTGAGGACGAGCTCGAGCGGGACGTCCGTCGGCTGCAGGCTCAATGGGAGATCATCAACGAGAAGTCCGGCAGCGGCTCGGCTGCGAAGTCCAAGAAGGGCGCTCCGACGCTGCTCTACGAGGAGCCTGACCTGCTGGTCAAGGTCATCCGTGACCTGTTCACCGAGGACTTCACCAAGCTCGTGGTGCAAGGTTCGGTGCCGTGGGAAACGATCGACGCCTACGTGCAGCATGTGGCGTCTGACCTCGCCGATCGGCTCGAGCGCTATGTCGGCAACGGTGACGTCTTCGCCGACTACCGGATCGACGAGCAGATCACCAAGGCGCTCGACCGGAAGGTGTGGTTGCCCTCCGGCGGATACCTGGTCATCGATCGCACCGAGGCCATGACGGTCATCGACGTCAACACCGGCAAGTTCACCGGTTCGGGTGGCAACCTCGAGGAGACCGTGACCAGGAACAACCTGGAATCCGCCGAGGAGATCGTTCGCCAGCTCCGGCTGCGCGACATCGGCGGCATCATCGTGATCGACTTCATCGACATGGTGCTGGAATCCAACCGGGACCTGGTGCTGCGCAGACTCACCGAGTGCCTCGGCCGCGACCGGACCAGGCACCAGGTCGCCGAAGTGACCTCGCTCGGCCTGGTGCAGATGACGCGTAAGCGGGTCGGCACCGGGTTGCTTGAGGCGTTTTCGGCGAGCTGCGAACACTGCAAGGGCCGTGGCGTGGTGGTCTCCACCGAGCCACACCAGGGCGTGAACGGTGGCCCGGCGGTTTCCGACGGGCAGCAGGGCCGTAAGCGCGGGAAGGGCAAGAGCGATGATGGCCGCGAGTCGGTGCCCGTGGTGCCCGAGCACACGCCCGAGCAGCGCGAGTCCATCGTGAGTGCCGTACAGGCGATGGCGAACGCGTCCAAGGCCGCCGCGGGCAAGGGTTCGGCTGGCATGGATTCGGAGCCTGCCCCAGTCGACTCGCAGCCGCCTGCGGTAACGCCAGAACCAGCGACCAACGGTCATATCAAGCATGCGGAGCCGCAGCCGGACTCCGCCCCGGCCGAGGCAGGCGAGGCTGCGCAGGCGCCTGAGAGGCCGCAGACGTCTGCTGCCGAGGTCGCCGAAGCTGCCGAACCAGTGGAACCCGTCGAGCCGCAGATTCCGCAACCCGCGAGCCGCACGGTGCGCAGGCGCCCACGGCGGGCAGCCACCAGGCCTGCCGGTCCACCGGTGGGCGCGGCGGCGTCGGCGGCGTCCGACTCGGAGGTGGTGGAATGACCTTCGCCGACCCCGGTTTGACCCGGTTTTCGCGCAGCCCGTAACCTGTATGGCGGCCCGCTACCAGAAGCGGGCCCCAGTGCGAGCCCTCTGGTCCCGCGTCTGACGCGCAACCGGGTACGCAAGCCCCATCCACCTATCGAGTAGCAGGAGCATCCGTGTCGGCGTACGCGATCGTCAAGACCGGCGGCAAGCAGTACAAGGTGGCCGTCGGCGACGTCGTCGAGGTCGAGAAGCTCGAAGGCGCGCCGGGCACCGAACACACCTTCCCGGCGGTGCTGGTCGTCGATGACGGCAACGTCACAACGGACGCTGACGCTCTCGCGAAGGTTTCGGTCACCGGCAAGGTCGTCGAGCAGACCAAGGGCCCCAAGATCCGCATCCACAAGTTCAAGAACAAGACCGGCTACCACAAGCGACAGGGTCACCGTCAGCAGTTGACCCGCGTCGAGGTCACCGGCATCAACAAGTAAGGGACTGACCAGCCATGGCACACAAGAAGGGTGCGTCCAGCTCCCGCAACGGCCGTGACTCCAACGCCCAGCGGCTCGGCGTCAAGCGCTACGGCGGTCAGAGCGTGCACGCAGGCGAGATCCTGGTCCGTCAGCGTGGCACCAAGTTCCACCCCGGCGTGAACGTCGGCCGTGGTGGCGACGACACGCTGTTCGCGCTGGCAGCGGGTGCGGTCCAGTTCGGCGAGAAGCGCGGCCGCAAGACCGTCAACATCGTTCCCACCGAAGTCTGATCACTGACTCCGCCGAGGTGGCCTGATCGGTCTCAGCGGTAGCTCACAACCCCAGAAGGGGCGGGACCGGATGTGCTC
>JBOHER010000370.1:0-5704 GCA_050701115.1 Haloechinothrix sp. | reverse complement strand
TGATGCGCACTAAAGCTCCCTTCATACCGGACTTGCACACCATTACGCGGCTACTCCGCAGCTACCCCAGGACCGGCTTGAGGAACTGGCCGGTGTAGCTGCCGTCGATGGTGGCGACTTGCTCGGGAGTACCTTCGGCCACAACGGTGCCGCCGCCGGAGCCGCCTTCTGGTCCCATGTCGATGAGCCAGTCCGATGTCTTGATCACGTCGAGGTTGTGCTCGATGACGATGACCGTGTTGCCCTTGTCGACCAGACCATTGATCACATCGAGCAGCTTGCGGATGTCCTCGAAGTGCAGGCCGGTGGTCGGTTCGTCCAGCACGTACACCGTCTTGCCGGTGGAGCGCTTCTGCAGTTCGGAGGACAGCTTGACCCGCTGTGCCTCTCCCCCGGACAAGGTCGGCGCGGGCTGGCCCAGCCGCACGTAGCCGAGGCCGACGTCCACCAGCGTCTTGAGGTGCCGGTGGATGGACCTGATCGGCTCGAAGAACCCGGCTGCCTCTTCGATCGGCATGTCGAGCACGTCGGCGACCGTCTTGCCCTTGTAGTGCACCTCGAGCGTTTCCCGGTTGTACCGCGCTCCCTTGCACACCTCGCACGGCACATACACGTCCGGCAGGAAGTTCATCTCGATCTTGATGGTGCCGTCGCCCGCGCACGCCTCACAGCGGCCGCCCTTGACGTTGAACGAGAACCTGCCTGGCTGGTAGCCGCGGACCTTCGCCTCGGTGGTCGCCGCGAACAGCTTGCGCACGTGATCCCAGACGCCGGTGTAGGTCGCCGCGTTGGACCTCGGGGTGCGGCCGATCGGCGACTGATCCACCTGCACCAGCTTGTCCACCAGGTCGAGTCCGCGCACCCTGGTGTGCCTGCCGGGCACCTGGCGCGCGCCGTTGAGCTTGTTCGCCAGCACCGTGGCCAGGATGTCGTTGACCAGGGTCGACTTGCCCGACCCGGACACGCCGGTGACCGAGATCAGGCAGCCCAGCGGGAAGGAGACGTCGATCCCGCGCAGGTTGTGCTCGCGCGCGCCGACCACGGTCAGTTGCCGCTTGCGAGCCACCGGCCTGCGCACGACGGGCATCGCGATCTCCTTGCGCCGCGCCAGATAGTCGCCGGTCAATGACGACTTGTTCGCCAGCAACTCGGAGAACGTTCCGCTGTGCACGATGCGGCCACCGTGTTCGCCCGCGCCGGGACCGATGTCGACGATCCAGTCGCTGGTGCGGATGGTGTCCTCGTCGTGCTCGACCACGATCAGCGTGTTGCCGAGGTCGCGCAGGCGACTGAGCGTCTCGATCAGCCGGTGGTTGTCCCGATGGTGCAGCCCGATGGACGGCTCGTCGAGCACGTAGAGCACGCCGACCAGGCCGGAACCGATCTGGGTGGCCAGCCTGATGCGCTGCGCCTCGCCGCCGGAAAGTGTGCCCGCCGCGCGGTCCAATGACAGGTAGTCCAGGCCCACGTCCAGCAGGAACCGCAGCCGCGCCTGGATCTCTTTGAGTACCGCTCCCGCGATCATCGCCTCCCGCGGACCGAGCACCAGGTCGTCCAGGAACTCCGAGGCCTCCGCGACCGAATACCCACACACCTCGGCGATCGAACGGGCACCGCGGGTGGCGTGCTCGAGGGTGACCGCGAGGATCTCCGGCTTGAGCCTGGTGCCCTGGCAGGCCGGGCAGGGCACCTCCCGCATGTACCCCTCGTACCGCTCGCGCATGTACTCGGACTCGGTCTGGTCCCTGCGGCGCTCCAGGAACGGGATCACGCCCTCGAAGCTGGCGTAGTAGGAGCGCTCGCGACCGTAGCGGTTGCGGTAGCGCACGTGCACCTGCTCATCGACACCGTGCAGAACGGCCTTCTGCGCCTTGGCGGGCAGCGCGTTCCACGGAGCATCCATCCGGAACCCGATGGTCTCGGCCAGTGACTCGAGCAGACGCAGGAAGTATTCGGCGCTCTGGCCGCCTGCCCAGGGAGCGATGGCACCGTCGGCGAGCGAGAGTTCGTCATCGGGGACGACCAGCTCAGGGTCGACCTCCTTGCGGACACCGATGCCGGTGCATTCCGGGCAGGCGCCGTACGGCGAGTTGAAGGAAAACGAGCGCGGCTCGAGGTCCTCAACCGCGAGCGGGTGGCCATTCGGGCAGGCGAGGTTCTCGGAGAACCCGCGGATGCGGTGCGAATCGTGTTCCGGCAGATCGACGAACTCGAGCTCGACCAGGCCGTCGGCCAGCCGCAGGGCGGTCTCGATCGAGTCGGTGAGCCGCTGTTTGGCGCTCGGCTTGACCGTCAGCCGGTCGATAACCACACCGATGTCGTGCTTTTCCTGCTTCTTCAGCTTGGGAGGATCGGTCAGCGCGTGCACCGTGCCGTCCACCCGCGCACGCGAGTAGCCCTGCTGCTGCAGGTTCGCGAACAGGTCGAGATACTCGCCCTTACGGCCCCGGACGATGGGCGCGAGCACTTGGAATCGGGTCCCCTCCACCATGTCGAGAACCTGGTCCACGATCTGCTGGGGCGTCTGCTTGCTGATCGGTTCGCCACAGGTCGGGCAGTGCGGCTTGCCCGCGCGGGCGTAGAGCAGGCGCAGGTAGTCGTAGACCTCGGTGATGGTGCCGACGGTCGACCGGGGGTTGCGGGAGGTCGACTTCTGGTCGATGGACACCGCGGGCGACAAGCCTTCGATGAAGTCGACGTCCGGCTTGTCCATCTGGCCGAGGAACTGGCGGGCGTAGGCGGACAGCGATTCGACGTATCGGCGCTGGCCTTCTGCGAAGATCGTGTCGAACGCCAAGCTGGACTTGCCCGATCCGGACAGCCCGGTGAACACGATCAGGCTTTCCCTGGGCAGGTCGATATCGACGCTGCGGAGATTGTGTTCGCGCGCGCCACGCACTACAAGGCGATCGGACACCCGAAGGTCCCTTCGGCTATGGAGTCAGTATGGAACAGACGCCTGCGATCCCTACCCGGCAGGCCGCCACCATGCTAGGACGCGCCACCGACAGAAACCGGCCTCGGCTTCCCTGGCAACTCTTTCACCAGGTCATCGAGTTCTTGCTCGGGGGTCTTCTGCCAACTTCGCGCCGTGGCGCGTTGCCTACGGCCCCCGGTGAGGAATCGATGCGCCGGACGCTCCACCAGCTCCGTCAACAACCAGCCTGCCACAACCGCCGCCACGGTGATGAGCACCATCCGCGGCACGGCGGGCACACCGGCATCGACGAGCACCCGGGCGAGCAGGTAACCCAGATGCTGGTGTACCAGGTACACGCCGAAGCTGATGCCCGCGAGCCAGGCGATCGGGCGACGTAACGCCGTCAGTAGTGGAGTGTCCCAGTCGGGGCCCTTGGCCGCGGCGCAGATCAGGCACAGCATCACCGCGTATCCGAGTGCCGAGGTCAGATTGTGCTCGGAGTCCAGGGCGTGCGCGCCGACGGCGCAGGTCGCCAATCCGGACAGCTGCGCGGTCGAGATCCGGTCGCGGGACCACAGCCAGATGGCCACACCGATGGCGAACAGGTAGGCCCGCCACAAGCCGGTCGCCGAATACCCCGTGGACACCGCACCGAGATACTCCTCGGGCAGCAGGATGAACAGCCGGGCCACGAACGGGAGCACCAGCAGACCCCACACCAGCGCGGTGATGTGCTTGCCGCCGCGCCAGCGGGTCGGCCACAGCGCCGCGGCCGCCGTGAACGCCATGACCTGCACGGGAAGGGTCCAGTACGACCCGTCCAGCATCCGCAGTTCCGCACTCCAGCCGAACGTCAGCGTCAGATTGGCCAGCAGGTCACTTGTGCCGGGCAGGTACCAGTCCGCAGGCCCGGCAGCCTCGACGGTCTGCGGCCGGACGGGGTCGCCGAACAGCGCGCCGAACAGGCCGGGCTCTGCCTGCCATCCGTTGAAGGACAGCACCGCATACCGGGTGAGGACATAGGTGACCGCGGCGGCGACGAGATACGCGGGCAGGATGCGCGCCAACCGGCTCCGGTACCAGGTGGCCCGGTCGCCCTTCCGGATCGTGACGCACACGAAGTACCCGGACACCGCAAGCAGCGTCGCGGCACCGAACTGCGCACCGAACTCGAAGGGGTACCCGGCGAGTTCGGGGTGGTTCCGCACGCCGCGATAGGTGATGTGGCCGACGATCACGCCGAGTACCGCGATCACCCGGATGAGATCCCAGTTCACCGTGCGTTGCGCAGGCGTGGCGCTGCGTCCCGGCGTACGGGGCACGGGGCTGCTAGGCACGGCATCCCAACGGTCGGCGGCGGCGGATTTTCCGACGACCGTACGTGTCGTGGTGGGGTCACGCCGACACGGGTGGAGCCGGAAGTGACCCTGGCCCTAATGTGGTGGCCGTGCACATCGTTGACGAGTACACCGGTCACGTCGAGCCGGGCGGAGACGCCACGCGCCGCACGCTGGACGCGCTCACCATCACCAAACTGTCGGTCGGCCCGATGGACAACAACACCTACCTGCTGGTCTGCAGGCGCAGCGGCGAAGCGTTGTTGATCGATGCGGCCAACGAACCCGAGCGGATCTCGGATCTGATCGGGTATGGACAGGATCGCCCGACGCTCCGCACGATCGTCACCACGCACCAGCATGGTGATCACTGGCAGGCACTCGGCGCGGTAGCGGGCGCCAACGGGTCCAATACCGCGGCGCACTCGGCCGATGCCGGCCCGCTGCCCGTGCCGCCGGACTTCCTGCTCGAGCACGGCGACACCGTGTCGGTCGGTGACTGCGAGCTCGAGGTGATCCACTTGCGCGGGCACACCCCGGGCTCGATCGCGCTGCTCTACCGGGATCCTGGCGGCCACCCGCAACTGTTCACCGGCGACTCGCTGTTCCCCGGCGGCGTCGGGAAAACCTGGTCGCCGGAGGCCTTCACCTCGCTGATCAACGACGTCGAGGAGCGGCTCTTCAACGTGCTGCCCGACGACACCTGGTTCTACCCCGGTCACGGCGACGACTCCACGATCGGCACGGAGCGGCCCAAGCTCGGTGAATGGCGCGAGCGGGGCTGGTGAGCAGAGGGTGTGTCCGCGCTCTGCGTACGGGTGTCCGACATTCGGGTACGGGTGTCCGACATTCGGGTACGCGAAACCGCGATCCGCGCACACAAACGCAAGTCCTGTCGGCCAACTCGCCGCCTGAATCGGCCAACTCGCCGCCTGAATCGGCCAACTCGTAGGCGTCCCCACGCCGCACGTCGTCGGCCGTCAGTGCGGCGGCAAGCACCCGGATCCCGTCCGGCTCGGTCACCTCGAGGCCGGTGATCTCCGCGACCCGGTGCAGCCGGTAGTCGAGCGTGTTCGGGTGTTCGTGCACGGCTACAACGGAAGCAGTACCAACTGGACCGGCATGCTCGCCGACTTCACTGCCCACTCCATGGGCGGGCTCAACTCCCGCTGGTTCGTCAAGTTCGCTGGCGGCACCGAGAAGGTCGACGACTGGGTCTCCTTGGCAGGCCCCAACCACGGCACGGAAACGGCAGGCTTGTGTTCCCTGCTCGACCCGCCCTGTGCTGAGATGCTGCCGGGGTCGGAGTTCCTCACCACGCTCAACGACGGCGACGAGACTCCAGGATCGGTTTGACTACGGCACCTGGTGGTCGCCGTGCGACGAGACCATCTCTGCGCAGGTCCGGGCCTTCGTGGCCTGACCGGGGGCGCGGGCGCAGCTGATC
>JBOHER010000369.1:0-11851 GCA_050701115.1 Haloechinothrix sp. | reverse complement strand
GGACAGTGATCACACCCGCCGATGCTTCTTCACGTTCTACGGCAGCATGATCACGACACGCCGCCCGAGATCATCATCACCCAAACAGCCCAGCACGTCGCCGGAACCGGCCGACCCTCGCCGAGGCTCTCAAACTGCGAAACTCAAGATCTGCACGCTGGTCCTGATATGTTGCGGCCTCCGACCAGGTCGACGAGGCCGATTGAGTGGATGGGTAGTGAGCGAGTACCAGTACTATGAATTCCTGGCGATCGACCGGCCGCTGGACGATGACGAGCAGGCCAAAGTTCGGTCGCTGTCCACCCGGGCGAGGATCACTGCCACCAGTTTCGTGAACGAGTACCACTGGGGCGATTTCAAGGGCAATCCGAACCTGTTGATGGAGCGCTATTACGACGCGCACCTGTATGTGGCCAACTGGGGTACGCACCGGGTGATGTTCCGCCTGCCCTGTGATCTGCTCGATCCCGATGTCGTCGAGGAGTACCGCGTCGACGACCAGGTGAGTGCCTGGGGCACGGACGAATTCATCGTGCTCGACTTCACCAGCGATGGCCACGCCGGTGAGCTTGATTTCGACTACGACGCCGAGGCGTTGCTGTCGGCGATCGTCGGAGTTCGTGCCGAGCTCGCCGCCGGTGATCTCCGGCCGCTCTACCTCGCCTGGTTGGCCGCTTACGGCGCCTGGGAGTGTGACGAGGCCGTCTTCGACCGCGACGCCGACGACGATCTCGAACCACCCGTTCCGCCTGGGCTGGGCACGCTCACCGCGGCACAGCGGGCGCTGGCCGACTTCCTCCGCCAGGACAACGACCTGCTCACGATCGCCGCCCAAACTTCTCCACCGCTCGAGGAGATCGACGACGATCCCAGCGACCTCGCCGACTGGGTGGCCCACCTGCCGGCCGCCGAGAAGAACCGGCTCCTGGCGCGGGTCGTCCAGGGTGAGGCCGCGCGGGTGCGGATGGAACTGCTGCGCCGTTACCGCGGCGACACCGCCCCGACCATTCCCGTCCCAACCCGCCGGACCGTGGCCGACCTGCTCGACGACGCGGCACGCCGACGAGCCGACCGACAGCGTCGGCTGGCTGCCCAGCGCGCGGAGGACGAGGCACGCCGGGAGCAGGCGCACACCCAGGCCCGCGAACGACGGCTGGAAGAACTGGCCGACGAGGAAGACGCCGCGTGGGCGCGCGTCGACGCGCTGATCGACACCCGGAAACCGGCCGAATACGACGCCGCCGTCACGCTACTCACCGATCTCCAAGCACTCGCCGAACGCGAGGACCGCTACGACACTTTCACGTTGCGCACCATCGCACTGCGGCAAACGCACGCGCGCAAACCCAGCCTCATCGAGCGCCTCGACCGAGCCGGCATCTGAGCATCAGATCTACGGTGGGTTCCGTGGAAGACGATCTCCAGTCAGCGAAGGTCGCGGGGCTCGCGGAGGAACTCGCGGGTCTCCGCGCTGTGACCGCGCAGTTGCGTGCGGAGAACGCGCGGTTGTTGCGCCTGCTGGAGCTGACGCCCAAGCAGGCGGCGCCACCCGGCCCGGTGCAGACCGGTTTCTTCGAAGCTACTCCCGGTCCGGTCGATCGGCGGTCGGCGCCGGCGGCGAAGCTTGATCTCTTCGCGGCCTTGTTCGCCGCTCGCACCGACGTCTACGCCACCCGGTGGGAAAACGTTCGTACCGACGCGAGATAACGCGTCAGGCGCTCACCGCCTGCCGCTCGACAGTGAGGTCCGCGCGGTCGGCGGCGGCACGCCCAGCATGCCAGCCCGCGCCGTTGGTGACCGACTGCGGAATACCGCACACTCAAATATCGCCGGTCTACCGCTCGTCGCGACACTGGCCGACCTCGGTGCCGAACTCGACACCCCGCTGGAACACCGCCCGCCTGCCCGAATGCGACGGCGACCCCTCACACCACCCCACCTGCCCACGCAGCGCCGGATACTCCGGAACGACCGAGTGATCGCCCACGGCCAGGAAGGAGACACGATCGCGATGACCACCACCGACACGACCGTCACCCACCTCGCCGATGTGCGTCATCGTGGCGATCAACCTGCCCGTCACGGCTGGAGTCAACAAGCAGAACCATCTCGTCGCACCGATGGGCGTCGCAGAACTGCAGCACGCGTGCCGCAGCGTGGACGCCGTAGGCGTGACAATCGGCGGACATGCGCGCCGCACGGCCGAACGCCACCGCTGGTTCCAGGTCTGGAAAGAAGAACCACTGGCCGAACTCAACAGCGTAACCACGCGACACCATGCCATCGTGACGACGAGTCGTCGATGGCAATGGTGACGCATCCGCAACGGCGAAGTAGCCACCAAGATCGATTCCCTGTTCGTTGTACGAGCTTCCTGACTCGTACCGCCTGCACAGCGACGTCCCCACGGTCACCCGACCATGCTGATGCCGTCATCCTCGTACCTGCCGGATTTCAGGTGCGGCCGGGTTTGACGGTGAGGTCGAGACAGCCTCCGCCAGCGGGCGCCGAACGCGGGGATCGCGGTCGTCGGCGAGGAGGCGACCGATATCAGCCGGGGACGTGCTGCTGCGGGCCCAGGCGAGGGCTCGCAGTGGCCAATACTGCTGAGTGGCTAGGAACGGAATGTCATGGTCGGGCGTCGCGTCGATGACCCCGAGAGCGCTCGTGATCTGCCGGTCAGCAGCGGTGCTGGAACCAATCATCGTGTAGGCGAGCTGGCGCACTTGGCCTTGCTGATCTTCCGATCGCACAACAGCAGCGGCGAGGAAGAGCGCGTGAGGCCGCAGGTCCATGGTCATGCCGGAGACGCGGAAGGTGCTCAACGGGTGAGTGTCGAGCCCGAACGTGACGTCTCCGAGCGAGCCGGACCTGTCAGAAGCCAGCTCGATGGCTTCTTGGAAGAGCGCGTCGACATCGTCAAGATCATGGGCGAGGATCCTGGCCGCACCGTAGTACTCGGCTTTGTTGGCGGACGGTTCGTATGGTGACCGGGCGTGTTCCAGCTGTAGATGCGCCAGCTCGCGCCGCTCTGCGGAGTCCAGTGGCAACGAAAGTTGCGCATCGTCCTGAGCGCCAGTGCCGAGGTCGACCTGCTGCGCGGTGCTGGTAGGGGCGTGCGTAGCCGGGCCGCAGCCTCAGCGGCCGACGCTTGCTCCTCCGCCGAAGGCGCGTCGCTGATCGCCCTCAGTAGTTGTGCGGCGTGTCTGTTCCCGCGCGCGGTCATCGGCACCAGCTGGTCGCGAACCAGGTCAGGATGTTCCTGGACGAGTTCGCGTGCCTCGCGTTCGACGCGGGCCGAGACCCCCGAGTCGGCCGCGTCGAGAAGGCCCATAAGTTGATCGATGGCTTCTGCACGTAGGTCCGAGTTGGTTGTCGCGATTCCGACGCAGGCGCGGACGTGGTCGTCGTCTGTGTGTCGGTAGTGGTTGGGTTCGCGCGGCACCCACGGTTGCATGTGTTCGAGTAGGCGCCGGGCATGTTCCTGCGGCATGCGCTCGGCCAGCGAAGCCAAGACTTTCACGGCGTTGAGTTTCACCGAGGGGCTGAGGAGCGGTGAGTCTTGGAGAGTTCCGTTCCGGGCCTCATCGAGAATGTTCAGCGCGGCAGCGCTGATGTCGGCAACTTGATCGTCGGGGAGCAGGTCGGCCTGTTCGGCGATGATGCTGTAGGCGACCGCGTTCACCCAGTACGCAGGGTGCGCCAGACATAATCGAACGTCGAGATACTCATCGGGGTTGGCTGCCGCCACTTGGGTGGCCTTCTTCGAGGTCCCCGCCAGGGCGAATAGGCGGACTGCGAGGCGGTGTTCGCCCGTTCGTGCGTACGCGCTGGCCAGTAGCTCTCGGGCACGGACAAGTGATCCCCACGAGCCCGACGCGTAGGCCGTGCGGCGGCACGCCGGGATCCTCGCGCTGCTCGCCCTGCATCCCAGCGGGCTGAGCGCCGAACGGCTGGCGTTGCAGCTCTACGGCGAAGCGGGCAACCCGGTGACCGTGCGCGCGGAGATCCACCGGCTGCGGGCCCAGCTGGGCGCGGATGTCGTGCGCACCAAGCCGTACCGGATCGGTGCCGAGGTCGATGCGGACTTCGTGCGAGCGCGATCAGCATTGCGTCATGCACACGTCGGGACGTTGCTCGACGAGCTGCACGGCCCGCTGCCCGACTCCGAGGCACCCGCTATCTGCGAGGAGCGGGAGGCGCTGGTGGCCACCATGCGGGCGCTGGCCCTGCGGAGCGGCCGGATCGACGCGCTGTGGGCGTTCTGGGAGACCTCCAGCGGCGCCGACGACCTCGAGGTGGTCGACCGGCTCTGCGCGCTGCTGTCGGCCGTCGACCCGCGCCGGACGGTCGTCCTGCAGCACAGGGAACGCCTGCTGCACTGACCGCCGATTGCCCCGAGCTAAAGGCGGCGGTGGTCGACGAGCCGATGCACGTTGTCGGCCGCAGCGTCTTCGACGGCGTCGACCGCAGCCGGGTCGAGCCCCCGCTGTTCCCTAGAACCCGCCCGGAACCAGGGGTCGGGACCTGGTCACGACCGCGCCGCACCCCGCGTCGTTGCGTGTGACAGGACGCAGTGATCTGGCAAGGAGCAGCAGAATTCGCCTGCGCTCACCACCCCTCGGGGACATCGCGGGGCCTCGTCAGGTCGAGTTTGAGCGAGTTCTACTCTGCTCTGCTCGATCATCCGTGCGGCGAGCCCGGCGGTCAGCCAGTTCTCGAACTCGTCAGGGCCGGTGAGTTCTTCGATGCGTCAGAGGCGCTGACGAAGGGTGTTTCGATGGACGAACAGCGATCCGCGCCGCGACCTCATCGTCCGCGGGGGGCGAACCAGCGGGGAGTGGGGACGAACAAGAGGTCGTCCAGGTCGCCGCTGACCAGAACGCGCCCGGGCTCGCCGCGCGTGACCCCTGTTCGCCGGTGCCGAGACATGGATTCTTATGGCGAAGATATGGGTGGGCCCAGGGACCCAGCCGAGGCCGTCAGCAGTCGCTCGACGGTCTCCGTGTCGGTGGATTCGAGCAGCTGGTCGATCACCGGGGCGATATCGCTTCCGAGTATGGACATCACGGCTGCGGCCGCCTGGGCACTGATCGCCTCGGCTAGATCGACGTCCTGCTCGGAGAATTGCCCATTTCGATAGCAGGTGATGGCACCGATGGGACGGACAGATCCGAGCGGGATTCTGAGTCGCTTCAGGCCATCGCGTTGGGCAAGTGGATGTCTGACCACGGCGGTGCCGTCGTCAATGTTTCGTCGGTTGCGGGAATCCGGTCGGCTCCGGGCATCGGTTTCTACGGCGCAAGCAAGGCGATGCTCAACCACATGAGGTTAGTTACCGACGTCGTAGGTCTCGCGCGCGGCGAGCACCTCTTCGATGTGTTCTTCGGCCCAGCGGCCCAGTGCCTGCAAAGGTGCGTGCAGTGTGCGCCCGAGGGCGGTCAGCTCGTATTCGACCCTGGGCGGCATTTCCGCGTAGGCGTGGCGTGCGACGAGGCCGTCGCGTTGCAGGTCTCGCAGTGTCTCGGTGAGGACTTTCCCGCTGATTCCGTCGATCACGGTGCGCAGGTCGCCGAAGCGCATCCGGCCGTCACTGAGCGCGATCACCACCATCGCTGTCCACTTGTTGGCGATGCGGGCCAGCGATGTGCGGGAGGGACAGGTCGCGGTGAGCACGGTGAATTTCGGGTGTTGGGTCATGATCATCCGCTCGTTGGAGATGTCGGCGCGGGATTGGTTACCGGGAGTGAGTATAGCCTCTACCTGCACGTCCGGACCTCGTCAGCGGGCGCCCCAGAAGGTGTCCTCGGCGTGCGGGTCGCTGGAGAAGAGCCAGACCTCGGCGATCCGGCCGACGTCGATCCGCAACACGTCGACGCCGTCCTGGCCGAGCGTGGCACCGTCGCGCTGCGCCGAGAACTGGACGGGAACCGCGACCATGTTGTCGTTCACCAGCGGTGCGCCGGTCGTCGCGAGCTCGAGCGTTTCCTCGCTGATGGCCATCATGGCGCCAAGCATCTCGTTGACCGCCGCGCGGCCCCGATGGGTGCCCGACAGTCTGTTGTCGCCGGGCTGGTGCCCGACGATGTCCTCGGCGAACAGGCCGGCCACTGTGGCGAAGTCCTTTGCGGACACCGCGTCGAGGTACTTTCCGGCGACGGCGAGCGTGGTGGTGGAGTCCACTGTGAGCATCTCCTTCGTTGAGATCTTGGTGGTAGAACCCAATACTCACCAACGGTAACCAGTTACCTCAACGTAACTAATTAGCTTGTATGACCCACATCACACAGGCTGCTGGGTCGGCGGCGGGACCTCATTGCAGCGTTCTCGGTGACCGCCCAGAGCCGATCGACGGGTCCGAATTCGTCGAAGCCGCCTCTTGACGGCATGGCCGACGTCACTCTACTGTGTTCACACAATGAGTACGGCGTTCATCTAGTGAACGGAGTGAGGATGACGGCGAAGCGGATGCGACTCCTCGCATTTGATTTCCAGGGCCCGGCCCACCTGTCGGCAGGCCTGTGGCGGCATGAGCAGGACCAGGGCGTCCGGTACAAGGACCTGCGCTACTGGACCGACTACGCCAAGCTCCTCGAGCAGGCCCGGTTCGACGGGATCTTCTTCGCCGACAACGTCGGCTACCACGACGTGTACGAGGGCAAGGCGGACGGGGCGCTGGCCGATGCGGCGCAGATCCCGGCGAACGATCCCTTCCTGGTGGTCTCGGCCATGGCCGGCGTCACCGAGAACCTGGGCTTCGGCCTGACCGGGTCGACCTCCTACGAGCACCCCTACGCCCTCGCTCGCCGATTCAGCACGCTGGACCACCTCACCGGCGGCCGGGTCGGCTGGAACCTCGTTACCTCCTACTCCGACAGCGCTGCGCGCAACCTCGGTACCGGCCAGCAGACGCCGCACGACGAGCGCTACGACATGGCCGCGGAGTACCTCGAGGTGTGCTACAAGCTGTGGGAGGGGTCCTGGGAGGACGACGCTGTCGTCTGCGACCGGGCCGCCGGCGTGTACGCCGACCCCGCACGGGTGCACGACATCAAGCACCACGGCCGCTATTTCGACGTCGCAGGCTTCTTCCTCTGCGAGCCTTCCCCGCAGCGCACGCCCGTGATCTTCCAGGCAGGCGGGTCGAGCAAGGGCCAGGCCTTGGCGGCGGCCAGCGCCGAGGCGGTGTTCGTCAACGCGACGTCCCGATCGGCACTGAAGCGTCAGGTTGACAAGATGCGCACGCTCGCCGCCGAGGGAGGCCGCGAACCCGAGAGCGTCAAGGTGCTGCAGATGCTCAACGTGGTCTGCGCGCCGACCGACGACGCCGCGCACGCGAAGTACGAGTCGTACCGGAAGCTGGTGAGCTTCTCCGGGGCCATGGCGCGCTACAGCGGCTGGACCGGCCTGGACTTCTCCCAGTTCGACCCCGACGTGCCGTTCAAGCACGTCAAGACCAACGCCGGGCAGACCATGGTCGACCTGTTCTCGAAGATGGACCCCGACAAGGACTGGACGCCCCGCGACATCGCCGACTTCATCGGCATCGGCGGCACCGGCCCGACCATCGTCGGCTCACCCACCACGGTCGCCGACGAGCTGACCGCCTGGATGGACGAGACCGGCATCGACGGCTACAACCTCGGCCACGCGGTGAAGTACCAGGACATCGCCGATTTCATCGAGCTGGTTGTCCCCGAGTTGCAGCGCCGCGGGGTCATGTGGAGCGAGTACGAGGGCTCCACGCTGCGGGAGAAGCTCTACGGCGCCGGGCAGGTCCGGCTCCGCGAGGACCACCCCGGCCATCGGTTCGCCCGTCCCGCCGCACTGAACCCCGTCGCCTGATTCACCGGAGCCTTGCACCATGAGCGACTTGACCGCACTGATCACCTCCGAGCATTACCGCAAGGTGATGGGTCGCCTGCCGACCGGGGTGGTGGCGATCACCGGCGTCGAGGAGGACGGCAACAACCTCGGTTTCATCGTCGGATCGTTTCATTCCCTCTCCCTCGATCCGCCGATAGTGACCTTCAGCGTCGCCAACACCTCCTCCACCTGGCCACGAATCCGGCGCAGGCAGGTCTTCACCGCCAACATCCTCTCGAGCACCCAGCTGGACGTCTGCCGTGCGCTGGCCAGCAAGGGGCCGGAGAAGTTCAGTTCGGTCGCCTACACCGCCGGGCCTCTGGGGGCACCGCGCCTGGCTGGCTCCGTCGCCTGGATCGACTGCAGCGTGCAGGCCGAGGTCCTGGTCGGGGACCACTTCATGGTCGTGGGCGCGGTCGAGTCCATGGAGGCCGACGACCGCGAGCCACTGCTGTTCCGGGGTGGCCAGTACGGCACCTACGCCACCTTCATGACTGAACCCAGCGCCGCGTCGAAGGGAGCCTGACGATGGAACAGAGCCGCATCGAGTTCATCCTTCGCACCTGGCGAGCCGCCTGGGGAGAAGGAGACGTCGAAGCCTTCGAGCGGACCCTGGCGCCCGGCTACGTCCGGCACACCAAGACCGGCGACGAGCACTTCGACGCGTTGCGCCAAACCATCGACAATTCGCGCACCGCGTTCCCCGATCTGGACATCGAAATCCTGGAGACCGTCGAGCAGGGCGACATGGTGGCGACCCGCTGGCGCAGCCGCGGCACGCACACCGGGTCGTTCATGGGGGTCCCGCCCACCGACCGGGTCGTCACCGTGACAGGAGCCAGCTTCCTCCGGTTCGCCGACGGACTGCTCGCCGAGGAGTGGGTCGTGTGGGATCCCCGCGAACTGCTGAACGCCATGAACATCTGGACGGTGGGTTCCCATGGCTGATCCGCAGGCCGGTCGCTTCGCCGAGGAACGCACACCAGTGATGGGAGGCCATCGATGAACGCGATCGTGGCGCATGACACCTACAAGGTCTTCGGCAAACGCCCCGAGCGAGGGGTTGCGCGTCTGCGCGAAGGCGCCACCCGAGAGGACCTGCGCAAGGACGGCCTCACCGCAGCCGTGATCGACGCGTCCTTCGAGGTGCGCGAAGGCGAGATCTTCGTCGTCATGGGACTGTCGGGCTCGGGTAAGTCGACGCTGATCCGCATGGTGAACGGGCTCTGGGAGCCGACCGCGGGCGAGCTGCGCGTCTACGGCGACGACGTGGTGACGATGAACCACAAGCAGCTGAGAAGCATGCGCCGCGAGAAAGTCAGCATGGTCTTTCAGCACTTCGCGTTGTTTCCGCACCGCACGGTGGGTGCGAACGCCGCGTACGGCTTGCACATCCAAGGGATCCCTCAGGACCAGTGCGCGCGCCAGGCGAAGGAAGCCCTGCGCATGGTGGGCCTCAAGGGCTGGGAGGACTCGCTCCCGGGGCAGTTGTCGGGCGGTATGCGGCAACGCGTCGGCCTGGCGAGGGCACTCGCCGCGGGCACCGACATCATGCTGATGGACGAGGCGTTCAGCGCTCTGGATCCCCTCATCAAGCGCGAGATGCAGGACCAGCTGGTCGAGCTCCAGCACAAGCTGGGCAAGACCATTCTCTTCATCACCCACGACCTGAACGAGGCGATGCGCCTCGGGGACAGAATCGCGATGATGCGCGACGGCCGGATCGTTCAGATCGGCACGGCCGAACAGATTCTCAACGATCCAGCCAACGACTACGTCGCCCAGTTCGTCCAGGACGTCGATCGGACGCGGGTGCTGACCGCCGGCGCCGCCATGACGCCTCCGGTCGCTCTGGTCGGATCTGGGCAAGGACCCAGAGTCGTACACAAACTCATGCGTGAGCACCAAACCGCGCGACTCTTCGTGGTCGACCGCGAGAAGAAGCTGTGCGGTGCTGTCGACGAAGAGGCTGTCGTGGCGGCCGTGGGCGAGGGGGAGCAGACCCTCGACGGCATTGTCGACGACCAGGTGGTCAGCGTGTCCGAGCACGCGCACCTCTGCGACCTGCTCGCGTTGAGTGCAGACACCCCCAAGGCGCTGGCCGTGGTGGACGACGAGAACCGAGTGGCTGGGGTGCTCGCCAGGGTCACGCTTCTCCAGGCGCTGGGACAGAACCGCGCAACGCACGACGCCGACGACCCGCTCTCGGTGGGAGAAGCGTCCGCTTCCGACGGCGCACACACGGACGTGATGGAGGTGACCGCGCCATGACTGTCTTTGCACTGATCGAAGTCCCCAGTATCCCGGTCGGCCGGACCATCGAGGAATTCTTCACATGGCTCACCGACAACATGGACGGGTTCTTCGACGCTGTCACCGACGTCGTGGGCGGCGCTGTGGACGGACTCATCGCGCTGCTCCAGGCTCCGGACCCGGTCCTGCTGGCGGTGATCTTCGCCGTGCTCGGGCTGCTGGTGCGAGGCTGGCGGTTCGCCATCTTCGCCCTGCCTGGGCTGCTGCTCGTCATCAGCATGGGGCAGTGGAACGCCGCGATGCAGACTCTGGCACTGGTGGTGGTCGCCACCGCGGTGGCCGTTCTCATCGCGATCCCCTTGGGGATCCTCGCAGCACGCAGCCGGCGAGCGAGTGCCGTGTTCAAACCGATTCTGGATCTGATGCAGACGATGCCCGCGTTCGTGTGGCTCGTGCCGGTCGTCACGCTGTTCAGCATCGGCGTCGTCCCCGGCGTCGTCGCGACGATCATCTTCGCGCTCCCGCCGGGCGTCCGGCTGACCGAACTGGGCATCAGAAACGTGGACGCGGAGACCGTGGAGGCAGCCAACGCCTTCGGCGCGACGCCCCGGCAGACCCTGTTCGGCGTACAGCTGCCACTCGCGCTACCGACCATCATGGCCGGCATCAACCAGGTGATCATGCTGGCCCTCTCGATGGCCGTGATCGCGGGTCTGGTCGGGGCCGAGGGACTCGGTGGTGCAGTGACTGAGGCCATCGCGACCCTGAACCTCGGCCTGGGGTTCGAGGCAGGGCTTTCCGTCGTGGTGCTGGCCATCTACCTGGATCGCGTCACGGCCTCCATCGGACATGGCAACGGCGGCAGTCGGTTCCGTCTCTGGCGACGCACGCGACGGCAGCCGGTCGAGGGGGATTCAGCGGACGACGAGACCGAACAGGAGGAATCGGCCATATCAGCTGACATCCACACCAAGATCGGCGCCTAGCGTGCGATGACTTCGCGGAACTTTGAGAGGAACGACAAATGGCGAAGCGACACCTGACCCGAATCGGCCTGGCCGTCACCGCGCTGGCCATGGTGGCTGCCGGTTGCAGCGGCACCGGCAGCGGCGAGGACGACAAGACCATCTCGATTGGCGCAGTCCCAGGCTGGACCGACCAGACGGGCACGGCGCACCTGCTCAAGAACATCCTGGAAGACAACGGCTACACCGTCGAGATCAAGGAGCTCAGCGACAACGCCCCGGTCTTCGCGGGAGTCGCCAACGGAGACATCGACATCTTCTCGTCCACCTGGCCGGAACGCACGCACAAGTCCTACATGGACAAGTACGGCGACAAGCTCGAAGACCTCGGAACCTACTACGAAGACGCCGCGCTCTACCTCGCCGTGCCCGAGTACTCGGACATCAAGTCCATCGATGAGCTGCCGAGCCACGCGAACGAGCTCGGTGGCAAGGTCGTCGGCATCGAGCCGGGCGCGGGCCTGACGAAGCTCACGAAGGAGAGCGCTTTCCCCAAGTACGGCCTCGACAAGGACTTCAAGTTGGTGCAGTCATCCACGACCGCGATGATCACCGAGCTGAAGAAGGCCTCGGCCGCCAAGGAGCCCATCGTCGTGACGCTGTGGAGGCCGTTCTGGGTCAACCAGTCCTTCCCCGTGCGCGCCCTCGAAGACCCCAAGGGGGCGTACGGCGACACCGAGAACCTGCACAGCATGGGCCGACCCGGG